>NZ_JBHVPG010000016.1:0-145380 GCF_042887545.1 Streptomyces sp. NPDC057939
ATGATTTATGGCGCCCTGTCCGGGGCTGCGTTGGCGGAGTGGTACCGCGCGCCAACAAATCACGTTTGAGTCCCGGCCGACACCCCACCCCGTCCCCGACCCCGCCCCATCCAGCCCCGCCGACCCCTCCAGCCTCGCCGGCGTTTGAGGCGCGGGGTCCGGGGCGGAGCCCCGGGGGCCTGCACCGTGAACCCCGCTCCACAACCCGGCCCATCAAGCCCCGCCGGCGATTGAGGCGCGGGGCCCGGGGGCCTGGGGGGCTCCGTGGGGGCGGGCCTAGGGTGTGGGGGTGACGACCCGCCTCTCGGCCCGCGCCGCCATCGCCGCCCTCGTGGATCCCGACAGCTTCGCCGAACTGCCCTCCCCGCCGGGGGAGTCACCGACCGACGGCCCCCTCGGCTGGGCCGGCTACGACGACTCCCGGGCCCGGGCCACGGCCCGTACCGGCGAGCAGGAGTCCGTAGTGACCGGCACCGCCCGCATCGGTGGCCGCGAAGTCGGCCTGATCTCGTTCGAGTTCGGATTCCTCGGCGGGTCCCTCGGGCACCGCACCGGGGACCGGCTCGAAGCCGCGTACGGGCACGCTCGGGAGCGCGGCCTGCCGCTGGTGTCGCTGATCGCCACCGGCGGGTCCCGGATGCAGGAGGGGATGCTCGCGCTGACCCAGCTCCAGCGGGTCGCCGCGCAGTGCGTACGGACCCGGGCGGCCGGCCTGCCGCAGATCGCGGTGCTGCGCGATCCGACGACCGGCGGCGGGTGGGCCACCCTCGGCGCCGGCGCGGACGTGGTGCTCGCGCTCCCGGGGGCGCAGGTCGGCTTCGCCGGGTCAAGGGTTCGGCCCGCCGACGCCGATCCGGCGGCCTACACCGCCGAGGGACAGTACGCCGCCGGGCACGTCGATGCCGTGGTGCCGCCGGCGGAGCTGCCCACGGTGCTGGCGAACTGGCTGCGCGTGCTGACCGCGCCCCGGCCGGCCGGGGCGGTGGAGCCCCCGACCGCGTTGGCCGCCGTGTCGCCGCCCGCGACCGGCTGGGACGCCGTCCTCCTGGCCCGGCATCCGGCCCGCCCCCGCGCCGAGGCGTACCTGGAGGCGTACTTCGACCTGTGGCTGCCGCTCTCCGGGGACCGCGCCGGCGGCGTCGACCCGGGGATACTGTGCGGGTTCGGGCTGCGGGACGGGCGGGCCGTGGCGTACGCCGCCCAGTGCGGCACCGCCACCCGCCCGGCGGGCTACCGTACGGCCGCCCGCCTGGTGCGGCTCGCGGACCGGCTCGGGATCCCGGTGCTGACCCTGGTGGACACCCCCGGCGCGGCCAACGACGCCGCGGCGGAGCACGCGGGGGCCGGCGCGGCCATCGCCGACACCTTCGCGGCGCTCGCCGCGGCGACGGTCCCGGTGACGACCCTGCTGATCGGTGAGGGCGGTTCGGGCGGCGCGCTGGCGCTGGCCGCGCCCGGGAACACGTGGGTGACCCCGGACAGTTACTTCTCGGTGATCGCCCCGGAGCTGGCGGCGGCCATCCTCAAGCGCCCCGCCGACCGGGCCCCGGAGACGGCGGAGCAGCTGCGCATCCGTCCCCAGGACCTGGTGGCGCTCGGCGTGGCCCGGGGTGTCGTCGGGCCGTAGGGACCGGGCCGGGGACGGCCTACCGGTGACGCCGCGCCGGCAGGCGGACGTCCAGCGTGTAGAGCCGGGTGATCTGCTGCGGGAACTCGTTGTCGTCACTGGCCAGCAGCAGTCGGGTGCGGCCGCGGCTGTCGTCGTCGAGGACGACCATGCCCTCGACGTTGTCGACCAGCGGGTGGTTCTGCGGCAGCTTCGACGGGGCCCCGAGCGTCGGGCAGTCGTTCAGGTCGCCGATCGGCGTCTTGCGGGCGACCCGCAGGCCGGGGCCGGCGGTGAGGGTGTCGACCTTCGTGGTGTCGCTCGCGCCGAGCGGGTCGGCGACGTACAGCCGCACGGTGATGGCGAACTGTTGGGTGAAGCCGCGTTCCAGCACGATCAGCCGCCCGTCGCGGGTCGGCGCGAGCTCGACCAGGCCGTGGCCGGCGTCGACGGGGTAGGCGTACTGGCGCCCGAGCACGAACTGTCCGTCCCGGCCGCGCTCCCAGGTCTGGACGCGTTGCAGGGTGCGGCCCTGCGCGTCCTTGCCGTCGCCGGCGAGGGGGCCCTCGACCCCGGCGACCAGGGTGCGGCCGCCCGGCAGCAGGGTGAGCGATTCGAAGGTCTGGTTCACGGTGGCCCGGCCCTGGGGCGCGAGCCGGAACGCGGGCGGGACGGGCAGGGTGGCGAGGACCTGGCCGGTGCGGCTGTGGCGGCGGATGGCGGGGGCGTTCTCGTCGGTGACGAGGTAGGTGCCGTCACGGTCGACGACCACTCCCTCGGAGTCGAGCGCCTTCCCGGCGCCGTCCGTGAGGGGCAGCCGGGCGGTGGCCGTGGCCGTCGGGGTGTCGCCGCGGGCGACCTTGAGGCGGTAGAGCGCCGACTTGTCGGAGATCGCGGCGACCGAGCCGTCGCGGTCGAGGGAGAGGCCGGAGATGCCGCCGACCAGCCGCCCGTCGAGGAGGCTCTTGTCGAGCGAGTCGGAGAATCCCCCGACCGACAGGTGGGGCGAGCAGGCGCGGCCCCCGGGGGCCGCGACGGCCTGCGGGGCGAGTGCTCCGGCGAGTGCGGCGGTGGTCACCGCGGTGGTGACGAGCGTGCGAAGGCGCATGAAGGCCTTCCTCCTGGTTCGACTGGTCCTGCTGGATCGTCCGCGTCGGCGCGGGCGATGACTGCCGAACTGTCATATGTCGAACAGAAATAAAACGGAAGGGGTGGCAACGGCATCGCAACGAACCCGCCAACTCCCCTTCACATTCGGCCGGAACGGGCGAATCCGGCCGGTCCGATCCCCACGTGGCGCCCGAAGTGGCGGGTCAGGTGCGCCTGGTCGTGGAATCCGGCCGCCGTGGCCGCCTCCGCCGCCGGCGTCCCCGCCAGCAGCAGCTCCCGCGCCCGGGCCACCCGTCGTCCGATCAGGTAGGCGTGCGGCGGCAACCCGTAGGCACGCCGGAAGGCCCGCACGAGGTGGGTCGGGTGTACGCCGCCCAGCACGGCCGCGGCCTGCGCGAGCGTGACGCCCTCGACCAGCCGGGCGTCCAGCAGTTCCCGCAGCCGTACGGCGACCCCCGCGCCCGGGGCCTCGTACGGCGCGGGCCGCCGCCCCGCAAGCCACCGGCGCAGCCGCTCCCCCACGAAGGCCAACCGCGTCTCGGCCTCCAACGGGTCGGGGTCGGCCAGGGCCCGGTGCAGCCCGTCCAGGCGTGCCCCCAGTGCGGGGTCGCGCAGCAGCGGGGCGTCCACGGCGGCCCCGGTCAACCGTTCCGGCAGGACGGAGGTGTCGAGGTACAGGACCCGTTTGCGGAAGCCCGTCTCGGTGACGGTCCGGCCGTCGTGGGCCACGCCGGGCGGCAGCAGGATCACCGGGTCGCGGACCCCGGCGCCGTGCCGCTCGCGGTCGAGGGCGAAGTCCACCCGGCCGCCGTCGAGGAGCATCAGGGTCCAGGTGTCGTGGACGTGCGCCGGGTAGGCGTGCGCGGTGAACCGGGCGTGGAAGACCTCGGCGATGCCGGCGACCGGCGGCCGCCAGGCGGAGACGGTACTGCGCGGGGGTGCGGCGGCCATGTCAGGAACGTACAAGACCGGCCCCGCCCACCGGGGCAGCCTGTCCACATGACGACACAGAAGGTCAACATCGCCGAGAAACTGGCCGGTTTCACCGAGCAGTGGGCTCCGCGCCGGATCGCCCGCGTCAACGACTACGAGGTCAAGGCGGCCCGTCTCCAGGGCGAGTTCGTCCGGCACAGCCACGAGGACACCGACGAGATGTTCCTCGTGGTGAGCGGCACCCTCAGGATCCGGCTCCGGGACGGCGAGGTCGTCCTGCACCCGGGCGAGCTGTACGTGGTCCCGCGCGGGGTCGAGCACCAGCCGGTGGCGGACGAGGAGGTGACGGTCCTGCTCTTCGAGCCCACCGGCACCCGCAACACCGGGGACCGGGGCGGGGAACGCACCCGCGAGCCGGTGGACGCGTAGGTCGCGGGAGCCGGGCCTCAGGCCTGCGGCGAGCGGGCGTCGTAGCGGGCGAAGTTCCGCCAGCGGGCGGCGAGCAGGCCCACGACGAGGACGCAGCCGAGCCCGCCGCCGGTAATGGCGACGGCCGGTGAGGTGAGCTCGGCGGCGGTCCCGGCGAGGAAGTCCCCGAGCCGGGGACCGCCGGCGACGACGACGATGAAGACGCCCTGGAGCCGGCCGCGCATGCCGTCCGGGGTGGCGGCCTGGAGCATGGTGGAGCGGAACACCATCGAGACGGTGTCGGCGCAGCCGGCCACGGCCAGGAAGAACAGGCCGGCCCACAGGTTCCGGGTCAGCCCGAAGACGGCCACGGCCAGCCCCCACGCCGCGACGGAGATCAGGATCGCCAGCCCGTGGCTGCGGATCCGGCCCTGCCAGCCGGAGAACAGTCCGCCCAGCAGCGCCCCCACGGCGGGCGCGGCCACGAGCAGGCCGACCGTCCTGGCGTCACCGCCGTACCAGAGCACGGCGATGGCCGGGAACAGCGCGCGGGGCTGGGCCAGCACCATCGCGGCCAGGTCGGAGAAGAAGGTCATCCGGATGTTGGGCCGGGTGCCGAGGAACCGCAGCCCGTCCATGACCGAGGCCCGCCCCTGCCTGCCCTCGGGCAGCATCGACGGGAGTCGCCACATCGCGTAGAGGGCGGCGCCGAAGGTAACCGCGTCGATCACGTACGCCGCCTGGTAGCCCCACCAGCCGACGATCACACCGCCCAGGACGGGCCCGGCCATCATCCCGGTGGTCATGGTGACGGAGTTCAGCGCGTTGGCGGCGGGCAGCTGCTCCTTGGGCAGCAGCCTCGGGATCATGGCCGACCGGGCGGGCCCGTTGAGCGCCCCGCAGACGGCCTGGAGGGCGACGACCGCGTAGAGCAGCCAGACCCGGTGGTAGTCGAGCAGCGCCGCTCCGGCCAGGGCGAGGGACAGTCCGGTGAGGCCGAGGGAGCTGTAGAGGCCGAGTTTGCGCCGGTCCACGGTGTCGGCGATGGCGCCGCCGTACAGACCGAAGGCGACGAGCGGGACCAGCGAGAAGAGTCCGACCAGCCCGACGGAGAAGCTGGATCCGGTGATCTCGTAGACCTGGAGCGAGATGGCGAGCGCGGTCATCGCCTGGCCCAGCCAGGAAATGGTGCTCCCGACCCACAGCCGCCGGTAGTCGGCGGAGGCGCGCAGGGGCGTCAGGTCGGCGAATATCCGTCGGCGGGGCTGCGGAGGAGAGGCGGTACCGGTCACAGCGGATGATAACCACCCGCCTCCGGGGGGCTCCGGGGCCGCCGGCCGTTGTTCACACATCCGCAACGCCTTCCCCACCCGGATCCGGCGCCCCAGGCCTGGCCGAAGCCTGCCGCTAACCCGCCACTATCACCGGACATTTGACCGAATCGCCGTACCCTCCTCGACTCCCGCTCGGCTCATGATGAAAAGACTCGTATGTCCAGGGAGGCGTAGTGATCGAACCTGGCAACAGCACCACGAGCACCAGTGACACCGGCCCCACGGGCCACGGCCTGCGCACCGCGAGAGGCCGCACCTCCCCCCTCACCGTCGGGGTCGAGGAGGAGTTCCTCCTCGTCGACGCCCGCACCCTGCGGGTGGTCCCCGCCGCTCAGCACGTCCTCGCCACCGCGGCCGGACTCCCCCACGAACTGCACGCCGAGGGGACCCGGTACCAGGTGGAGATCTCCACCCCGGTCGCCGATTCCGCGGTCACCCTGCGCGAGGAGCTCGCCGCCCTGCGGCGCACCCTCGCCCGGGCCGCCCGCGCGCACGGCTGCCGGCTGCTCGCGGCGCCCTCGCCGGTCGTGGCCCTGGAGGGGCCGCTGCACCTGACCGACGACGAGCCGCGCCAACGCGAGCAGCACCGCCGCTTCGGCGCCCTGACCGACACCCTGGTCAGCTGCGGACGCCACGTCCACATCGGCACCCTCGACGTGGACACGGCCGTGGCGGTGTCGAACCGGGTCAGACCTTGGCTGCCCACGCTGATCGCGCTGGCGGCCAACTCCCCCTTCTGGGGCGGCCGCGACACCGGCCACTCCAGTTGGCGGGCCATGGCCTGGTCGGGCTGGCCCTCCGCCGGTCCGCCCCCGCACTTCACGTCCACGGCCCACTTCCGGCGCTCGGTGCAGACCCTGCTCGGCTCCGGGGCGGCCCTGGACACCAAGATGGTCTATTGGGACCTCCGCCCCTCCGGGAACTGGCCCACGCTCGAAATCCGGGCGCCCGACATGTCCCCGGACATCGACACGGCCGTCCTCCAGGCCGAGCTGGCCCGCGCCCTGGTGGCCACCGCCCTGCGCGACATCACGGAGCGGGTGCCGGAGCCGGCCCTGCGGGACGACGTCCTACGGCTCGCGCGCTGGCGGGCCGCGCACGACGGCCTGGAGGGCTTCGGGCTGGACCCGTACACGGGGGTCGAACTCCCGGCCGCCGATCTGGCGGAGGCGTTGCTCGACCTGGTCGCCCCGGAGCTGGCCGCCGCCGGTGACCTCGACCACGCGGCCAAGACCCTGGGCGGACTGCTGCGCGACGGCTCGGGCGCCGCCCGCCAGCGTGCCGCCTTCGCCCGCCGCCAGAACCTCGACGACGTACTGCGCCACCTGGTGGAGGAGACCGAGAACTTCTAGTCCCCGTCATCGCCCGCCCCGCCCCCGGTGCGGCCCCGGCCGCCCCCGGCGCCCGCGGCCGCACCGGACCGGGCGCCGGAACACGGCCCGGAACACGCGAAAGGCGGCCCCGAAGGACCGCCTTATCGTTTCTGCACACCTGCTCCGCAGTGGGGCGGGTGGGACTCGAACCCACGGCCGACGGATTATGAGTCCGCTGCTCTAACCGGCTGAGCTACCGCCCCTTTACGGCGTGGCGCGTACATGTGTGCGCGCCGTCTGCCGCAGCATAGCCGCTCATACGATCTCCTGCCTCGGATGCCTCGCATGATCGGCTTCGCTGTTCAGAGAGACCGCGTTGAGTGCTGCCCGGTTCCAGGGTCCGGGCAAAAAAAAGAGGACCCACCCGGGTCCCCTTCTTCTTTGCTCCCCCGACTGGACTCGAACCAGTAACCTGCCGATTAACAGTCGGCTGCTCTGCCAATTGAGCTACAGGGGACCGCGCTCCCCCGACTGGACTCGAACCAGTAACCTGCCGATTAACAGTCGGCTGCTCTGCCAATTGAGCTACAGGGGATTGCTGCGGGTGCATCGAACGGCCCACCTCCGGCCTTGCCGGGGGGCGAGCGCTCGTTGCGAGTCATAGATTAGCGCAAGCAGGGGGGTGCTCCGCCAATCGGTATCGCCAGCGGGCCGGGCACCACACGACGAAGGGTGGCAGGCATGCGGTACAAGGTCACGTTCGTGGTCGGACTGGCCCTCGGATACGTCCTCGGAACACGGGCGGGACGCGAGCGCTACGAGCAGCTGAAGAAGTCCGCGCGCCAGGTCGCGCAGAACCCAGTGGTGCGCAACGCCGCCGAAACGGCCGGTCAGAGCGGGCGCCAGGTCGCCGGCAAGGCCTTCGCCGCGGTGAGCCAGAAGGTCGGCGACGCCGTACCGGACTCGCTGACCGAGCGCGTGCGGACCCTGCGGGGCCGCGTCGGGAGCGGCGCGGGCACCGAGGACGAGTGGGGCACGAGCAACACCTGAGCCCCGGGTGCGGGTGGGACGGAGTCCGCGCGGGAGCCCGGCGCGGCGTGCGGCAGAATTCTCCGCATGGGGATAGTCGCCGGACTGGACAGCAGTTCCACCTTCACTCGCATCGTCGTCTGCGACGCGGACACGGGCGCCGTGCTGCGCCAGGGCTACGCGCCCCATCCGCAGTCCGCCGGTGAGACGGTCCCCCACGAAACCGATCCGCAGGCGTGGCTGCTGTCCCTCGGCGAGGCCGCGGGCGGCGGGCTGCTGGAGGGCGTCGAGGCGATCGGCGTCTCGGCGCAGCAGCAGGGCGTCCTGCCGCTGGACTCGCAGGGCGCACTCGTACGTCCCGCGCTCGTCGGCAACGACAAGCGCGGGCAGGTCGCCGCGGCGGATCTGGTCGAGGCGCTCGGCGGGCGGCAGGCATGGGTCCAGGCCGTGGGTTCGGTGCCGCACGCGGCTCAGCCGATAGCGAAGTTGGCCTGGCTGGCGCGGACGGAGCCGGAGGCGGCCCGCCGGGTTGCGGTGCTGATGTCCCCGCACGACTGGCTCGTCTGGCAGTTGCTCGGCCGGCCGGCCCGTCGCACCACCGACCGGGCCGGGGCCTCCGGTACCGGCTACTGGTCGGCGGCGACCGGCTCGTACCGTCCGGACCTGGTCGAGCTGGCGCTGGGCCGGCAGGCGCTGCTGCCCGAGGTGCTCGGCCCGGCCGAGGCCGCCGGGATGACGCCCGAGGGCCTGCTGATCTCCGCCGGGACCGGCGAGACGATGGCCGCCGCCCTCGGGCTGGGTCTGGGTCCGGGTGACGCGGTGGTCTCGCTGGGCGCCTCCGGCTCGGTGATGGCCGTCCACCACGAGGCCCTCGCGGAACCGGGCGGTCTGATCACCTCCCTCGCCGACGCGGGCGGCATGCACCTGCCCGTGGTGAACACCTCCAACGCGGTGCGGGCCCTGCGGGGCACCGCCGACATGCTCGGCACCGACCTGGAAGGACTCAGCGCGCTCGCGCTGAAGTCGACTCCCGGTGCACACGGGCTCGTGCTCCTGCCGTACCTGGAGGGCGAGCGGACGCCGAACCTGCCGCACACCGCGGGCACCCTGAGCGGGCTGCGCCGGGACTCGATGAAGCCCGAGCACCTGGCGCGGGCGGCCTTCGAGGGCATGCTGTGCGGGCTGGTGGACGCCCTCGACGTGCTGCGGCACCGGGGCGTCGGGATCCGGCGGGTGTTCCTGCTGGGCGCGGCGGCCGACCTGCCGGCCGTCCAGCTCGCGGCGCCCGGCCTGTTCGGGACGCAGGTGGTGGTCCCGGCCCCGGCCGACTACGCGGCGCTGGGCGCGGCCCGGCAGGCGGCGTGGGCGCTCGGGGTGCACCGGGGCACGCTGGCCCCGCACACCCCCCCGATCTGGCCGGCCGCCGCGGCGCAGGTCTTCGAGCCCGGTGAGGACTACCCGACCTGGCAGGCGGTCCGCCAGCAGTACATCGCCACCCGGGAGCAGTTGCACCCGGGCGCGTTCCAGTTCTAGGTCCGGGGACGCGGGCGCCCTCCTCCTTTTGACCGGGCTTTACGAAATCCGGTGGGGATCGGGGTGCCGGTTGGCACAAGATGGAGGGAACCCCCTCGATCTTGCCGACCGGAGCCTGCGCGTGCTCATACGACTTCTGCGGACCCATCTGGGTCCGTACCGGAAACCGATCGCCGCCCTGGTGCTGCTGCAACTGCTGCAGACCAGTGCGAGCCTCTACCTGCCGACGCTCAACGCCGACATCATCGACAACGGTGTCGTCAACGGTGACACCGGCTACATCCTGCGCTTCGGCGCCCTGATGCTCGGCGTCTCGCTCGTCCAGCTGGTCTGCAACATCGGGGCCGTCTACTACGGCGCCCGCACGGCGGCCGCGCTGGGGCGCGACATCCGGGCCGCCGTCTTCGACCGGGTGCAGAGCTTCTCCGCCCGGGAACTGGGACAGTTCGGCGCCCCGTCGCTGATCACCCGTACGACGAACGACGTCCAGCAGGTCCAGATGCTGGCCCTGATGACGTTCACGCTGATGGTCTCGGCGCCGATCATGTGCGTCGGCGGCATCGCGATGGCGCTGTCCCTGGACGTGAAGCTGTCCGGCGTGCTGCTCGCCGTGGTGCCGGTCCTCGGCCTGTCGGTCGGTGCGATCGTCTTCCGGACGCGCCCGCTGTTCCGGCAGATGCAGGACCGGCTCGACACCGTGAACCGGGTCCTGCGCGAGCAGATCACCGGCAACAGGGTGATCCGCGCCTTCGTCCGCGACCCGTACGAGAAGGAGCGCTTCCGCGAGGCCAACTCCGATCTGACCGGGGTGTCGCTGGCCGCGGGCAAGCTGCTCGCGCTGATGTTCCCGGTCGTGATCCTGGTCGTGAACGTGTCCAGCGTGGCCGTGATCTGGTTCGGCGCGATGCGCGTCGACAGCGGCGGCATGGAGATCGGTCAGCTGACGGCCTTCCTCGCCTACCTGATGCAGATCGTCATGTCCGTGATGATGGCCACCTTCATGTTCATGATGGTGCCGCGCGCGGAGATCTGCGCGGAGCGCATCCAGGAGGTCCTGGACACCGAATCGAGCGTGGTGCCGCCCACCGATCCGGTGCGCGAGCTGGCACTGCGCGGGCGGCTGGAGCTGCGCGGCGCCGACTTCCGCTATCCGGGGGCCGAGGCGTCGGTGCTGCGCGGGGTGGACCTGGTGGCCCGTCCCGGCGAGACCACCGCGGTGATCGGCTCGACGGGCAGCGGGAAGTCGACGCTGCTGGGCCTGGTCCCGCGACTGTTCGACGCGACCGGCGGCGAGGTCCTCGTCGACGGGGAGGACGTGCGCCGCATCGATCCGGCGCTGCTGGCCCGGACGGTCGGCATGGTTCCGCAGAAGCCGTACCTGTTCTCCGGGACGATCGCCTCCAACCTGCGCTACGGGCGCCCCGGGGCGAGCGACGAGGAGTTGTGGCAGGCCCTGGAGGTCGCCCAGGCCAAGGAGTTCGTCTCCGAGCTGGAGGGCGGGCTCGACGCGCCCATCTCCCAGGGCGGTACGAACGTCTCCGGCGGGCAGCGCCAGCGCCTGGCCATCGCCCGGACCCTGGTGCAGCGGCCGGAGATCTACCTCTTCGACGACTCCTTCTCGGCGTTGGACTACGCGACGGACGCGGCGCTGCGCGCGGCGCTGTCCCGGGAGACCGAGAACGCGACGGTGGTCATCGTCGCGCAGCGGGTCTCCACGATCCGCGACGCCGACCGGATCATCGTCCTGGACGAGGGCGCGGTCGTGGGTGAGGGACGGCACCACGAGCTGATGGCCGACAACGAGACCTACCGGGAGATCGTGCTCTCCCAGCTGACGGAGGCGGAGGCCGCATGAGCGGGCCCGGAGGACGGATGATGATGGGCCCGGCCGAGCGGTCCATGGACTTCAAGGGGTCGGGCAAGCGGCTGCTGGGGCAGCTGGCGCAGGACCGGGCGAAGCTGTGGGGCATGGTCGCGGCGGTGGTCGGCAGCGTGGGCTGCGCGGTCGTCGGCCCGAAGATCCTCGGCAACGCGACGGACCTGGTCTTCGCGGGGATCGTCGGCCGGGAGTTCCCGGCCGGCGTCACCAAGGAGCAGGCGCTGGAGCGGATGCGCGCCAACGGTGACGGCGGGATGGCCGACATGCTGTCGGGCACCGCGTTCACGCCGGGCAAGGGCATCGACTTCGGCGCGGTCGGGGTGGTGTCGCTGTGGGCGCTGCTGGTGTTCACGCTGGCCGGTCTGCTGATGCTCGTCGCGACGCGGTTGTCGAACCACGTGATGAACGGCGCCGTCTACCGGATGCGCGAGGAGTTGCAGGCGAAGCTGTCGCGGCTGCCGTTGTCGTACTTCGACCGGCAGAAGCGCGGCGAGGTGCTGAGCCGGGCGACGAACGACATAGACAACATCGGGCAGACGCTCCAGCAGACGATGGGGCAGCTGCTGAACTCGCTGCTGACGATCGTCGGCGTGCTGGTGATGATGTTCTGGATCTCGCCGCTGCTGGCGCTGGTCGCGCTGGTGACCGTTCCGCTGTCGGTGGTCGTCGCGGCGAGGATCGGCAAGAAGTCGCAGCCGCAGTTCGTGGCGCAGTGGAAGACCACGGGCGCGCTGAACGCGCACATCGAGGAGATGTACTCCGGCCACACGCTGGTGAAGGTGTTCGGGCGGCAGGAGGAGTCGGCGGCCGTCTTCGCCGAGCAGAACGAGGAGCTGTACCGGGCCTCGTTCAAGGCGCAGCTGGTCAGCGGCATCATGCAGCCGGTGATGTTCTTCCTGTCGAACATCAACTACGTGCTGATCGCGGTCGTCGGTGGTCTTCGGGTGGCTTCGGGCACCCTGTCGATCGGTGACGTGCAGGCCTTCATCCAGTACTCGCGCCAGTTCTCGATGCCGCTGACGCAGGTGGCGTCGATGGCGAACCTGGTGCAGTCGGGCGTCGCCTCGGCGGAGCGGGTGTACGAGTTGCTGGACGCGGAGGAGGAAGAGCCGGACGTGGAGGTTCCGGAGCGTCCGGAGGTCCTGCGCGGCCAGGTCACCCTCGACAAGGTGGCCTTCCGGTACGAGCCGGGCAAGCCGCTCATCGAGAACCTCTCGCTGACGGTGGAGCCGGGTCACACGGTCGCGATCGTCGGCCCGACGGGCGCCGGCAAGACCACGCTCGTGAACCTGCTGATGCGCTTCTACGAGGTGACCGGCGGGGAGATAGCCCTGGACGGCGTGGACATCGCGAAGATGACCCGCGAGGAGCTGCGCGGCGGCATCGGCATGGTCCTCCAGGACACCTGGCTGTTCGGCGGGACCATCGCGGAGAACATCGCCTACGGCGCCTCCCGCGAGGTCACGCGGGAGGAGGTCCAGGAGGCGGCGCGGGCGGCGCACGCGGACCGGTTCATCCGTACCCTGCCGGACGGCTACGACACGGTGCTGGACGACGAGGGCGCCGGGGTCAGCGCGGGCGAGAAGCAGTTGATCACGATCGCCCGGGCGTTCCTGTCGGATCCGGTGATCCTGGTCCTCGACGAGGCGACGAGCTCGGTGGACACCCGTACCGAGGTGCTGATCCAGAAGGCGATGGCGCGCCTGGCGCACGGCCGTACGTCCTTCGTGATCGCGCACCGGCTGTCCACGATCCGGGACGCCGATGTGATCCTCGTCATGGAGAGCGGTTCGATCGTGGAGCAGGGCACGCACGAGGAGCTGTTGGCAGCGGGCGGCGCGTACGCGCGGTTGTACGCGGCGCAGTTCGCGCAGGCGGTGGCCGAGGTCGACTGACCCGCGGGGTCGAGCGGGGTGGGGGCGTCCTTCGGGGCGCCCCCTGCCCGTTTCAGTCGAGGTAGCCGCGGAGCTGGTCGGCGAAGGCGTGGTCGCGCAGCTTGCCGAGGGTCTTGGACTCGATCTGGCGGATCCGTTCGCGCGTCACGCCGAAGATCCGGCCGATCTCCTCCAGGGTGCGGGGCCGGCCGTCCGCGAGTCCGTAGCGGAGCTGGACGACCTTGCGTTCGCGTTCGCCGAGGGTCGACAGGACGGCTTCGAGGTGTTCGCGGAGCAGGAAGAACGCGGCGGACTCCACGGGCGAGGCGGCGTCGCCGTCCTCGATCAGGTCGCCGAGGGCGACGTCGTCCTCCTCGCCGACGGGGGCGTGCAGGGAGACCGGTTCCTGGGCGAGCCGGAGCACCTCCATGACCCGCTCGGGGGTCAGTTCGAGGTGGACGGCGACCTCCTCGGCGGTGGGCTCGTAGCCGCGCTCCTGGAGCATGCGGCGCTGGACCCGGATGACGCGGTTGATGAGTTCGACGACGTGGACGGGGACGCGTATGGTCCGGGCCTGGTCGGCGAGGGCCCGGGACATCGCCTGGCGGATCCACCAGGTGGCGTACGTGGAGAACTTGTAGCCGCGGGCGTAGTCGAACTTCTCGACGGCGCGGATCAGTCCGAGGTTCCCCTCCTGGACCAGGTCGAGCATGGTGAGGCCGCGGCCGACGTACCGTTTCGCGACGGAGACGACGAGCCTCAGGTTCGATTCGATGAGGCGGCGTTTGGCCATCCGGCCCATGACGACGAGTTTGTCGAGGTCGTGGGCCAGCCGGGAGTCGAGGTCCGGGGTGCTGCCCAGTTTCTCCTCCGCGAAGAGACCCGCTTCCACCCGCCGCGCGAGGTCCACCTCTTCGGCGGCGGTGAGCAGCGGGATCCTGCCTATCTCGCGCAGGTACTGCCGGAAGAGGTCCGCGGACGGCCCCGCTCCGGCCGCGTTGTCCCTGCTGCGCGTACGTGGCGCGGGCTCCCGGTCGACCGGTTCCAGGGCCTCGGGTTCGTCGTCCACGGCTTCGGCCTCGGGGTCGGGCTCTTCGGCGACGGCGGCGACGGCTTCGGTGTCGTCTGCCGGGTCCGCGTCGGCGGCGGGGGCGGCGGGGTGGCTCACGTTCGCGGTCAGGGTCCGGGACTGCACGGGGGCGACCTCCAGGGCTCCGAGGACGGTGGCACCGCACCTCAGTGTGGGGTACGACACATCACCGCCACGAGGGGCGTGCGAGCATTTTCTGAGTCCGGTGCGTGACCGGATGGTTACCCCCCGGTGGGAACCCCGATGCGGATCGGACGCATGTCCGAGATGATCGATGTCATGTCTTCGCACGGAACCTACGAAACCCACGTGACGGTCCGCTGCCCGGACGCGGTGGAGCTGGAGCGGCTCGAATCCTGGGCCGCGGCGCGGGAGTTGAAGGTCACGCACATCCTGTTGGCCCGGGGTCGGATGCTCTCCCAACCGATGTTGACGCTGCCGGACCGGACGAGCCACGAGCGGCTGGTGCCGCAGTTGCGGGCGGCGGGTTTCGACCCGGTCAGGGTCAAGGTCGAGACGGTCCCGTGGACCACGGACAGCCCGGGTCCGGGCGGCGGCTACTACGAGCACCACCTGAAGCTGCGGCTGCCGGCGGACTACGACCGGGCGGCCCTGGAGACGCTGGTCATGGAGCACCGGGCCCACCTGTCGTGGAACGCCCGCCGCACCCTGCCGGGTCCCGACGGTCTGCACGAACGTTTCATCACGCAGCGCTGCCGGGGCACCGCCTCCGGGGCCACGGCCGCCTGCGACACGTTGATCTCCGTCCTGGTGGAATGCGGGTACGAGATCCTCTCGGAGGAGAGGGAGTTCGTGCTGTACGACAGCGACCTGTCGGTGGACGAGGGCTGGATCGGGACCGGGGAGGTGCCGCGATGAGCTCGTGGCGGGAGTTCGGGACGCGGAGCACGCACCTGCCGCGGGAGCCGCTGGACGAGGGGACGCGGGTGGCGGGGGACCTGCCGCGCACGCTCCGGCCGGTGGCCGGGGACGACGTGCGCCAACGGGCCCTCTTCGATCCGTCGCTGCGGCACAACTTCCGGGCGTACCGGGCCGGGGACCCGGTGTTCGACGACCCGGACCGGACGGTCGCCTGGGTGGCGGCGCGGCGGGCGGCGATGGACGCCGTACTGCTGTCGATCTCGGAGTCGCCGTGGGTGGACTCGCTCGTGCTGCGCGGCAGCGTGCTGCCGGCGGACCGGTTCGGGGAGGCGGCGCGGGAGCCGGGCGACCTGGACTTCGTGGTGGTCCCGCACACGTGGCCGATGGAATCGGCGCGTACCGGGCGGATGTTGGAGGGGATCGCGGCGGCGGCCGACGGTCGGGCCGGGATCCGGGCCCCGGGCGCGGTCTGCGAGGACATCTGGACGTACGACCGGGTGCCCGGACGGCGGATGGTGCTGCCGTGGTCCGTGCCGGGGCTGCCGGCCGGGCAGGTCCAGCTGGACTTCGTGTTCAACGAGCGGCTCGCGCGGCCGCCGGAGCCGGTCGAACTGGCCTGCGGGGCCCTGGTCCTGGCGGCGACGCCCGCGCTGTCCCTGGCGTGGAAGGTGTTGTGGCTGATCAGCGACCGGCACCCGCAGGGCAAGGACCTGTACGACGCGGTGCTGCTCGCGGAGCACCACCGGCTGCCGAACTCCCTTTTGCAGGAGGTCTTCCGGGAGGCGGGCGAGTGGCCCCACCCGAACGCGGAGGTGGGCCCGGAGCACATCGAGTTCCTCGTTCCGAACGGGTACGTCGGCGCCGAGTGGGAGCACTTCGAGGCGGAGTACCCGCACCTGGCCGGACCGGGCGAGGAGGCGTTCGTCGCGCGCCTGGCGGCGGCCCTGCGTCCGACCTTCTCCGGCGAGGCCCCTTAGGGCGTGTCGCCGGCCGCCTCCAGCCGGACCGCGCAGGTCTTGAACTCGGGCATTCGGGAGACGGGGTCGAGGGCCGGGTTGGTGAGGGTGTTGGCGCGGCCCTCGCCCGGCCAGTGGAACGGCATGAACACCGTGTCGGCGCGGATCGTGTCGGTGATGCGGGCCGGGGCCACCACCCGGCCGCGGCGGGAGACGACCGCCAGCGGGGCGCCGTCGTCGATGCCGAGGCGGGCCGCGAGGCGCGGGTGGAGTTCCACGAAGGGCCCGGGGGCGGCCTCGTTGAGTTCGGGCACCCGGCGGGTCTGGGCGCCGGACTGGTACTGGGCCACGACCCGGCCGGTGGTGAGCAGCAGCGGGTAGTCCGCGTCGGGCATCTCGGCGGCGTCCCGGTGGACGACGGGGACGAACCGGGCCCGGCCGTCGTCGGTGGCGAACCGGTCCAGGAAGAGGCGGGGCGCGCCCGGCGAGCCGGCCGGGCAGGGCCAGAAGACGCCCTGTTCGGCTTCGATGCGGGCGTAGGTGATGCCCGAGTAGTCGGCCGGGCCGCCCTCGGAGGCGCGCCGCAGTTCCTCGAAGACCTCCTCGGGGTCGGTGGGGAAGCCCTTCTCCACGCCGAGGCGGGCCGCGAGGCCGTGGAGGACGTCGAGGTCGCCGCGGACGCCGGGCGGCGGGGTGAGGGCGCGTCGGCGCAGCAGTACCCGGCCTTCGAGGTTGGTGGTGGTGCCGGTCTCCTCGGCCCACTGGGTGACGGGCAGGACCACGTCGGCGAGGGCGGCCGTCTCGGACAGGACGACGTCGGCGACGGCGAGGAAGTCCAGGGAGCGGATGCGGTCCTCGACGTGGCCGGCGCGGGGCGCGGAGACCACCGGGTTGGATCCCATGAGGAGCAGGGCGCGGACGTCGGTGCCGAGGGCGTCGAGGAGTTCGTAGGCGCTGCGGCCGGGGCCGGGCAGGGTGTCGGGGTCGACGCCCCAGACCCCGGCGACGTGGGCGCGGGCGGCGGGGTCGGTGAGTTTGCGGTAGCCGGGGAGCTGGTCGGCCTTCTGGCCGTGTTCGCGGCCGCCCTGGCCGTTGCCCTGGCCGGTGAGGCAGCCGTAGCCGGAGAGGGGGCGGCCGGCCCGGCCGGTGGCGAGGCACAGGTTGATCCACGCGCCGACGGTGTCGGTCCCCTTGGACTGCTGTTCCGGGCCGCGGGCGGTGAGGACCATGGCGGTGGAGGGGGCGCAGAACAGGTCCGCGGCCTCGCGGAGTCGGGGCACGGGGACGCCGGTGATCCGTTCGACGAGTTCGGGCCAGTGGGCCATCGCACCGGCCCGGGCCTCCTCCCAGCCGGTGGTGCGGGCGGCGATGAACTCCTCGTCCGTGCGGCCCTCGGCCACGATCAGGTGCAGCAGGCCGAGGGCCAGGGCGAGGTCCGTGCCGGGGCGGGGCGCCAGGTGCAGGTCGGCCAGTTCCGCGGTGCGGGTGCGGCGCGGGTCGACGACGATCAGGGTGCCGCCGTTCGCCTTCAGCTCGGTGAGGAAGCGCAGGGCGGGGGGCATGGTCTCGGCCGGGTTGGAGCCGACGAGGATCACGCAGCCGGTGCGGGGCACGTCCTCCAGCGGGAAGGGCAGTCCGCGGTCGAGGCCGAAGGCCCGCTGGTGCGCGGCTGCCGCCGAGGACATGCAGAAGCGGCCGTTGTAGTCGATCTGCGAGGTCCGCAGGGCGACCCGGGCGAACTTGCCGAGCGCGTAGGCCTTCTCGTTGGTGAGCCCGCCCCCGCCGAAGATCCCGACGGCGTCGTTGCCGTGGCTGCGGCGGGTGCGGGCCAGGCCCTCGGCGACCTTGTCGAGGGCCTCCTCCCAGCCGGCCGGCACGAGCCGGCCCGCGTCGTCGCGGACGAGCGGTTCGGTGAGGCGCACCCGGGAGGACAGCACGGCGGGGGCGGTGCGGCCCTTGCCGCACAGCGCGCCCCGGTTCACGGGGAACTCGGCCCGCTCCTCCACGGTCACGCCGTCGCCGCCGGGCGCGGGGCGCAGGTTCATCCCGCACTGCAGGGCGCAGTACGGGCAGTGCGTGGCGATCGGGGCGCCGGGAGCGGCTTGCGGCGTGTGCATGCGCCCCAGCGTGCGTCGGCGGTGTTACACCGGCCGCCGCTCCCGGTTACGCCTCCCGGACGGCCCCCTCACCACCGGCCGGGGGCCGGGGTGAGGGGACGGCCGGTCCGGTCACCCGCCGGTCAGGTACTTCACGGTCAGGCCCGCGGTCCAGCCGCCGTCCACGGCCAGTTCGGCGCCGGTCACGTAGCCTGCGGCGTCCGACAGGAGGAAGGCGACGGCGGCGGCTATCTCCTCGGGGAGGCCGACCCGGCCGAGCGGGGCGCCGGGGTAGTTGCCCTCGCCCGCCGCGATGCCGATCGGGGCGGTCATCGGGGTCAGCGTCATCCCCGGGTGGACCGAGTTGACGCGGATCCGGGCCTCGGCGAGCTCGACGGCGCCGATCTTCGACAGGCCGCGCACGCCCCACTTGGAGGCCCCGTATCCGGCGGTGAGGGCGAGTCCGGTCAGGCCGGCCGCGGAGGAGATGTTGACGATGGAGCCGCCGCCGTTGTCGCGCAGGAGCGGGATCGCGGTCCTGATGCCGATGAACACGCCGACCAGGTTGATGTCGACCACCCGGCGGAAGTCCTCGACACTCTCGTGTTCCAGGAACTGGCCGGTGGAGATGCCGGCGTTGTTCACGAGCCCGTCGACCCGACCGAACTCGGAGACCGCGTACGCGAACGCCGCCTCCCAGTCGGCCTCGCTCGTCACGTCGTGCCGCAGGAAGCGCGCCGCGTCCCCCAGCTCGGCCGCGGTGTCGGCGCCCTCGGCCTCCAGCACGTCGGTGATCAGCACCCGGCCGCCGCCCTCGACGACGGCCCGGGCGGCCGCCGCGCCCAGGCCTCGGGCCCCACCGGTGATGACGACGGCCTTGCCGCCCAGATCCACAACAGCCACGGTTCCACACCCCTGACGTACAGACTGGTATATGACTAATCGGCATACGCCGATCGCGGCGTCAGTCTGCCAGAGCGGCCAGCACCCGCGACACCCCCTCCTCCTTCGGCCCCAGGAACCGCGGCTCCGGCTTGAAGACGGCGTCCAGCGCCGCCTTCCCCGCCGCGAAGACCTCGCGGGTCCCGCCGTAGTACCAGGTGGCGTCGTGCACGTCCTGGACGCCGACCCCGTACGAGTCCACGCCGGCCGCCCGGCACAGCGCGACCGCGCGGCGGATGTGGAACCCCTGGCTGATCAGCACCGCCCGGTCGACGCCGAAGATCTCCCGGGCGCGCACACAGGAGTCCCAGGTGTCGAAGCCGGCGTGGTCGCTGACGATCCGGCCGTCCGGCACCCCGTGGGCGGTGAGGTAGCCGCGCATCGAGTTCGGCTCGTCGTACTCGGTACGGCTGTTGTCGCCCGTCACCAGGACCACCTTCACCTTCCCCGCGCGGTACAGCTCCACGGCCGCGTCGAGCCGGTCCGCGAGGTACGGCGTGGGACGGCCGTCGTGGAGCAGGCCCGCCCCGAACACGACGGCCACCTCCGCCCGCGGCGCGTCGGCCGTGGTCCGCAGCCGATCGGCGGCGACCGCGTGGGTCCACGCCGAGGGCAGCAGCGCGAGGACGCAGGCCGCCATCACCAGCCGTACGAGTCGGCGTCGGGCCCTGACGGTGCGCGGCACCAACTCCCGCGCGGCGCGCGCGATCCGGTGCGGGCGCGGTGTGCGCATGAGGTTCCCCCTGGTCGTGCCGGCCGGTGTGCGGCCGGTGCCGCACCCGCAGGTCAGGACGTGCGCGGGAGGAGGACGGTTTCACCGGCCGCCGGAGCGCCGCGCGCCGGGGCCGCCGTCCGGGGCCGACGACGGCCCGGTCCGAAGGCCCCCGGACCCGGCGGCCGGGCCGCGCGCACGGCGCCGTACACCCGCCGGTGAGCAGCCCGTAAACACCCGTCACCCCGACGCAACGCCCGCGCAACCTCCGACCCCCAGGATCGGTTCATGACGGAGCCGGTGCACCCTCCCGAACCCTTCGCCCTCCCCTTCGGCAGCGCGGCCGAGCTGCTGACCCGGATCACCTCACAACTCGGCACGCAGCTCAGCGGCCTGCGCCCACCACGCGCCCACGGAGCCCCCGCATGCAGCCCACCCTCGTCGCCGTGGCCCACGGCAGCCGTGACCCGCGCGCCCCGCGCACCGTCCTCGCCCTCCTCGAACGGGTCCGCGAGCTGCGCCCCCGCCTCGACGTCCGGCTCGGGCACGTCGAACTGAACCAGCCGCTCCTCGGCGACGCCCTGAGCGGGCTGCCGGCGGGCGGGGAGGCGGTCCTCGTGCCGCTGCTGCTGGGCCGCGGCACCCACGTCAAGCGGGACCTCCCCGCGGCCGCCGCCCGCGCCGGACACCTGCGGGTCCGCGTCGCCGCCCCGCTCGGGCCGCACCCGCTGCTCGTCGAGGCCCTGTACGAGCGGCTCCTGGAGGCCGGCTGGACCCCGGGGACGGCGGTGGTGCTGGCCGCCGCCGGGTCCCGCGACCCGGACTCCGCCGCCGACACCGGGCGCGCCGCCGCCCTGCTGTCGGAGCGGCTCGACGGGGTGCCCGTGGTCCCGGCCTACGCCTCCGCCGCGGCGCCGGGCGTGCCCGACGCCGTCCGCGCGCTGACCTCCCGGGGTCACCACCGGATCGCGGTCGCCTCGTACTTCGCCGCCCCGGGCCGGTTCTCCGCCGCGTGCGCGGCCGCCGCGCCCGGTCCGGCCGCCGCCCCGCTCGGCGACCACCCGGCGCTCGCCCGGCTCGTCCTGCTCCGCTACGAACAGGCCCTCGCCCGGCGGGCCCGGCCCCTCGAACTGGCCACGGCCTGAGGGGCCGCGTCGAGACGGATCTCCCGGTTTGTCGGCCGGTGCGGTTACCGTCGGAGCATGGAAGGCACCGCACACCCCCCCGCCTACGAGTCCTACGACCTCGCCGCCACCGAACGATGGGCCCCCGAGCCCGACAAACAACCGGGCCGCACCGCCTTCCAGCGCGACCGGGCGCGCGTCCTGCACTCCGCCGCGCTGCGCCGCCTCGCCGGGAAGACCCAGGTCGTCACCCCGGGCACCCGCTCCTACGACTGGGACGCGAGCCCCCGTACCCGGCTGACGCACTCTCTGGAGTGCGCTCAGGTCGGACGCGAGCTCGGCGCGGCCCTCGGCTGCGATCCCGACCTGGTGGAGGCGGCCTGCCTGTCCCACGACATGGGCCACCCGCCGTTCGGGCACAACGGCGAGGAGGCTCTCAACGAGTTCGCGAAGGACAGCGGCGGCTTCGAGGGCAACGCCCAGTCGCTGCGCCTGCTGACCCGGCTGGAGCCCAAGCGGTTCGTGCCCGATCCGGCGGGCGGCGGGCTGATGAGCGTCGGCCTCAATCTGACCCGCGCCTGCCTGGACGCCGCCACCAAGTACCCGTGGGCGCGCGGCGACCACCCGACGGACCCGGGTTCGGTGAAGTTCGGCGCCTACGAGGACGACCTGCCGGTCTTCGAGTGGCTCAGGCGCGGCGCACCCGCCGACCGCAAGTGCTTCGAGGCGCAGGTCATGGACTGGGCCGACGACGTCGCGTACTCGGTGCACGACTTCGAGGACGGCCTGCACGCCGGCCACCTCGACCCGAACATGCTCTTCGCGGAACCCGAGCGCACCTCGATCTGGCAGGTCGCGATCGGCCGGTACGTGCCCTCCGACACCGCCCCCGAGGAACTCCGCGAGGCCCTGGACCGGCTGATGGAGCAGGAGTGGTGGCCGCACGGCTACGACGGTTCGGCCGTCGCCCAGGCCCGGCTGAAGGACGCCACCAGCCAGCTGATCGGCCGGTTCTGCCAGGCGGCGGAGGGCGCCACCCGCGAGGCGTACGGGCCCGGCCGGCTCACCCGGTACGCGGCGGAGCTGGTCGTCCCCCGCGAGGCGCGCAACGAGTGCGCCGTCCTCAAGGCCGTCGCCGACCTGTACGTCATGCAGCGCGACGAGCAGGAGCGTCTGCGGGCCGACCAGCGCATCGTCCTGGCCGAACTCGCGGAGGCGCTGAGCGCCCGGGCCCCGGAGGGCTTGGACCCGCAGTTCCGGGCGATCTTCGACGCGGCGCCCGACGACCGGGCGCGGAAACGCGCGGTCATCGACCAGATCGCCTGCCTCACCGACGCGGCCGCCCGCTCCCTGCACGCCCGCCTCACCAGACGCCCGCAACGCGCCGAAGGGTGAGCCGATCGGGCCACTCCCCCTTCACGCGGCAGGCTGGGTGCGGGACGCTCGCATGTGGTCGCATGTGGCGGAGAGGTTATGAGGAGGCATCAGGTGGTCGACGCACACCGGACGTTCGTCATCGTCGGGGCAGGGCTCGCCGGGGCGAAGGCGGCCGAAACACTGAGGTCGGAGGGGTTCACGGGCCGGGTGATCCTGATCGGCGACGAACGCGACCATCCGTACGAACGGCCTCCGCTGTCCAAGGGGTACCTGACGGGCAAGGAGGAGCGCGAGAGCGTCTTCGTCCACGAACCGTCCTGGTACGCGGCGGCCGACATCGAGCTGCACCTGGGGCAGCCGGCGGTCCACCTGGACCGGGAGAACAAGTCCGTGCGCCTCGGTGACGGCGCGCTGCTGCACTACGACAAGCTGCTGCTGGCCACCGGGGCCGAACCGCGGCGCCTGGACATCCCGGGCACCGGGCTGGCCGGGGTGCACCACCTGCGGCGGCTCGCGCACGCCGAGCGGCTGCGCAACGTACTGGCCTCCCTCGGACGGGACAACGGGCACCTGCTGATCGCGGGCGCCGGATGGATCGGTCTGGAGGTCGCGGCGGCGGCCCGCGGCTACGGCGCCGAGGTCACCGTGGTCGAGTCGGAGGCGACCCCCCTGTACACGGTGCTCGGGCCGGAGATCGGCCGGCTGTTCGCCGACCTGCACGCCGCGCACGGGGTCCGGTTCCACTTCGGGGCGCGGCTCACCGAGATCGTCGGTCACGACGGCATGGTGCTTGCGGCCCGCACGGACGACGGCGAGGAACACCCGGCGCACGCGGTGCTCGCCGCGATCGGGGCCGCGCCGCGGACGGCGCTGGCCGAGACGTCCGGGCTGGCCCTGGTGGACCGCGAGCACGGCGGGGGGATCGCCGTGGACGCCTCCCTGCGCACCTCGGACCCGGACGTCTTCGCCGTCGGGGACGTCGCCGCCGCCCACCACCCGGTCCTGGGGGCCCGGCTGCGGGTCGAGCACTGGGCGAACGCCCTCAACGGCGGGCCCGCCGCGGCGCGGGCGATGCTCGGGCAGGAGGTCCGCTACGACCGGGTGCCGTACTTCTTCTCCGACCAGTACGACGTGGGCCTGGAGTACTCGGGGTACGCCCCGGCGGGCGGCTACGACCAGGTGCTGATCCGCGGGGACGTCGGCAAGCGCGAGTTCATCGCGTTCTGGCTGTCGGAGGGCCGCGTGCTCGCCGGAATGAACGTGAACGTGTGGGACGTCACCGAGCACATCCAGGCGCTGATCAGGTCGAAGACGCCCGTGGACCGCGAAAGGCTGGCGGACCCGTCCGTTCCGCTCGCGTCGTTGATCACCGGGGAGGGCGCCTGACGGGATTGTCCCCGGCCGGCCGTAGACTTCACGCGTGGCAGGACGGATCAACGACGACGACGTGAAGGCGGTACGGGACGCGGTCCCGATCGACGCCGTGGTCTCCGAGTACCTGCAGCTCCGCAACGCCGGCGGCGGCAACCTCAAGGGCCTGTGCCCCTTCCACGACGAGAAGTCCCCGTCCTTCCAGGTCAGTCCCAGCAAGGGCTTCTACCACTGCTTCGGCTGCCAGGCGGGCGGGGACACCCTCGACTTCATCATGAAGATCGACCACCTCTCCTTCTCGGAGGCGGTCGAGCGCCTGGCCGGCCAGGCCGGCATCACCCTGCGGTACGAGGAGGGCGGCTACACCGCCGGCACCAGCGGCCGCGGCGAGCGGATCCGGCTGGTCGAGGCGCACAAGGCCGCCGCCCTCTTCTACGCGGAGCAGCTGGACGGCGCCGAGGCGGAGATCGGGCGCCGCTTCCTGGCGGAGCGCGGCTTCGACCAGGCGGCGGCCGAGCACTTCGGCGTGGGCTACAGCCCGGCCGGCTGGGACCACCTGACCCGGTTCCTGAGGGGCAAGGGCTTCACCGACAAGGAACTGGTCACCTCCGGGCTCGCCCAGGACAGCCGCAGCGGCAAGCCCATCGACCGCTTCCGAGGCCGGCTGATGTGGCCGATCCGGGACATCAGCGGCGAGGTGGTCGGCTTCGGCGCGCGCAAGCTCCGCGACGACGACAACGGCCCGAAGTACCTGAACACCCCCGAGACCGCGATCTACAAGAAGTCCCAGGTCCTCTACGGCATCGACCTGGCGAAGAAGGAGATCGCGAAGACCTCCCGGGCGGTGGTCGTCGAGGGCTACACCGATGTGATGGCCTGCCACATGGCCGGCGTCACCACCGCCATCGCCACCTGTGGCACGGCCTTCGGCGGGGACCACATCAAGATCCTGCGCCGGCTGCTGATGGACAACGCGACCGCCGAGGTGATCTTCACCTTCGACGGGGACGCGGCCGGCCAGAAGGCCGCGCTGCGGGCGTTCGAGGACGACCAGAAGTTCGCGGCCGAGACCTCCATCACCATCGCCCCCAACGGGATGGACCCCTGCGACCTGCGCCTCGCGCAGGGCGACGCGGCGGTGTCGGGGCTGGTCGAGTCACGGACCCCGCTGTTCGAGTTCGCGCTGCGGCACATCGTCTCCCGGCACAACCTGGAGAACCCGGCGGGCCGGGCGGCCGCGCTGGACGAGGCCGCTCCGGTCGTCGCCAACATCAAGAACATCGCGATCCAGCACGAGTCGGCCGTCCAGCTGGCGGGCATGCTCGGCATCCGTGACGAACAGTTCGTCGTCAAGCGGGTCGCGCAGCTGGCCCGCTGGGCCCGCGAGCGCGGCAACCAGCCCCAGCAGCAGGGCCGCGGCGGCGGCCGGTCCCCCGAGTCGGCCCCCGCGACCCCGGCCGTGATGCCCGGCGGACCCGCGCTGAACCTGCGCAGCCCCGCCCACCGCACCGAGCGCGAGCTCCTCAAGCTGGCGCTCCAACGCCCGGCCCTGGTCTCCCCCGCCTTCGACGCGTACGGCATCGACGAGTTCACCGCCCCGCCCTACGCGGCGGTCCGCCAGGCCATCCAGGACGCGGGCGGCGCCGCGCAGGAAGCCGACGACTACCTGATCCGGGTCCGCGAGGCGGCGCCCAACGACACCGTCCGCGCCCTGGTGACGGAGCTGGCCGTCGAGGCCATCCACGCCAAGACGGTGGACGAGGTGTACGCCGGGGTCCAACTGGTGCAGGTGCGCCTGCGCGCCGTCGACCGCCGGGTCCACGAGGTCCAGGGCACCATGTCCCGGCTCGGGCCGCAGGCCCCGCCGGAGCAGCACGCGGCGGTCCAGGAAGAGCTGTGGGTGCTCCAGCAGTACGGCCGCCGCCTGCGCAACCGCGGGGCGGAAGGGCTCTAGGGCTGTCGTCAAAGTCCCGTGCCGCGGCGGCCGTGCCAGTCGCCGCCCGGGATCTCCGTACCCGAGTCGGCCAGTCGGCCGGCAAGGGGCGCGGCCGCGAGGTATACCCAGGCGCGGACGCGGACGCCGTCGGGGCGGACCGCGTCACGGGCCACCCGGTCGTAGAGGTTCCCCGGGCGGCCCGGGCCCTCGTACTCCTCCAGCAGGTCCAGCGCGGTCAGCAGTTCCCCGTACGCGTCGGGCAGCGCGGTGATCAGCTCGCCGGCTATGGCGGCGCCGGGTCGGTCCACGGCGTACGGGTAGCCGGGGCCGTCGTAGAGGGCCGCGTCGGGCAGCACGGCCGGTTCCTCGGCGGCGGTGCGGCCGCGCAGGAACAGGTCGTGGTTGACCTCGCCCGGCCGCAGCGTCCCGTACACGAAGAACGGCAGGGCGCCGGATTCTGGCCGATCGACCGATGCCACGGGATCCTCCCTCGACTCAGACTGACTCGACCCACACGGTACGCATCCCTCCCGCGTCCCCCGCCCGGCCCCCCGAATCCCCGAATCCCCGAATCCGACGGCTCCCCTCCCCCATGACGCGATCATCCCGCCGCTGCCCCGCCGCCCTCCTGCTCCGCGCCGCCGTGCTGGCCGCCGCCGCGTCGGCCGTCGGTGGCTGCGCCGCGCCCGGCGGACTCGGCCCGGGCGAGCCCGTGCCCGCGGTGTCGGCCCAGCCGCGGCCCGAGGCCCTGTGGCCGGCCTGGCCCGGGACCTCGCCCCGGGCGCCGGGAACGGGCGCCGCCACCCGCGTGCCCGCGCCGGCTTCACTGCCGGACGGGCCGGAGGTGGGCCCCGGGGGCCTCGCGGCGGTGAACGCGCTGGACGTCGTACGGGCCGACAAACGGATGCGCCCGTTCCTGGCCAAGGGGACGATCCGCTTCCCGGGCCGGGCCGGTGTGCGGCCCGTCGTGCACGCCGACCTCACCGGGGACGGCAAGGAGGACCTGGTCGTCGCCGCCGACACCGAGAGCGGCCGCACGGCGCTGAGCGTGTACACCGCGCGGGGAAAGCGGATCGTTCCCATCCTGTTCACCCTCGGGCGGCGGATGGTCGCCGAGACCCTCGGATCGGACCTGCTGATCCGCACCGCGGCCGACGACAACTCCGAGCAGGCCGTCCGCTACCGCTGGGACGGCGAGCGGATGAAGGTGGTCAGCGACGAGCGGCGGTTCGACAAGTCCCCGCCGAGCACAGGAGCCGGGCCGTCCGCCGCGGCGGGGCGGGACCCGCGATGAGAGCGCTGTTGCGGCGCGTCCAACGGGCCGTCCGGTCGCTGGGGCTGCGCTGGAAGATCTCCGCCCTGCTGGCCGTGGGCTGCGCGTTGGTCGCGGTCACCATCGGCGTCCTGATCCACGAGGCGCGGGCGCGTCAGGTGGCCGACGCGGCCCGCAGGAGCGCGATCGAGCAACTGGTCCGCGTGGGGCAGGTGTACGAGCTCACCGGCAAGCTCGACTTCGACAAGGTCGGCGAGGCCGATGCCCGGATCGACTGCCCCGCCGTGCCCCCGGCCCTGCGGAGAGCCGCCCTGGGCGGTCTCCGCACCACCTACCTGGACCTGACCGGCCCGCGGCCGGCCGTATGGGCGGCGCGGCCGATCGGCGGTTCCCACGTCCTGACGGTGCGGCATCCGCTGGCCGCCGAGAAGGCCGAGCTCGCGGAGCTCGACGGCCTGCTGATCGCCTCGGGGACGGGTGTCGTGGCCCTGGCGGCGGGCGGCGGGGCGCTGCTGGCGAGCCGGCTGAGCAAGGACCTGCGGACGGCCGCGGAGACGGCGCGCCGGATCAGCGCGGGCGACCTCGACGCCCGGATCGGGCCGTCCGGGGTGCCCGGAACGCGCAACGAGGTGACCGAGCTGGCCTCGGCGGTCGACACGATGGCCGCGAGCCTGCAACGGCGGCTGGTGGCGGAGCAGCGGTTCACTGCGGACGTGGCGCACGAGCTGCGGACTCCGCTGACCGGGCTGCACACGGCGGCCGAGCTGCTGCCCGCCGGGAGGCCGACGGAGTTGGTGCGCGACCGGGTCGCGGTGTTGCGGACGTTGACGGAGGACCTGCTGGAGGTGGCGCGGCTCGACGCCGACCAGGAGGAGCCGCGGCTGGAGGCACACCGGCTGGGGCCGCTGGTGGCGTCGATCACCCGACGGTCGGGGGTGGCGGCCGTGGTGGACGGGGTGACCGGCGTGACGGACGAGGCCGGGGAGATGCTCGGGGCCGGGGAGACGGGCGAGGCCGGCGGGACGGGCGAGGCCGGCGGGACGGGCGAGGCCGGGGCGTGGGTGCGGACCGACGTGCGGCGGCTGGAGCGGATCCTGACGAACCTGCTGGTGAACGCCCATCGGCACGGGGGCGGGCCGGTGACGGTGTCGGTGTCGGGGACCTCGGTCACCGTCCGGGACCGGGGTCCGGGCTTCCCCGCGACGCTGCTGCGGGAGGGGCCGCGACGTTTCATGACGGGCGCGGCGGAGCGCGGCCAGGGCACCGGGCTCGGACTGACCATCGCCTTCGGGCAGGCCCAGGTCATCGGCGCCGAGGTGATCCTGACCAACCCGGCGCCGTCGGGCGCGGCGGCGACGGTGACCCTGCCGGCGGCGTGACGCGGAGGGCGTGGACGGGGCCTGCCCGCCGGCGCGGCCGCCCGTCCGTCCGGCCGGCCCCGGTGGCTCGCGTTCACCCGGACGGGGTGGGCGGACACGGATGCCGTCGCACGGCCCTGACGTGCACGGATGCCGTTCCGGCGGGCAGCACGACAGAGATCTGACGGAGGCTCAGCAGGCGCGCGCCGGACACGCAGGTTTACCTCAGGACACGACCCCGTGCACTCAGGAGTTCCCATGCGCCGCAGCACCGCCCACGTGCTCACCGCCACCGCGCTGACCGCCGTCGCCTTCGTCGGTCCGGTCGCCGGAGCGGTCGCCGCCGCGGACCTCGGCATGACCGCCTTCGCGCCCGGGGACTTCGCCGTGCTGGAGGTCTGGCCGAAGTCCGCCCCGGCGGGCGCGACCGTCACCGTGAACACCACGGCCTGCGGCAAGGGCAGTCACGCCGAGGGCGACGCGAGCACGGTCGGCGGCGGGCGGTTCAAGCTCGCCCCGGGCACGCACAAGGAGGTCGTCGTGGGTCAGTTCCAGGTCGCCCACGGCACCCGGTCCGGTACCTACGGCATCGGGGTGACCTGCGCGAACGGCAAGTTCGCGACGGGCGACCTGGCCATCACCGAACGCGGCCCGCAGGGCCACGTCCGCACCGGGGTGGGTGGTGGGACGACCACCACCTCCGACCCCGCCAAGATCGCGGCGGGGGTGGCCGTACTGGCCGCCGCCGCCGTCGGCGGTACCTGGCTCCTGCGTCGCCGGGCGAGCGGCACGCGGAGCTGACGGACGCCCACCGCGGCTCCGGCCGCGGTCCGACCGGTACCGTCCCCGTCGCCCGCCCCCGCGAGGTCCCCCCCGTTCGCGGGGCCGGGCGACGGCCAGTCACAGGAACGGCGAGACGAGGGGGCAGCCATGTGGACCTCCGGGCGGACCTCCGGGCGCGGAGGGCTCGTCGCCCTCGCCGCCTGCGTCGGCGTCTGGCTCGTGAGCAGCGGCTCGGGCGAGACGGTCGGGCCCCCGCTGCCCTCCCCCGGTGAGGCGCTGAGCGCGCAGGCGGCGTACCCGGGGAGCATCGATCCGCTGCCCGGCTCCCCGCCGACCAGGATCCGGATTCCCTCGATCCGTGTGGACGCGCCGATGACCGGTCTGGGTCTGGACCGCGCCGGCAGCCTCGAAGTACCCCCGCCGACCCGCGGCGACCTCGCGGGCTGGTACCGCGAGGGGACCACCCCGGGGGCCACCGGTACCGCCGTCGTCGCGGGTCACGTGGACCACGCGCGCGGTCCGGCCGTCTTCTACCACCTGGGCGCGGTGCGCCGGGGAGCGGCCATCGAGGTCGTCCGCGAGGACGGACGCACGGCCGTCTTCACCGTCCACGCCGTCGAGGTCCACGACGCCGACGCGTTCCCCGACAGACGCGTGTACGGGCCTTCCCCGCGCGCGGAGTTGCGGGTGATCACCTGCGGCGGCGGCTTCTCACCGCGGACCGGCTACCAGGGCAACGTCGTCGTCTTCGCCCACCTCACGGGTACGTACTGACCCGCACGGCCCGGGCCCAGGACCTGTCGCCGAACTCCCGTCCGCCTCCGGGCGACAACGGGACTTCGACGACAGGCCCTAGCCCCACTGCTCGAAGCCGAGCTTGACGACGAGCGCGCCCACGACCGTCAGCAGCACGCCGCGGACGAAGCCGCTGCCCTTCTTGAGGGCCATGCGGGCCCCGATCATGCCGCCGGCCAGGTTGAAGACCGCCGTGAGGGCGGCCAGTTGCCAGAGCACCATGCCCTGGTGGGCGAACATCGCGAGCGCTCCGGCGTTCGTGCAGGTGTTGACGATCTTGGCGGTGGCGGAGGCGGTGACCAGGTCGAGGTGGAGCAGGGCCGTGAGCGCGAGCACCAGGAAGGTGCCGGTGCCCGGTCCGATGAGGCCGTCGTAGAAGCCGATGCCGAGGCCGGCGAGGGCGATGGTCAGCAGGACCCGGCCCCGGGAGACGGGCGAGGCGGAGGGCGCGGCGCCGAACCCCGGCTTGAAGATGACCACCGCGGCGACCACCACGAGGACGACCATGATCAGCGGCCGGAGGGCGTCCTTGCTGATGCCGCCCGCGAGGGCGGCCCCTCCCATCGACCCGGCGAGCGCGGCCAGCCCGATCCGGACCGCGATCCTCACGTCCACCGGGGCCTTGCGGGCGTACGTGACGGCCGCGCCGGCGGTGCCGACGATGGCCACCGCCTTGTTCGTCCCGAGCACGGTCGCGGGGTGGGCGTTGGGCAGGCCGAGCAGCAGGGCGGGCAGGAGGAGCAGTCCGCCACCGCCCACCACCGCGTCGATCCAGCCGGCCGCCGCGGCGGCCACGCACAGCACGATGATCATCGTCGTCGATATGTCAGGCACCTGATGACCCTATGGAGCGGATCGGTGCAGCGGCCATCAATCGCCGGAATCTTGCGCAAAGGTTGAGCTTTGCCGGGCCGGCACCCGGTCCGGAGCCACCGGCGCGGCCGGGTCCACCACGGCCGTCAACGCGGTCGCGATCAGCGCTCCGGCCAGCCCGAGGCCCGCCGCCAGCCGTCGCGGTGCCGGCACGCGGGCCGCCGCGCCCAGCCCGACCCGCACGAGGGACTCCCGGCGCGGCTTGCGGTGCCGGCCCGCGGCCGGGGCTGCGGTGACGATCGCGGTCGCGGTCGCGGACAACGGCAGGGCGACGTGCAGGGGGTGACGCATGGACGCGGTGACCTCTCGGCGGGACGTGCGGAAGCGGAGTAAGCGGAGTAAGTGGGGGAAGCGCGGGATGGCGGGCGGGGCGGGGCCGGAGGGGGCGGGCCACGGGTTCAGAAGCTGAAGCACTCGCTGTGCACGCGGTCCGCGGGCACCCCGGCCCGCAGCAGGGCGGCCAGGGTCGCCTCCGTCATCCCGGGCGGCCCGCACAGGTACACGTCGTGCTCCGCGAGGTCCGGCACCAGCGCGGTCAGCGCCTGCGGGGCGAGCGGGTCGTACGCGGCCCCCGACGGCCCGAGCAGGTAGTGGAGCCCGGCCCCGCGTCCGGCGGCTATGGCCTCCAGCTCGGTCCGCAGCACGAGGTGTTCCTCGGCGCCGGCCCGGTAGAGCAGGGTGATGTCCCCCGGCCCGCCGGGCAGGGTCTCGAACAGGGCCCGCATCGGGGTGATCCCGACCCCACCGGCGATCAGCAGCACCTTGGGCCTGGTCCGCCGGGCGGCGGTGAGCGCCCCGAACGGCCCGGTGGCCAGGACCCGCGTGCCCGGGCGCAGCCGGCGGATCCGGCGGGAGTGGCCGCCGAGCGCCTTGACGGTGATCCGCAGCCGGCCCCCTTCGACGGGCGCGGAGAGGGAGAACGGCAGGGCGGTGTACCAGAGCCGTCGCTGGAGGAAGCGCCAGCGCAGGAACTGTCCCGGCTCGGCGCGCAGCTCGGCGAGGTGCTGCCCGTACATGACGACGGAGACCACCCCGGGCCCCTCCACCCGGACCTCGGCGACCCGCAGCGCGTGCCGCAGGGCCTGGCGCACCGGGACCACGACCCGGTACCAGACCAACAGGACGGCGACGACGGCGTGGGCGAGGGCCCAGAACCAGCCGACGGCCGCCAGGTCGGGCCCGGCGAGCTGGTGGACGAAGCCCAGGGCGGCGGCGAGGTGGACGAGGAGGTGGACCCCGCGCCAGGTTTCGTGGGGGATCCTGCGGCGTACGGCGCGGGCCGAGGTCACCCCGACGGCGGCCAGCAGGACGGTCCCGGCCGCGGCGGCGGCGAGCGCGGGGTAGCCGAGCAGTTCCCGGGCGGCGGAGAGCACGTCGACGCCCTCGTGCACGGCGTAACCGAGCAGGGCGAACAGGCCGTGCCCGAAGCAGAGCAGGAGCACGTGCCGGCCACCGAACGCGTGCCAGCGGGCGAGCCGGTCGGCGCCCACGCCATGCTCCACGGCGGGCACCCGGGCCATGAGGAACAGCATGACGAGCACTCCGTACCCGGCGAGGAGGCCGGTCAGGTGCGCGGCCGTCGCGAAGAGGGCGTCGAGCCGGGCCGAGGGGCGCACCTGGGCCGCCCAGAGCAGGGTCACCAGCCCCGCTCCGCCCAGCATCCCGCCCTTGACCCGCACCGCCGCATCTCGCATGCCGCTCACGCTAGGCGGCCCCCGGGGCCCGTCCGGACGCCCGGGGTGATCCTTAAGGCGGCCTTGAGGAGCGCCTCACCGACCCTTAATCCGAGCCCTTGAGGAGCACTTCACCGACCCCGGTACGGGCCCTTGAGGGACGCCTCACCGGCCTGCGATCCGGGCGCTGAGGTCGGCGTTCCGTCCGGGTAACAAGGGCGATGCCGAGGGGAAACAGCGGCCGCGCACGCTCGTGCCATGACCTCGGAACAGCGTGTGGTGGTGATCGGCGGGGGGCTGGCGGGCCTGCGGCTCGCACAGCGGCTCGGCGCGGAGCGGGGCCCGGCGGTGACCGTCCTCGGGGAGGAGACGCACGCGCCGTACAACCGGGTCCTGCTCGCCGAGGTCCTCGCCGGCCGGTACCCGCCCGAGGTGACGGCGCTGCCCGCGCCCGGCCCGGTGCTGCGCCGGGGCGTCCGGGCGGTCCGCATCGACCGGGCGGACCGGCGGGTGCACTGCGACGACGGCACGGCGCCGGAGTACGACGTACTGGTCCTGGCCACCGGGTCGAACCCGGTGCTGCCGCCGCTGCGCGGGCTGTTCCCGCCCGACGGCCGGGAACTCCCCGACGGGGTGCACGCGTTCCGCACCATGGACGACTGCCTGGCGCTGGACGCGGCGGTGCGGCCCGGGGTGCGGGCGGTGGTGATCGGCGGCGGGCTGCTGGGGGTGTCCGCGGCCCGAGCGTTGGCCGCCCGGGGTGCCCAGGTGGTCCTCGCGCAGCAGGCGGAGCGCCTGATGGAGCGCCAGTTGGACGCGGACGCCTCGGCGCTGCTGCACACGCACCTGACGGCGCTCGGCGTGGAGATCCACACGGAGTGCCGGGTCCGCGGCCTGACCACGGCCACCGGCCCGGCGGCCGGCCCGGGGCCCGCTCCGGGCGGGCCGGAGCGACCCGGGCCGGAGCGACGGCGGGTCACCGGGGTCGAGCTCGCCGACGGCTACCGGCTCGACGCCGACCTGGTCGTACTGGCCTGCGGGGTTCGCCCCCGTACGGGTCTGGCCCGGGCGGCCGGGCTCGACGTCCGCAAGGGCGTCGTGGTCGACGACCGGCTCCGCACGAGCGACCCCCGCGTCCACGCCATCGGCGACTGCGCGGAGCACGCGGGCCGGGTGTACGGCCTGGCCGGACCCGCGCTGGAGCAGGCCGAGACCCTCGCCGCCCTGCTGACGGGCGGCCCCGGACCGGCCCCCGCGTCCGCCCCGTACGCCGGGACCCGCGCCCTCACCCGCCTCACCCTCGGCCGCACCGACCGGGGGGACGGCCACTTCGACCTGGCCGCCTTCGGCGAGCCGACGCCGCGGCCCGGCGACGACGTGGTCCGCCTCGCCGACGCCACTCGCCGGACCTACCGGAAGGTCGTCGTCCGCGGCGACCGGCTCGTCGGCGGGGTCCTGCTCGGCGAGCTCTCCACCGTGGGGGCCCTGGCCCGCACCTGGGAGGACGACGAGTCGCTGCACGACCTGTTCCACCTGCTCACCGACGACGGAGGCCACTGACATGACCGAGCCCCTGCCCGCAATCGTGCTCATCGGGCACGGCATGGTCGGCCAGCGCTACCTGGAGGCGCTCGCCGAGCGCGGCGCCACCGCCACGCACCGCGTCACCGTGCTGTGCGAGGAGCCCCGGCCCGCGTACGACCGCGTGCACCTGACCTCGTACTTCTCCGGTTCCACCCCCGAGGACCTGTCGCTGACCCCGGCCGGTTTCCTCCGCGACAACGGCATCGACCTGCACCTCGACGACCCCGCCGAGAGCATCGACCGGGATGCCCGTACGGTGACCTCCCGCTCCGGGCGGGTGTTCCCGTACGACGTGCTCGTCCTGGCGACCGGCAGCTACCCGTTCGTGCCGCCCGTTCCCGGCAAGGACGCCCCCGGCTGCTTCGTCTACCGCACCATCGAGGACCTCCTCGCGATCGAGGAGTACGCCAGGACCCGCACCAGCGGCGCGGTCGTCGGCGGCGGCCTGCTCGGCCTGGAGGCGGCGGGCGCCCTGAAGGGGCTGGGGCTCGTCACCCGCGTCGTGGAGTTCGCCCCCCGCCTGATGCCCGTCCAGGTCGACGAGGGCGGCGGTGCGGCGCTGCTGCGCACCATCGAGTCCATGGGGCTGACCGTGCACACCGGCGTCGGCACCCAGGAGGTGCTCACCGGGGAGGACGGCTCCGTCAGCGGGATGCGGCTCTCCGACGGCTCGACCGTCGACACCGACCTGGTCGTCTTCTCCGCCGGCGTCCGCCCGCGCGACCAACTCGCCCGCGAGGCCCTCCTCGACGTCGGCGAACGCGGCGGCATCGCCGTCGACTCCCGCTGCCGCACCTCCGACCCGCACGTCTACGCCATCGGCGAGTGCGCGTTGGCGAGCGACGGCCGCGTCTACGGCCTGGTCGCCCCCGGGTACGAGATGGCGGAGACGGCCGCCGAGGACCTGCTGGGGCGCGAGAAGGAGTTCACCGGCGCCGACCTCTCCACGAAGCTCAAGCTGCTCGGCGTGGACGTGGCCTCCTTCGGCGACGCCCACGGCACCGCCCCCGGCAGCCTCGACGTCGTCTGGTCCGACTCCCGCTCCGGCGTCTACAAGAAGCTGGTGGTCTCCCCCGACGGGGTCCTGCTCGGCGGGGTCCTGGTCGGCGACGCCGACGCGTACGGCCTGCTGCGCCCGCTCACCGGCAGCGTCCCGCCCGTCGCCCCGGAGCAGTTGGTGCTGCCCGCGGGGCTCGGTCCCGCCGCCCAGCTGGGTCCGTCGGCGCTCCCCGACAGCGCCGTGATCTGCTCCTGCCACAACGTCACCAAGAAGGCGATCACCGCCTGCGCCACGCTGCCCGAGGTCAAGAAGTGCACCAAGGCGGGCACCGGCTGCGGCAGTTGCGTCAAGGTCATCGGTCAGCTGCTGCCCGCCGCCACCGACAAGGGCCTGTGCGGCTGCTTCCCGTACACCCGGGCCGAGCTGTACGAGATCGTCCGGACCCGCCGGCTCGTCTCGTACGAGGAGATCCTCGACGGCCACGGCCGACCGGAGGCCCGCGGCGGCGACGGCTGCGAGGTCTGCAAGCCCACCGTCGGGTCGATCATCGCCTCGCTCGCCCCCGTCCTCGGGGCCAGCGGCTACGTCCTCGACGGGGAGCAGGCCGCCCTCCAGGACACCAACGACCACTTCCTCGCGAACCTCCAGCGCAACGGCTCGTACTCGGTCGTCCCGCGCATCCCCGGCGGGGAGATCACCCCGGACAAGCTCATCGTGATCGGCGAGGTGGCCCGCGACTTCGGCCTCTACACGAAGATCACCGGCGGGCAGCGCATCGACCTGTTCGGCGCGAGCGTCGACCAGCTCCCGCGGATCTGGGCCCGCCTCGTCGACGCCGGGTTCGAGTCCGGCCACGCGTACGGGAAGGCCCTGCGGACGGTGAAGTCCTGCGTGGGGCAGACCTGGTGCCGCTACGGGGTCCAGGACAGCGTGCGGATGGCCATCGACCTGGAGCTGCGCTACCGCGGCCTGCGCGCCCCGCACAAGCTGAAGTCGGCGGTGTCGGGCTGCGCCCGCGAGTGCGCGGAGGCGCAGAGCAAGGACTTCGGGGTCATCGCGACGGCGAGCGGCTGGAACCTCTACGTCGGCGGCAACGGCGGGGCCACCCCGCGCCACGCCGACCTCCTCGCCCAGGACCTGTCGGACGCCGAACTGGTCCGGTTGATCGACCGGTTCCTCATGTTCTACATCCGCACCGCCGACCGGCTGGAGCGGACCTCCACCTGGCTGGACCGGTTGGAGGGCGGGCTGTCCCACCTGCGGGACGTGATCGTGCACGACTCGCTCGGCCTGTGCGCCGAACTGGAGTCGCTGATGGCCGGGCACGTGGCGCACTACCGGGACGAGTGGGCCGAAACCCTTCAGGACCCGGAGCGGCTGCGCCGGTTCGTGTCCTTCGTCAACGCCCCCGGGGCCCCGGACCCGACCGTGAGGTTCGTCCCCGAACGCGACCAGGTCAAGCCCGACCTGGCCGTCCTGACCATAGGAGGAACCGTCCGATGACCGTCGAACTGCGGGTGGCCGAAGGCTGGCTCACGGTGTGCGAGCTGTCCGCGCTCGTCCCCGGGCGCGGGGTCGCCGCACTGCTCCCCGACGGGAGCCAGGCCGCGGTGTTCGTGGACCGGTCGGGGCGCCCGTACGCCATCGGCAACCAGGACCCCTTCACCGGCGCGCACGTCCTGTCGCGCGGGCTGGTCGGCTGCGCGGCGGGACGGCCCTTCGTCGCCTCGCCGCTGCTCAAGCAGCGCTTCGACCTGGAGTCGGGGCGCTGCCTGGACGACGAGGCGGTGACGGTCCTGACCTACCCGGTGCGGACCGCCGCGACCTCCTGAGCCCCGCGGGCGCCGGCCCGGGTCCGGCCCGGGCCGGGCTCAGCCCTGGAGGGCGGCCGGGTCCATCCACATGATCTCCCAGGTGTGGCCGTCGAGGTCGTCGAAGGCCCGCCCGTACATGAAGCCGTGGTCCTGGGCCGGCCGGGGCTCGGTGGCCCCGGCGCCCACCGCCGCGTCGACGAGCTCGTCGACCGCCGCGCGGCTCTCGGCGCTCAGACACAGGAGCACCTCCGAGGTGCGGGTGGCGTCGGCGATCTCCTTGTGGGTGAAGTCCTTGTACCGGGCCTCGGTCAGCAGCATGGCGACGATCGTGTCGCTGATCACCACGGAGGCGCAGTTCTCGTCGGAGAACTGGGCGTTCAAGGAGTAGCCGAGCTTGGTCCAGAAGGCCTTGGCGGCGTCCAGGTCCTTGACCGGCAGGTTGACGAAGATCATGGTGGCGGACATCTCGGTCCCTCTTCTCTCGTGTGCGGCGCAGCGCCGTCCGTGCTGTTCGAGGGGTAGACGGGAGCCGCCGGCGAAACTCATCGGCGTCCGGCGAACTTTTTTCGAGGATCCCGCCCACCCCGACGAAGACGCAGGTCGGCAGGGTGGGCCGGGGTCGCCTCCGGCGGCGGGCGGGCTCCCGGGGCGCCGTGCGCGGGGGGCGGGCCGTCGACGCCCGGACACCGGCCCGAAGCGACCCGCGGGGAACGTCCGCGTGTACGGAAGTCCCCGCAGGAGGATTGACCCCGAGCCGGTCGCTCGTGCGTCATGAGGAATTGACGTCACGTCAATTCGACGCCTCTAGGTTCCTCGACGCATGCGACCTCGCGCCCGACCGGACGCGGGGCCTTCCTCCCACTGGAGTGACCGTGGAACGTCGTACCTTCCTGCGCGGTGCTGTCATCGGCTCGTCCGCCGCCGCCTTCGGGGGCACGTTGATGCGGGGGGCCGCCTACGCGGCACCCGCCCAGCCCGGCGCCGGCCCCTACGGGGCCCTCGGCGCGGCCGACGCGAACGGCATCATGCTGCCCGCCGGTTTCACCAGCCGGGTCGTCGCACGCTCCGGCCAGACCGTCGCCGGCACCTCGTACACCTGGCACAACGCCCCGGACGGCGGCGCCTGCTACGCCGACGGCTCCGGCTGGATCTACGTGTCCAACTCGGAGATCAACCCCTCCGGCGGGGCGAGCGCGGTCAGGTTCAACTCGTCCGGCACCGTCACCGGCGCCTACCGGATCCTCTCCAACACCCGACAGAACTGTGCGGGCGGCAAGACCCCGTGGAACACCTGGTTGTCGTGCGAGGAGGTCGACCGCGGCTTCGTCTACGAGGCCGACCCGTACGGGATCAACGCGTCGGTGCAGCGCCCGGCGATGGGCCGCTTCAAGCACGAGGCCGCGGCGGCGGACCCGGTCCGCAAGGTGATCTACCTGACCGAGGACGAGACGAGCGGCTGCTTCTACCGCTTCATCCCCACGACCTGGGGCAACCTGTCCTCCGGCACCCTCCAGGTCCTCAAGGCGGGCACGGCCACCTCGGGCTCCTTCACCTGGGCCAACGTGCCCGACCCGGACGGTTCGCCGACGGTCACCCGCAGCCAGGTCTCGGGGTCGAAGAAGTTCAACGGCGGCGAGGGCTGCCACTACGCCAACGACACCGTCTGGTTCACCACCAAGGGCGACAACCGCGTCTGGCAGCTCAACCTCGCCAACAGCACCTACGAGCTGGCCTACGACGACTCCCTGGTCCCCGGCGGCGCGGCCCCGCTGACCGGCGTCGACAACGTGACGGGGTCCTCGTACGGGGACCTGTACGTCGCCGAGGACGGCGGCAACATGGAGATCTGCGTGATCACCCCGGACGACGTGGTGGCCCCGTTCCTGCGGATCACCGGCCAGTCCTCCTCGGAGATCACCGGCCCGGCGTTCTCCCCGGCCGGCAACCGTCTGTACTTCAGCAGCCAGCGCGGCACCACGGGCAGCTCCTCCAACGGCATCACCTACGAGGTGACCGGCCCCTTCCGCACCTGACGCCCCCGCGGCCCCGGCCGCCACCGACGCTCCCGCGCGGCCCCGCAGACCCCGGGCCGCGCGGGAGCCCGTACGCAAGCACCCGCACGAGCCCCGTCACGAGACCACGGCGCCGCCCTTGAGCAGGGCCGCGCCGAGCGGGGTGACCGTGTGCAGGACGGCATTGCCGTGGCGCAGCGTGGTGACCAGGCCCGCTTCGCGCATCACGCAGGCGTGCTGGCTCGCCGAGGCCAGGGAGACCCCGGCCCGGCGGGCGAGCTCGCTGGTGGTGGCCCCGTCGCCGATGGCCCGCAGGACCACCGAGCGGGTGTGCCCCACCAGCTTGCCCAGGGTCCTCTGCCGCAGCTCCTCGGGCCGGCCCGACTCGCCCCCGGCGGACGCGGAGGCCAGCTGCGCGGCGGCCGGGTAGACCAGGACCGGCGGCAGCTCCGGGTCGTGCAGGGTCACCGCGGTGCGCCGGCAGAAGAAGGACGGCTGGAGCAGCAGCCCGCGCCCCCTCAGCCGTACGTCCCGGTCCACGGGGTACTCGCATTCCAGGACGGGCGCCCGCCAGCGCAGCATCGGCGGCAGCGAGGCGAGCAGTTCGTCCGCGCCGCCGTCGAGGAGGGCCCGACCGCGCGCGGCCCGCTCGGCCTCTATCTGGGCCTGTATGTGGGTCCAGTACGGCTCCACGGCCGCCCGGTGGTACCCGCGCAGTTCGCTCAGCAACCGGGGCAGGTGTTTGGTGCCGCCGTCCATGAACTCCCGCAGCCGGTTCGGCGGCGGTGTCCCGAAGGCCGCGCCGAAGCCGGCCCCGGCGCCCGCGCCGACGAGGGACAGCTCGCGCCGCAGCCGTTCGGGGCGGAGCCCGCGCAGCGCGTCGAGGGCGACGTCCCAGCCGTACTGCCCCTCGGTCGGGGTGAGGAAATCCGGGAAATAGCCGCGCGCCGGTATCAAGGCACCGAGCAGCCTTGTTTCACTATTCAACCGGCTCCGGGTTTCCGTACGCCATTCGCCGAACAGCCGGGCGTCGCGCCGGTCTCTTAAGCGGTGAAAACTAAGAATCGTTTCCCACAACGCATCGGGACGCCCTGCCATCCTTACGCGTGCCAGGTCCACTCCAGTGAAATGGATACGAAGCACCGAACCCCCAGCTGTGCAACCGCAATCCCCCCGCCCCATGAGTATGCATGCCGTCACACGTGGTCACCACGCCCTTTCGGCCACAGTTGAAACCCCTTTCGGCAGGGGCGTGACAAGCGAAATCCTGTAGTCCGCCAGGCACACTCCGGTGCGACCGAAACGCTCCGTGAAGGCCGTGGGGGGCTTTGCGGGGCCTGGCGGTCGGTCGCACAGGGAAGCGCCGACGTGCCTGGCGGATAGGCGTCAGGCGGTGGACGGGTGGGGATCCGTCCACCGCCTGACGCCGTAAAACTTTGTTGAATACTTTGCGGAACGGGACCTTCGAAAAGACGTGGACGCCCGCCCCGGGCAGTCAGGGAACCCGGGGCGGGCGCGGTCAGGAGGCCGGTGACGTTCTACGGTCAGCGGCTGTCGGAGCCCTTCGACTCGGCGGCCGCACGGCCCGCCTCAAGGCGCGCCACCGGGATCCGGAAGGGCGAGCAGGAGACGTAGTCGAGGCCGACCTCGTGGAAGAAGTGCACCGACTCGGGGTCGCCGCCGTGCTCACCGCAGACACCGAGCTTGAGGTCGGGGCGGGTGGCCCGGCCGGCCACGACCGCGCTGCGCACGAGGGCGCCGACGCCGTCCTTGTCGATGGTCTCGAAGGGCGAGACCCCGAAGATGCCCTTCTCCAGGTAGGCGGTGAAGAAGCTGGCCTCGACGTCGTCGCGGGAGAAGCCCCACACCGTCTGGGTCAGGTCGTTCGTGCCGAAGGAGAAGAACTGGGCGGCCTCGGCGATCTGGCCGGCGGTCAGCGCGGCGCGCGGCAGCTCGATCATGGTGCCGACGCTCAGCTTGAGGCTGGTGCCGGTGGCCGCCTCGACCTCGGCGATGACCTGGTCGGCCTCGTCGCGGACGATCTCCAGCTCCTGGACGGTGCCGACGAGCGGGACCATGATCTCGGCGCGCGGGTCGCCCTTGGCGTTCTTGCGCTCGGCCGCGGCCTCGGCGATCGCCCGGACCTGCATCTTGAACAGACCCGGGATGACCAGGCCGAGACGGACGCCGCGCAGACCCAGCATCGGGTTCTGCTCGTGCAGCTTGTGCACGGCCTGGAGCAGGCGCAGGTCGTTCTCGTTGGCGTCCTTGCGGGACTCCGCGAGGGCGACGCGGACCGACAGCTCGGTGATGTCGGGGAGGAACTCGTGCAGCGGCGGGTCCAGGAGGCGGACGGTGACGGGCAGACCGTCCATCGCCTCGAACAGCTCGACGAAGTCCTTCTTCTGCAGCGGCAGGAGGGCACTGAGTGCCTCCTCGCGCTCGCCGTCGGTGTCCGCGAGGATCAGTCGCTCCACCAGTTCACGGCGCTCGCCGAGGAACATGTGCTCGGTGCGGCACAGGCCGATGCCCTGGGCGCCGAAGCGACGGGCGCGCAGCGCGTCCTCGGCGTTGTCGGCGTTGGCGCGCACCCGCAGGCGGCGGACGCGGTCCGCGTACGCCATGATCCGGTGCACGGCGGCGACGAGCTCGTCGGCGTCGTCGGCGCCGGCGTGCATGCGGCCCTCGAAGTACTCGACGACCGGGGACGGTACGACGGGTACCTCACCGAGGTAGACCTTGCCGGTGGAGCCGTCGATGGAGACGACGTCGCCCTCTTCGATGACGGTCTCGCCGACCGTCATGCGGCGGCGCTTGGTGTCGACGTCGAGTTCCTCGGCGCCGCAGACGCAGGTCTTGCCCATGCCGCGGGCGACGACGGCGGCGTGCGAGGTCTTGCCGCCGCGGGAGGTCAGGATGCCCTCGGAGGCAATCATGCCGTCGAGGTCGTCGGGGTTGGTCTCGCGGCGGATCAGGATGACCTTCTCGCCGGACCGGGACCACTTGACGGCCGTGTACGAGTCGAAGACGGCCTTGCCGACCGCCGCGCCCGGGGAGGCGGCGATGCCGCGGCCCAGCAGGGTCGGACCCTCGCTGCCGTGGGCGGTGTCGTCGAAGCGCGGGAACATCAGCTGCGCGAGCTGGTGACCGTTGACGCGCTGGAGGGCCTCGGCCTCGTCGATCAGGCCCTGGTCGACGAGCTGCGTGGCGATGCGGAAGGCGGCGCCGGCGGTGCGCTTGCCGACACGGGTCTGGAGCATCCACAGTTGACCGCGCTCGATGGTGAACTCGATGTCGCAGAGGTCCTTGTAGTGGGTCTCCAGCGTCGTCATGATCGTCATGAGCTGGTCGTAGGAGGTCTTGTCGATGCCCTCCAGGTCCGCGAGCGGCACGGTGTTGCGGATGCCCGCGACGACGTCCTCGCCCTGGGCGTTCTGGAGGTAGTCGCCGTAGACGCCCGCGTGGCCGCTGGCCGGGTCGCGGGTGAAGGCGACGCCGGTGCCCGAGTCGGGGCCGAGGTTGCCGAAGACCATGGAACAGATGTTGACGGCGGTGCCCAGGTCGCTCGGGATGCGCTCCTGGCGGCGGTAGAGCTTGGCGCGGTCGGTGTTCCACGAGTTGAAGACGGCCTCGACGGCGAGGTCCATCTGCGCGCGGGCGTCCTGCGGGAACTCGCGGCCGGCCTCCTTCGCGACGATCTTCTTGAAGTGCTTGACCAGCTTCTTCAGGTCGGCGGCGTCGAGGTCGGTGTCGACGGTGACCTTCTTGGCGGCCTTGGCCTCGTCGAGGGCGTCCTCGAAGAGCTCGCCGTCGACGCCGAGGACGGTCTTGCCGAACATCTGGATGAGGCGGCGGTAGGAGTCCCACGCGAAGCGCTCGTCACCGGCCTGGGAGGCGAGGCCGGTCACGGACTCGTCGGAGAGGCCGATGTTGAGGACCGTGTCCATCATGCCGGGCATCGAGAACTTGGCGCCGGAACGCACGGAGACCAGCAGCGGGTCGTCCGACTGGCCGAGCTTCTTGCCCATCTGCGCCTCAAGGGCGGCAAGGTGTGCGCTGACCTCGTCGCGCAGCTCGGCCGGAGCCTCGCCGCTCTCGAGGTAGACCTTGCAGGCCTCGGTGGTGATGGTGAAGCCGGGAGGGACGGGGAGACCCAGGTTGGTCATCTCGGCGAGGTTGGCTCCCTTGCCGCCGAGAAGGTCCTTGAGGTCCCGGTTTCCCTCGGTGAAGTCGTAGACGAACTTCTGATCTTTGTTTTCCGACACGGGTCTCGACTCCTCGAGGACTCGGGTGGCTGCCCTGACGGCCAGGAACATACCCAGATCGAAGGCTTATGGGTACGTCCACTTGGTCGTCATACGGCTGTAACCACCCGTGCGCCAGCAGATCGAAAGTAACTCACGGGTAATCGGAAGGTACGAAGAGCGTTCACCTTTCGAAGGCGGAGGGGCCCACACAGGCCTGATCACGCTCGGATGAGCGATCATCGATACATTTGCGTTCAAGTCTTGAACGCACAAAGGGTGGCACCCAGTGCCACCCTTTGAAAGTCTTACCCGTGACCTTTCTGCTCATCTGAGCGAAACCTCTCCCATGCGTGGCGTATATCACGCGACACGGAGGGCGATTTGTCAGCCTCCGGAAGTGTCCAGCTCCGCGTCCTCGCTCACACCCGCGCAGTCGTACGGATCGTTCAGCCAGCCCTCAGGCAGGACAACTCGGTTGTTTCCGGACGTCCGACCCCGCGGGCCGTCCGCGCTCTCGGGCCACGACTGATCCAGATCGAGCTCGCTCAAATGAGCGTCCAGTTCCGCCAGGGTGGAGGTGACCGCCAGCTTCTGGCGCATCTCGGATCCGACGGCGAAGCCCTTCAGGTACCAGGCCACGTGCTTACGGAAGTCGATCACCCCGCGCGCCTCGTCACCGATCCACTCCCCCAGCAGCTGGGCGTGCCGGTGCATGGTGACCGCGACCTCGCGCAGGGTCGGCTTGTGGAAGTCCTCCGGGCGGCCCTCGAAGGCCGCGACCAGGTCGTTGAAGAGCCACGGCCGGCCCAGGCAGCCGCGCCCGACCACGACCCCGTCGCAGCCGGTCTCCCGGACCATGCGCAGCGCGTCCTCGGCGCACCAGATGTCGCCGTTGCCGAGGACCGGGATCTCCGGCACGTGCTCCTTGAGGCGCGCGATGGCCTCCCAGTCGGCGGTGCCGCCGTAGTGCTGGGCCGTGGTCCGGCCGTGCAGGGCTATGGCGGTGACGCCCTCCTCGACGGCGATCCGGCCCGCGTCGAGGTAGGTGAGGTGCTCGTCGTTGATGCCCTTGCGCATCTTCATGGTGACCGGCAGGTCCCCGGCGCCCGCGACGGCCTCGCGGAGGATGGCGCGCAGCAGGTTCCGCTTGTACGGGAGCGCCGAGCCGCCACCCTTGCGGGTGACCTTCGGGACGGGGCAGCCGAAGTTGAGGTCGATGTGATCGGCGCGGTCCTCGTCGACGATCATCCGGACGGCCTTGCCGACGGTCGCGGGGTCCACCCCGTACAGCTGGATCGAGCGGGGCTTCTCGGTCGCGTCGAAGTGGATCATCTGCATGGTCTTGTCGTTGCGCTCGACCAGGGCGCGGGTCGTGATCATTTCGCTCACGAACAGCCCCTTGCCGCCCGAGAACTCGCGGCAGAGCGTGCGGAAGGGGGCGTTGGTGATGCCGGCCATCGGCGCGAGCACCACCGGGGGCTGCACGGTGTGCGGGCCGATCGCGAGGGGCTGGGGAAGCGTGGTCATCCGCCCATTGTCCCGCATGCCGGGTCGCGGGTGCGGACGTACGATCGGCCCCATGATCGAGCCGAGTCACCGGCAACGCACGCTCGTCCTGGCGATCTGCTGCATCAGCCTGCTCATCGTCAGCCTCGACAACACCGTCCTCAACGTGGCGCTGCCCTCGATGCGCCAGGATCTGGACGCCTCCGTCGCGGGCATGCAGTGGACCATCGACGCCTACACCCTCGTCATGGCCTCGCTGCTGATGCTCGCGGGCTCCACCGCCGACCGGATCGGCCGCCGCAAGGTGTTCGTCACCGGCCTGATCCTCTTCACCCTGGGCTCCCTGCTGTGCTCCCTCGCCCCCGGGCTGGGCTGGCTCATCACCTTCCGGATGGTCCAGGCCGTCGGCGCGGCGATGCTCAACCCCGTCGCGATCTCGATCATCACCAACACCTTCACCGATCCGGCCGAACGGGCCCGTGCCATCGGCATCTGGGGGGCCGTCGCCGGTCTCTCCATGGCGGCGGGTCCCGTGATCGGCGGCGTGCTGGTGGACTCGGTGGGATGGCGGTCCATCTTCTGGGTGAACCTGCCGATCGGGCTCGCGGCCCTCTGGCTGACCCTGCGGCACGTCCCCGACTCCCGGGCCGCGCACGCGCGCCGGCCGGACCCGGTCGGGCAGCTGCTGATCATGGGCCTGTTGGGCTCCCTGACGTACGGGATCATCGAGGCCCCGGCCGCGGGCATCGGCTCCCCGCTGATCCTGGGGTGCGCCCTCGTGGCCGTCGCCTCGCTGGTGGGACTGTTGCTGTACGAGCCCCGGCGCGAGGAACCCCTGATCGACCTGCGGTTCTTCCGCAGCGCGCCGTTCAGCGGGGCGACCGTGTGCGCCGTCAGCGCCTTCGCCGCGCTGTCCGGGTTCCTCTTCCTGAACACCCTGTACCTCCAGGACGTACGGGGGCTCAGCGCCCTGCACGCCGGGTTGTACATGGTGCCGATGGCGGGGCTGACGCTGCTCTTCGCACCCCTGTCGGGACGGCTGACCGGCAGTCGCGGGCCCCGGCTGCCGCTGCTGATCGCGGGCGGGGCGATGGGTTCCAGCGGGCTCCTGTTCGCGGCCTTCTCGGCGGAGACCTCCACCCCCCTGATGTTCACCGGGTTCATGCTCTTCGGCCTGGGCTTCGGCATGGTCAACGCCCCGATCACCAATACGGCCGTGTCCGGGATGCCGCGGTCCCAGGCCGGGGTCGCGGCCGCCGTGGCCGCGACCAGCCGGCAGACCGGCGGGACGCTGGGGGTCGCCGTGATCGGCGCCGTGCTGGCCGCCGGGACGGCGGGCGGCGGGGAGTTCACGGCGGCGGCCCGGCCCGCCTACTGGATCATCACCGTCTGCGGGCTGCTCGTCCTGCTGGTCGGCGCCGCCACCAACGGCCGCTGGGCCCGCGAGACCGCCCTGCGCACCGCCGCCGAGTTGGAGCCCGGCCCGCCCGGGCAGGGCTCCGCCCCGGTCGGGGCGCCGCGGTAACGACGACCTCACCCTTCCGCCCCTCCCCCGCCGTGACGGGCCGGGGCCATCCCGTCGCACTGACGAGTGACAGATATTGAAATCTGTCACTCGTCATGTCATTCTCGTTCCATGACCACGAACCGGAACACCCCGCAGGCCCCTCGCACGCTCGGCGCGAACGGCCCCTCCGTCTTCCCGCTCGGCCTGGGCTGCATGGGCATGTCCGCCCTGTACGGCGAGGCCGACCGGAACGAATCCCTCGCCACCCTCCACGCCTTCCTCGAAGCCGTCCCCGAGGGCACGCACGCCCTCCTCGACACCGGCGACTTCTACGGGATGGGCCACAACGAACTGCTCATCAACGAAGCCCTGCGCACCGCGCCCGCAGCGGCCCGCGAGAAGGCCCTGACCAGTGTGAAGTTCGGCGCCCTGCGGACGGTCGAAGGCGGCTTCACCGGGTACGACGGCAGGCCGGACGCCGTCCGCAACTTCCTGGCCTACTCCCTCCAGCGGCTCGGCCGCGACCACATCGACGTCTACCGGATCGCCCGCGTGGACCCGGACGTGCCGATCGAGGAGACCGTCGGCGCCATCGCCGAGGCCGTGCAGGCCGGGCACGTCCGACACATCGGCCTCTCCGAGGTCGGCGCGGACACCTTGCGCCGGGCCGCCGCCGTCGCCCCGATATCGGACCTCCAGATCGAGTACTCCCTGGTCTCCCGGAACATCGAGTCGCAGATCCTGCCCACCGCCCGCGAGCTCGGCATCGGCGTCACGGCGTACGGGGTGCTGTCCCGAGGACTGATCAGCGGGCACTTCTCGCGCGAGCGGGAACTGGCCCCGGGCGACTTCCGGGGCATGAGCCCCCGATTCCAGGGCGACAACCTCGATCGCAACCTCGACCTGGTCGAGGCCCTGCGCAAGGTCGCCGAGGACAAGGGCGTGAGCGTCGCCCAGATAGCCATCGCCTGGGTGCTCGCGCGCGGCGAGGACATCGTGCCGCTGGTCGGCGCCAGGCGCCGCGACCGGCTCACCGAGGCACTCGGTGCCATGCGGGTGGAGCTGACCGCGGCCGACCTGGCGGCCGTCGAGGAGGCAGTACCGGCCGGAGCCGCGGCGGGCGAACGCTACCCGGCGGCGCAGATGGCCCACCTCGACAGCGAGCACTGACGCGGCTGTACGGTCGTACTCATGCCTCCCGCTGCCGCCGAGCCACTGACCCCTGAGCGCATCCTCGAAACCACCGAGGAGGTGCTGCGCCGCTTCGGCCCGACCAAGGCGACCGTGGTGGACGTCGCACGCGCCCTGGGAGTCAGCCACGGCAGCGTGTACCGGCACTTCCCCTCCAAGGCGGCGCTGCGCGAGGCGGTCACCGACCGATGGCTCGCCAAGAGCGTCGTGATGCTGGAGAAGATCGCCTCGGCCCCGGCCGAGCCTGCCCCCTCCAAGCTGGAGGCGTGGCTGGAGGCGCTCTTCGAGGCCAAGCGCCACAAGGCCGGTGACGACCCCGAGCTGTTCGCCACCTACACGGTGCTGCTCGCCGAGAACAGTGGCACGGTCGACGCGCACCTCACCGAGCTGATCGACCAGCTGGCCGGGATCATCGCCGAGGGAGTCGAGGACGGAACCCTGTCCGCGCCCGACGTCCGGGCCGCCGCCCGCGCGGTCTTCCACGCCACCGGGCGGTTCCACGACCCCCAGTACGCGGCGGACTGGCTCTCGCCGTCGATCCTCACGGAGTTCGAGGCGGTCACCGCCCTCGTGATCCGGGGCCTGCGCGCCTGAGCCCCGGCGCGCCCGGGTTCCCGCGTGCTCCCCCGCGCCCGCTGCTCGGTTCGCCGTGAGCCCGTTCGGCGCGATGTCCGGAATTCGATGGTCCGGGTGTCTTGACGATCATTTTGGGCACGCGATGGCTTGTCCATGCCATCTTGCTGCCTACGGTCCCCCTGGACCGCACGCACGAGGCACACCAAGGGGAAGCATGTCCACCCAGGTCGCTCGACCCGCCGCACCCGCCCGATCGGGCGTCGCCACCGCCCTCGGTTGGCTCCTGACCATCGGGCTCAACGTGGTCGCGCCGATCGTCACCTACAACATCCTGACCGACAGCCGGGGTTGGGAGGAGTTCCCGGCGCTGCTGCTGAGCGGCGTCTGGCCGGTCCTCGACACCGTGATCCACGTGGCCTGGCGCCGCAAGGTCGACGAGTTCGCCGTGGTCACCATGGTGTTCCTGGTCATCACCGCCGTGGTGGGACTCGTCGGGGACCACTCGGCCAGGACACTGCTGATCAAGGACTCCGTCGTGACGGGGCTCTTCGGCGTGCTCTGCCTGGCCACCCTGCTCGCCAAGCGCCCGCTGATGTTCTACTTCGGCCGCAAGTTCGCCACCGACGGCACCGCCGAGAGCACCGCCTGGTGGAACGGCCTGTGGCAGTACGAGGGCTTCCGCACCACCATGCGCCGCATGACCCTGGTCTGGGGCGTGGCCTACGTGATCGAGGCGCTGGTGCGCGTCGTCCTGTCGTACAGCCTGAGCACCGGGACCATGGTGGTCGTCAGTCCGATCATGGTCTACGCCGTCCTGGCCGCCCTCGGCGTCTGGACGGCCCTCTACGGCAAGCGTTCCCAGGCCGAGGGTGAGCGCCGCGAGGCCGAGGCCAAGGCCAAGGCAGCGCGCGAGGGCCGGGACGAGCCGGCCGACGCCGGTACCGGCGGTGTGCCCGCGTAGGGCGGGTGGGGACGACGGTGGCCCGGTGCGCGGATCGCGCACCGGGCCACCGGTCGTTTCAGGCCGCTTCGAAGAGGGCCCGGGGTGCCACTAGCAGCCGAGCAGACGGCTGCCCAGGTAGCTCTGGATCTGGTCCAGGGAGACGCGCTCCTGCTTCATCGTGTCGCGCTCGCGCACGGTCACCGCGTTGTCGTCGAGGGTGTCGAAGTCGACGGTGACGCAGAACGGCGTACCGATCTCGTCCTGGCGACGGTAGCGGCGGCCGATGGCGCCCGCGTCGTCGAACTCGATGTTCCAGAACTTGCGCAGGTCGGCGGCGAGGCCCTTGGCCTTCGGCGACAGCTGGGCGTTGCGGGACAGCGGCAGCACGGCGACCTTGATCGGGGCCAGGCGCGGGTCGAAGCGCATCACGGTGCGCTTCTCCATGACGCCCTTGGCGTTCGGGGCCTCGTCCTCGTTGAACGCGTCGAGCATGAAGGCGAGCATGGCGCGGTTGACACCGGCCGCCGGCTCGATGACGTACGGGGTGTACTTCTCCTTCGTCTCCTGGTCGAAGTAGACGAGGTCCTGACCCGAGGCGGCCGAGTGGGCCTTGAGGTCGAAGTCGGTGCGGTTCGCGACGCCTTCGAGCTCGGAGAACTCGTTGCCACCGAAGTTGAAGCGGTACTCGATGTCGGCGGTGCGCTTCGAGTAGTGGGAGAGCTTCTCCTTCGGGTGGTCGTACCAGCGGATGTTCTCCTCGCGGATGCCGAGGTCGCGGTACCAGTTCCACCGCTCCTGCATCCAGTACTCCTGCCACTGCTCGTCCTCGCCCGGCTTGACGAAGAACTCCATCTCCATCTGCTCGAACTCGCGCGTGCGGAAGATGAAGTTGCCCGGCGTGATCTCGTTGCGGAAGGACTTGCCCATCTGCGCGATGCCGAAGGGGGGCTTCTTGCGCGAAGTGGTCTGCACCTGGGCGAAGTTGGTGAAGATGCCCTGGGCGGTCTCGGGCCGCAGGTACGCCTTCGAGCCGGTGTCCTGGGTCGGGCCGAGGTGGGTCTCCAGCATGCCGGAGAACTGCTTCGGCTCGGTGAACTGGCCCTTCACACCGCAGTTGGGGCAGTTGATGTCGGCAAGACCATTGGCGGGCACACGGCCGTGCTTGGCCTCGTACGCCTCTTCAAGGTGGTCCGCGCGGTGACGCTTGTGACAGGAGGTGCACTCGGTCAGCGGGTCCGAGAAGGTGCCGACGTGGCCGGAGGCCACCCAGACCTCGGGGGCCAGGATCACGGAGGAGTCGATACCGACGATGTCCTCACGTCCGGTGACCATGGCCTTCCACCACTGGCGCTTGATGTTCTCCTTGAGCTCGACACCGAGCGGGCCGTAGTCCCAGGCAGCCCTGGAGCCGCCGTAGATCTCACTGCACGGGAAAACGAAGCCACGGCGCTTGCTCAGGCTGACGATGGTTTCGATCTTGTCGGCGGCCACGGTGCTCTCTTCATTACGAGGACGAACGGCGAAGGCTTCAGGTTACCGGCGCCCACACCCCCCTCTTCAAATCGGGATCCCCTTCTACGCATACCGCCCGGGCCCCTCACCTGGGTTTTTGACAATCGTTTCCATCTTTGATGAAAATGGATGTCATGAACGTACGACGCCTCATACCCAGCGCCGCCCTCGCCGGTGCCGTCGCCCTCGCGGCCACGGCCCTCACCGCGTGCTCCGGAGCCGCCGACGCGGCCGGGAACAAGGACGGCAAGGTCAGTGTGCTGGCGTCGTTCTACCCCATGCAGTTCATAGCCGAGCAGGTCGGCGGGGACCACGTGAAGGTCGAGACCCTGACGAAGCCGGGTGTCGAACCGCACGACCTGGAGATCACGCCGAAGCAGACCGCGCAGCTGGCCGAGGCCGACGTGGTGCTCTACCTGCGCACCCTCCAGCCCGCCGTCGACAAGGCGGTCGGCCAGGCCGTCGCCCACTCCGGCCTGGAGCACGCCGTCGACGCGACCGCCCTCACCAAGCTGGAGTCCCACGCCGGGGCGGGCCACGGCGAGGAGGGTCACGAGCACACCGACGGCGACGAGCACGCCGGCGGCCACTCCGAGGGCGACGGCCACGACCACGGCGAGGCCGGCGAGGACCCGCACGTCTGGCTCGACCCCACCAAGTACGCGGAGATAGCCACCGGTTTCGGCGCCGCCATGGAGAAGGCCGACCCCGCCCACGCCACGGACTACCGGAAGAACACCTCCGAGCTGGTCGGCAAACTGCAGGCCCTGGACACCGAGTTCGAGGACGGCCTGAAGAACACGGCAACCAAGACGTTCATCACCACGCACTCCGCCTTCGGCTACCTCGCCGAGCGCTACGGCCTCGACCAGGAGGGCATCTCCGGCGTCGACCCCGAGGCCGAGCCCAGCCCGGCCCGCATGAAGGACCTCCAGGCCCTGGCCAAGAAGGACAACGTCACCACGGTGTTCTTCGAGGCGCTGGCCAGCGACAAGACCGCCAAGACCCTCGCCAAGGACACGGGCCTGACCACCGACGTCCTGGACCCGCTCGAGGGCATCACCGACAAGTCCCAGGGCAAGGACTACTTCGAGGTCATGCGGTCCAACCTGAAGAACCTCCAGAAGGCACTCGGAGCCAAGTAATGACACCAGCAGTCACGGAGGTGCGAGCCATGCAGTCCACGCCCCGCACGGCAGAGGACCAGCCCGTCATATCCCTGCGCGGGGCCACGGCCTCGCTCGGCTCGCGCCCCGTACTGCGCGGCGTCGACCTCACCGTCCACCGCGGCGAGGTCGTCGCGCTCCTCGGCGCCAACGGCTCCGGCAAGTCCACGGCCGTGCGCGCCGTGGTCGGCCAGGTCCCGCTGACCGACGGAACGCTGTCCCTCTTCGGCACCGACTTCCGGCGCTTCCGGCAGTGGTCGCGGATCGGCTACGTGCCGCAGCGCACCACCGCCGCCAGCGGCGTCCCGGCCACCGTCCGCGAGGTCGTCTCCTCCGGCCGGCTGGCCCGCTCCCGTTTCGGGATCCTGCGCAGGGCCGACAAGGACGCCGTGAACCGCGCCCTGGCCCTCGTCGACATGGAGGCGTACGGGGACGCCTCGGTGAACGCCCTCTCCGGCGGGCAGCACCAGCGCGTGCTCATCGCCCGGGCCCTCGCCGTCGAGCCCGAGTTGCTGATCATGGACGAGCCGATGGCGGGCGTCGACCTCGCCAACCAGGAGGTCCTCGCGAACGCCCTGCGCGAGCAGGTCTCCGCCGGTTCCACCGTCCTGCTGGTCCTGCACGAGCTGGGGCCGCTGGAGCCGCTCATCGACCGGGCCGTCGTCCTGCGCGACGGCTGCGTCGTCCACGACGGGCCGCCCCCGGAGGCCGTCGGCCAGCACGCCCTGCCCGGCCACGACCACGTACACCCCCACGCGGCGCACGACGCCGAGCCCCTGCGGACGGGACTGCTGAGCTGATGGACCTCCTGAACTACGCCTTCATGCAGCGGGCGCTGCTCGCGGCCGTCCTGGTGGGCCTGACGGCGCCCGCCATCGGCACGTACCTCGTCCAGCGCCGGCAGGCCGTCATGGGCGACGGCATCGGGCACGTGGCCATGACCGGTGTCGCGCTCGGGTTCCTGCTCAACACCAACCCGGTGTGGATGGCCAGCATCGTCGCCGTCGTCGGCGCGGTCGGCATGGAGCTGATCCGCTCCCGCGGCAGGACCAGCGGCGACATCGCGCTTGCCATGCTCTTCTACGGCGGCCTGGCCGGCGGCGTCATGATCATCAACGTGGCCGGTGGGTCCACCGCCAGCCTGAGCAGCTACCTCTTCGGCGGCATCACCTCCGTCGCGCCGGAGGACGTCACGGCCGCGGCGGTCCTCGCGGTGTTCGTCCTCGCCGTCACCGTCGGGCTGCGCCGCCAGCTGTTCGCGATCAGCCAGGACGAGGAGTTCGCGCGGGTCACCGGCCTGCCGGTGCGCGCGCTGAACCTCCTGATGGCAGTCACCGCCGCCCTCACCGTCACCGTCGCGATGCGGATCGTGGGCCTGCTGCTGGTCAGCGCCATGATGGTGATCCCCGTCGCGGCCGCCCAGCGGGTCACCCGCGGGTTCACCGCGACCCTGACGCTGGCCATGGCGATCGGCGTGCTGGTCTCGCTGACCGGCGTGACCACGACGTACTACCTCGACGCCCCCTCCGGCGCGGCGATCGTGCTGCTCGCCATCGCCGTGTTCGTCGTCATGACCGCGGTTTCGGCGCCGCTGGCCAGGCGCCGGGCGAAGGCGGCCCGGGCGGCCGCGGAAGAGGTCTGCACGCGCGACGACGTGAAGGTCTAGGGTTCTCGGCCGCGCGGGCCCGGCAAGATCCCGAAGAGACGGCTTGGCGCCGGCGGCCGCCTGGCACAATGGCGGCAGGCCGAAACGAGGAGGAACCGGTGGCGACTGCGCCTGGCGAGACGAATACCGCGCCAGTACGAGGACGGTCCACCCGGCAGCGGGCCGCCGTAGCGGCGGCGCTGGACGAGGTGGACGAGTTCCGCAGCGCCCAGGAGCTGCACGACATGCTCAAGCACCGCGGTGACTCCGTGGGCCTGACCACCGTCTACCGCACGCTCCAGTCCCTCGCCGACGCGGGCGAGGTAGACGTCCTGCGGACCAGCGACGGGGAGTCCGTGTACCGGCGCTGCTCCACCGGCGACCACCACCACCACCTGGTCTGCCGCAAGTGCGGCAAGGCCGTCGAGGTGGAGGGACCGGCCGTGGAGAAGTGGGCCGAGTCCATCGCCGCCGAGCACGGTTACGTCAACGTGGCCCACACCGTCGAGATCTTCGGCACCTGCGCGGACTGCGCGGCCGCCGGCTGATCCGTCAGGAACCGGCGCCCCGGCCGGCCAGTCCGCCGCGGCCGACGCGCCCGACCCGGGTCAGGTTCCGGTCGAAGATCGATCGGATCCGGTCGATGTCCTGCGGGGTCGTCGCCGCCCGTTTGGGCAGCCATGCCACGTCCCCCGTCGTGAAGACCACGACGAACAGGTGTCGGGTCTCGCTCCAGCCGCTGTACTGCGCCCACCCGTAGCGGACCACCGACCCGTCGGGCCGGTGGTTCGTCGTCCCCGACTCCGAGATCACGCAGTGGTACTCCGGGTGCTCCGCCGCCCACGCGTACCAGCGGCGGCAGCGCAGCGCCAGGTCGGTCAGGCACCACAGCAGGCCCATGGCCAGGCCCGCCGCGACCGTGACGGCAGGCTGCGGCACCCGGCCCCCGTTGGTGAGCCAGGCGAGCGCCACGACGAGCACGGGCACCGAGAGCAGCCTCGACGGCAGTCCTCGGCGGTCCTGGGGACGCTCGCGCAGGCACCAGCGCTGCACCTGCCGCACGTCGGAGCGCGCCGTGCCGTAGTACAGCCCCACCGCCCTGTCAGTCGTGTCCATGGCGGCAGAGCGTACCGGCGGGGTCAGCCGGTGGGACCCTCGGCCTGGTTCGGGACGGCGCCGCCGAACCGGCGGTCGCGCTGCGCGTACTCCAGGCAGGCCGCCCACAGGTTGCGGCGGTCGAAGTCCGGCCACAGCACGTCCTGGAAGACCATCTCGGCGTACGCGCTCTGCCAGAGCAGGTAGTTCGAGGTGCGCTGCTCGCCGCTGGGGCGCAGGAAGAGGTCCACGTCCGGCATGTCCGGGTAGTACATGTACTTCGCGAAGGTCTTCTCGTTGACCTTCGACGGGTCCAGTCGGCCCGACGCGACGTCGCGGGCGATGGCCTGCGCGGCGTCGGCGATCTCGGCGCGGCCGCCGTAGTTCACGCAGAAGTACAAGGTCATCGCGTCGTTGTCGACGGTCTGTTCCTGGGCGACCTGGAGCTCCTGGACGACCGACTTCCACATCTTCGGCATGCGTCCGACCCAGCGGATGCGGATGCCGAGTTCGTTCATCTCGTCGCGGCGGCGGCGGATCACGTCGCGGTTGAAGTTCATGAGGAAGCGGACCTCGTCGGGCGAGCGCTTCCAGTTCTCCGTCGAGAAGGCGTACAGGGACAGGTTCTTGACGCCCATCTCCAGGCAGCCCTTGAGGACGTCGAGGACGACGCCCTCGCCGACCTTGTGGCCCTCGGTGCGCGGGAGCCCGCGCTCCTTGGCCCAGCGGCCGTTGCCGTCCATCACGATGGCGACGTGGTTCGGGACCAGCTCGCCGGGGATCTTCGGGGGGCGCGCACCGGACGGGTGCGGCTCGGGAACCTTGTACTCGCGGCGAGAGCGTCCCAGAATCCCGCGTCGTGCCATGTGCCCAGCTCCTATTTCTCGACGTATCGCAGGGAGCGTAGCCCGCGCTCCAGATGCCAGTGCAAATAGGCCGAGACCAGCCCGCTGCCCTCCCGCACGTGACGCGCCTCGCAGGCGTCCGCGTGAGCCCAGTCGCCCGTCAGCAGGGCGCTGAGCAGAGCGATGGCCTCCGACGAGGGTACGACGGAGCCGGGGACGCGGCAGTCCCCGCATATCACCCCGCCCGCGGCGACGGAGAAGTGCCGGTTGGGGCCGTGGATGCCGCACTTCGCGCAGTCGTCGAAGCTGGGCGCGTAGCCGTTGACGGCGAGGGAGCGCAGCAGGAAGGCGTCGAGGATCAGGTGGGGTTCGTGTTCGCCGCGGGAGAGGGTCCGCAGGGCCCCGACGAGCAGAAGGTACTGCTGGACGGCGGGCTCGCCCTCGTTCTCGGCGAAGCGCTCGGCGGTCTCCAGCATCGCGGTGCCGGCGGTGTAGCGGGCGTAGTCGGTGACGATGCCGTTGCCGTACGGGGCGATGATCTCGGTCTGGGTGCACAGCGGCAGGCTGCGGCCGATGAGGTCGGCGCCGCGGGCGAAGAACTGGACGTCGGCGTGGGAGAAGGGTTCCAGCCGGGCGCCGAACTTGGATTTGGTGCGCCGCACTCCGCGGGCGACGGCCCGGACGCGGCCGTGGCCGCGGGTGAGCAGCGTGATGATGCGGTCCGCCTCACCCAGCTTCTGGGTGCGCAGCACGATGCCGTCGTCGCGGAACAGGCTCATGCGCCCATTGTCCCCTGCGCGGGAACCCGTACGGGAACGCCTGCGCGGACGGCGCGGACCCCTCGTCCGGACCCGGGGTCCGGACGAGGGGTCGGCACCCCCTTGGGAGGATCAGCCGGCGGGGGTTCCCGCCCCGTCGGCCCGTTCGCCGCTCGCCGGGGCCTGCTCGGCGGCCGCGGGGGCCTTCTCGGTGCTCACCGGGGTCTTCTCGGTGGTCACGGCGGGCTTCTCGGCGGTCGCCGCGGCCTTCTCGGCGCCCGCGGGGGCCGCCGCCGCCTGGACGGGCAGCCCGACCGGTGCGAGCGGGGCCGGCGCCTTGTCCTTGGCCAGGCCGTTGAAGATCAGGTTGAGGACGATGGCGGCCGTGGCGCCGAGGGTGACGCCGCTGTTGAGGAGCGAGGACAGGTCCGGGTCCATGTGCTTGGTGAAGAAGACCGGGACGGTCGCGGGCAGCAGGGCGAAGGCGAGGGAGACGCCCACGATGAGGGCGTTCTTCTCCTCCTTGAGGTCGACCTTGCCGAGCGTCTGGATGCCGGCGAGGGCGACCATGCCGAACATCACGGTCGCGGCGCCGCCGAGGACTCCGTGCGGGACCGCGGCGACGATGGCCGCGGCCTTGGGCAACAGACCCAGGATGATCATGAAGACGCCGGCGGCGACGACCACGAACCGGCTCTTGACCTTCGTCATCCGCACGAGGCCGACGTTCTCGGCGAAGGCCACGTACGGGAAGGAGTTGAGGACGCCGCCCAGCGCGGTCGCGGCGCCGTCGGCGCGCAGGGCGCGGGCCACGGTCTCGCTGTCGATGTCCTTCTCGACGATCTCGCCGACGGCGTAGGTGTCACCGGTCGTCTCGACCATGGTGATCAGCATGACGATGAGCATCAGGACGATCGGGAACCACTCGAACTTCGGGGCGCCGAAGTGGAAGGGGGTGGTGACGCCGATCCAGCCCGCGTCGCCCACGTCGCCGAACTTCGCGTCGCCGAGGAGGAAGGCGACCGCGGTGCCGCCGACCAGGCCGAGGAGGATGGAGATGCTGGAGAGGAACGGCTTGCCGATCTTCATCAGGATGAGGATGAAGAGCATCGTGCCGCCGGCGTAGGCGAAGTTCTTGGGGTCTCCGAAGTCGGGGCTGCCGAGGCCGCCGGCCGCGTCGTTGAGGCCGACCGGGATCAGGACGATGCCGAGCACGGTGATGACGGTGCCGGTGACGACCGGCGGGAACAGCCTCATGACCGTGCGGAAGGCCTTGGCGGGCAGCCAGGCGAAGGCGAACGTCGCCATGCCGGCGGTGATCACCGCGCCGTAGATGACCAGCAGCGCGGCGGTCCCGCCACCCGCGCCGAGGCCGATGGCGATCATCGGGGAGACGGCCGTGAAGGTGACGCCCTGGATCAGCGGGAGGCGCGCGCCGACCCGACCGATGCCCCAGGCCTGGATGATCGAGGCGATGCCGCAGGTGAACAGGTCGGCGTTGATCAGGTAGACGAGCTGCTCAGGGCTCAGCTTCAGCGCGTTGCCGACGATGATCGGGACGATCACCGCGCCGGCGTAGAAGGCGAGTACGTGCTGGAAGCCGTACAGCGCGAGCTTGGGGAGGGGGAGCACCTCGTCGACCGGGTGCGTGCTCTGCTCTCCGTTGGCGGAAAGCCGGGCGGCGACACGTGCCATCTCTGCCTTGCCCTTCAAAGAGGTAGGTAACGAGAGGAGTCTGGTTGCCCCGGTCGGAGTGGGTCGCTAACCCGTTGATCCGCCGGAGGCCGATGGTGGGAACACGTGGATCGAAGCCCCGCTGTGTTTCAGGCGGCGTCTCGTCGTGTGACCGGAATTGAACGCCTGTGGGAGGGCTCACAGATATCGTCGACTTCTACAAACTGTGGAAGTTCCAGGACGCACGATCTGGAGGTTCCCCCAATGGCGCGGACCTCTGCGCGGGCGTATGCCCGGAGACCGTCGAAGCATCCGTTCCGAACGGTGGCATCCACTGCGGCCACACCACCGGACCTGCGGAAACACGCTTCCGGGGACCGCGTCACGGGCCCGTCGGGACGCCCGGTTCCGGCCGTCCAAGGGGTGGACGGTCCGGGGTGGAGGCGGAGCCTCCATCCCTCTGCACGGACGGAGCGGGAGGCCGGTTCACCCCTCACGAGGCCGGATCGTTACCCTCCCCGGGCCCGTTTCGGACGTTCGCCCGCGCTCCGGAGCCGCCCGGACACGCGGCCGGGCCCGGCGGGGGATCCCGCCGGGCCCGGAGCCTCGTACGCCCCGCGTCCCGCTCGGGCGGGGCCGGGCGGGGCGCTACGGGGCGCGCACCGCCGACAGCAGTCGCGCCACCTCGTCCGTGTCCATGCGCAGGGCGGCGCCGACGGTGGCCAGCACCTCCCGCTCGGCGGGGATGTACGGCCCGTCCGCGAGGGCGATCCGAGCACCCTGGAGCAGGATCGACTCCCGGCCGGGACCGGCCAGGTGGGGGGCGAGGGGCTCCAGCGCCTCGTGGAGCTCTATCGACAGCGCGGCCCCGCAGCACTCGGGCCCGTCGTACAGCCCCAGCCGGCCCTCGTCGGTGGCCAGGGCCTCCACCAGGGACTCCAGCTGCTCCTCGGTGCAGTCCTGGAACCCGGCGGCCCGTACGGCCGACACTGCGGCCTCCAGGGCGCTGCGGGAGGTGGTGCCGCCCGCGGCGAGGACCGCCAGCGTGACGGTGTGCACGGCGTCCCGGAGCAGGGCGGAGAAGCGCGTGGTGGTGAGGTGGTCGAGCACGTCGGTGTCGTAGCGCTCCCGACAGCCGTGGCATTCGACGACGGGCCCGGCCTGGCCCCGCGGCAGCAGCGGGACGCCGAGCACGGTGAACCGGCGTCGCCCGGTGCGCCGACGGTAGTTGCGGTCACCGCCGCAGCCGGGGCAGAAGAACTCCCCGTCGCCCACGGTGCTCCAGGTGGTACGGATGCCCCAGGCCGTCAGCTTCCGGCCGTCCCCACCCCGAACTGGCAGCACGTCGCACCTCCGTAACCTTCCGGCAACATCGCCGGGTTGGCGTGATGTTAGCCACATCGGTGAGGATGCGTCAGCCGTGTGACAGGACAACCTCGCCCAGGGGGGCGTACTTGGCCGGTCTGCGCCCCTCCCCGCGCCGGTCCCGGCGGGCGGTGTCCTGCCGGTGGACGGCGGCCGGCCGGGACGCCGCGGCCCGGAAAACGCCGGAGCCCCCTCCCTGCCCGCACGGGGGAAGGGAGGGGGCTCCGGCGGGTGGGTCAGCGGCCCGCGCGGTTGACGGCGGAGATGACCGCCTTCAGGGAGGCGCGGGTGGTGTTGGCGTCGATGCCGATGCCCCACAGGACGCGGCCGTCGATCACGCACTCGATGTAGGAGGCGGCCACGGCGGAGGCGCCCTCGCTCATCGTGTGCTCGGTGTAGTCCAGCAGGCGGGCGTCGATCCCGATGCCGGCCAGCGCGTCGAAGAAGGCCGAGATCGGACCGTTGCCCGTGCCGCTCAGCACGGCCTCGACGCCGTCCACGACGGCCTCGACGGTCAGCGTGTCCGTGCCGTCCTTGTCGGTGGCGGTCGAACCGGAGCGCAGCTGGATGCGACCCCACGGGTTCTCGGGGTTGGGCAGGTACTCGTCCGAGAAGACGTCCCAGATGGCCTTCGGCGTGACCTCGCCGCCCTCGGCGTCGGTCTTGTTCTGGATGATCCGGGAGAACTCGATCTGCATGCGGCGCGGCAGGTCCAGCTTGTGGTCGTTCTTCAGGACGTAGGCGATGCCGCCCTTGCCGGACTGCGAGTTGACCCGGATGACGGCCTCGTAGGAACGGCCGACGTCCTTCGGGTCGATCGGCAGGTACGGGACGGCCCACTCCAGGTCGTCGACCGTCTTGCCGGCGGCGGCGGCGTCGGCCTCCATGGCGTCGAAGCCCTTCTTGATGGCGTCCTGGTGGGAGCCGGAGAAGGCCGTGTAGACCAGATCGCCCGCGTAGGGGTGGCGCGGGTGGACTTCCATCTGGTTGCAGTACTCGCTCGTGCGACGGATCTCGTCGATCTGCGAGAAGTCGATCTGCGGGTCGATGCCCTGCGAGAACAGGTTCATGCCCAGCGTGATCAGGTCGACGTTGCCGGTGCGCTCGCCCTGTCCGAACAGGCAGCCCTCGACGCGGTCGGCGCCGGCCATCAGGGCCAGCTCGGCGGCGGCGACGGCGGTGCCGCGGTCGTTGTGCGGGTGCACGGAGATGCAGATGTGCTCGCGCCGGGTCAGGTTGCGGGCCATCCACTCGAAGCGGTCCGCGTGCGTGGACGGCGTCGAACGCTCCACGGTGGCGGGCAGGTTCAGGATGATCTCGCGGCCCTCGGCCGGCTGCCAGACGTCACAGACGGCCTCGCAGACCTCCAGGGCGAAGTCCAGCTCGGTGTCGGTGAAGATCTCCGGGCTGTACTGGTAGCCGAAGGTCGTCTCGGGGCCCAGCAGCTTCTCGGCGTACTCCATGACCAGGCGGGTGCCGTCGACGGCGATCTGCTTGATCTGTTCCTTGGAGCCGCGGAAGACGACCCGGCGGAAGGTCGGGGCGGTCGCGTTGTACAGGTGGACGGTGGCGCGCTTGGCGCCGACCAGGGACTCCACGGTCCGCTCGATCAGGTCCTCGCGGGCCTGGGTCAGTACGGAGATGGTGACGTCGTCCGGGATCGCGCCCTCTTCGATGATCGAGCGCACGAAGGCGAAGTCGGTCTCGCCGGAGGAGGGGAACCCGACCTCGATCTCCTTGTAGCCCATGCGCACCAGCAGGTCGAACATCTCGCGCTTGCGGGCGGGGGTCATCGGGTCGATCAGCGACTGGTTGCCGTCGCGCAGGTCGGTGGACAGCCAGCGCGGGGCCTTGGTGACGCGGGCATCGGGCCACGTGCGGTCCGCGATCTCGACCTGCTCGTAGAAGCCGTACTTGTGGATCGGCATGCCGGAGGGCTTCTGGGTGTGGGTCGCGTTCGTGATGGGCGTGGGGCGACCGACAAAAGGCTGCTGGCTCATGGCGTTGGGCTCCTCGCGTGTCCGCGTGTAGTTCGCTGGGACGGCCGACGGCGGTCGTAAAAACCGCAACACCAAACTCCGCGGGGAGGGGGCCGGCCTACGACTACAGACCCTCGCCGCGGCAGCTAAGGAGAAGCAGCCCGAAACGCATGATGGACCGAGCCTATCCGAGCCGCGCCGTATCGCGAGGACCTGTTCAGTATGCAAGACCCTTGGGTCCGATTTGTACCCTTGGTGAGGTATTTCTCTTTCCTGGAGGGGTTCGCCGTCCGATGTCCGGTCGATCCGTCAACGCGGCGCGACCGCTTTCAGACAAGAGAATGAATCATGGTTGCAGGTAGTGACAGTGGCGTGACCCACTGCCACATTGCCGGTCATGGACGCCCCCCTTTCCCCAGGCCACACCCACCGCCACCCCGTCTTCTGCACCGTCGTGCCCCCGCACCTGCTCGACAGGGCCGCCCGCTCGGCCGACAGCGGCAGGGCCGACGCCGCGCAGCGCACCCTGGAACAGGACGCCTTCCTGCGGACCCGGCGGCGCATCAGCACCGTCCGGGGCATCGTCCCCGCGGCCGCCGTTCCCGGCTCCGACACCCCGCTGCGGACCGTGTACGACGCCCAGCACCGCACCCGCCTCCCCGGGAGGAAGGTCCGCGGCGAGGGCGACGAGCCGGGCCGCGACGCCACCGTCAACCGGGCCTACGCGGGCCTCGGGGCGACCTTCGAGCTGTTCCTCCAGGGCTTCGGTCGCCGCTCCATCGACGACTCCGGGCTGCCGCTCGACGCGACCGTGCACTACGGCGAGGACTACAACAACGCCTTCTGGGACGGCCGACAGATGGTCTTCGGCGACGGGGACGGTGACCTGTTCCTCGACTTCACCGTCGCCGTGGACGTCATCGGGCACGAGTTGGCCCACGGCGTCACCCAGTACACGGCCAACCTCGACTACCACGGCCAGTCGGGCGCGCTGAACGAGTCCATGTCGGACGTCTTCGGCTCCCTGATCAAGCAGTACTCCCTCGGCCAGAACGCCGACGAGGCCGACTGGCTGATCGGCGCCGGGCTCCTCGGACCCAACGTCACCGGCGTCGCGCTGCGCTCGATGCGGGCGCCGGGCACCGCTTACGACGACGACGAGCTCGGCAAGGACCCCCAGCCCGCGACGATGGACGACTACGTGGTCACCTCGCGCGACAACGGGGGCGTCCACATCAACTCCGGCATCCCCAACCACGCCTTCTTCATCGCGGCGACCGAACTCGGCGGCCGGGCCTGGGAGCGGGCCGGACAGATCTGGTACGACACCCTGACCGGCGGCGAGCTGGCGGAGAAGGCCGGCTTCGCCGACTTCGCCCGGCTGTCGGTGGCGGCCGCGGCCACCCGCTTCGGGGACGGCGGGGCCGAACACCGGGCCCTGCAGAAGGCCTGGGCGACGGTAGGCGTCCCGGCGGCGGGGTAGGACGCTCCCCATGCGCATCCAGGTGATCAGGACGGGCGGCTTCGCGGGCATCGAGCGCCGGGCCGAGGTGGACACCTCGGGCCGGTCCGACGAGGACGAGTGGCGGGCGCTGGCCCTGCTGGCCCTGCGGCCGGACCCGGCGGGGCCGCAGGACGCGAGCGGTGTCCGGGACGGCTTCTCGTACCGGATCACGGTGGACGGACGGACGGTCTCCTGCCGGGACCCCCACCTGTCCGAGGCGCAGCGGAACCTGATCTCGCGCGTGCTGAAGGAGGGCGCCTGAAACCCGGATGCCCGGCCCCTCCCCTTGCGCTTTGATGTCCGGATGACCGACATGATCCTGACAGCGCTGGAGCGGTACTACGACGCGGTCCCCCGCCGGGGCGGGGCTCGCGGCGAGGACTTCGGACCGCTGACCCTCTTCGTGCAGGAGGGTGAGGGCTGGAAGTACTACGCGCGCCCCACGCCCGGAGCCCCGGAGGCCACCGCGGCCGATGTGGAGCGGGTGCGGGAGAGACAGCGGGAGCTGGAGGTGCCCGAGGCCTTCGAGTGGGTGGCCGAGAACAACCCCGCCCTGCGGGCCGCCGCGGAGGCGGCGGGCCTGCACGTCCACGCGCACCCGCTCATGGTCCTGGAGGCCGACGCGGAACCGCCCGCGCCGCATCCGGACGTAAGGGTCCTCGGACCGGACGACCCGCTGCTCGCGGCGGCGGTGACGGTGCCCGCGCTGGCGTTCTCCGCGCCGGGCACGGCACTCGGCGAGGCGGGCCCCGCCGAACTGGCCTCCGCGCTGGCGGATCCGGGCGTGGAGCAGCGCCGCGCCTTCGTCGCGCGGATGCTCGCCACGGGTCGCACGGGGTTGGCGGCGGCCGTCCGGGACGGCGTGGTGCTGTGCTCGGGCCAGTTCAACCCGGTCGGCGAGGTCTCCGAGATCGTGGGTGTGGGCACGCTGCCCGCCGCCCGGCGGCAGGGCCTGGCCCTCGGGGTGACCGCGGCCCTGGTGGAGCGGGCCCGCGAACGAGGGGCCGGGACGGTGTTCCTGTCGGCCGGTGACGAGGACGTGGCCCGGATCTACGGACGCGCCGGGTTCCGCCGGGTGGGCACGGCCATGATCGCGGAGCCGTCGGCGGAGTAGCCGCGTCCGTACCGGGCCCGCGAACGGCCGGGCGGCCGCGCGCGGGTCGGCTACGGGAGCGGGTCTTGAATGCGCGTCGGGGTCCGGGCCGGACCCGGGGCCGGGCCGGACCCGGACGGACCGCTGTGCACGGTGGGCGCCGCGACCGCGGCGCCGTGGGTCAGAAGCCGAGCTTGCGGAGCTGCTTGGGGTCGCGCTGCCAGTCCTTGGCGACCTTCACGTGCAGGTCGAGGAAGACCGGCGTGCCGAGCAGCGCCTCGATGTGCTTGCGCGACTTCATGCCGACCTCCTTCAGGCGCGAGCCCTTCGGGCCGATGATGATGCCCTTCTGGCTCGGACGCTCGATGTAGACGTTGGCGTGGATGTCCAGCAGCGGACGGTCGGCCGGGCGGTTCTCCCGCGGGATCATCTCCTCGACCACGACGGCGATGGAGTGCGGGAGCTCGTCGCGCACGCCTTCCAGCGCGGCCTCGCGGATGAGCTCGGCGACCATCACCATCTCGGGCTCGTCGGTGAGGTCGCCCTCCGGGTAGAGCGGCGGGCTCTCCGGTAGCAGCGGCGCGATCAGGTCGGCCAGCAGCTGGACCTGGCTGTCGCCGACCGCCGAGACGGGCACGATCTCGGCCCACTCGAAACCGAGCTCGGCGCCGAGCTGGTGCACGGCGAGGAGCTGTTCGGCCAGCGCCTTGGACTCGACCAGGTCGGTCTTGGTGATGATGGCGATCTTGGGGGTCTTCTTGATCCCCGCGAGCTCCTTGGCGATGAACTTGTCGCCGGGGCCGAGCTTCTGGTCGGCGGGCAGGCAGAAGCCGATGACGTCGACCTCGGACCAGGTGGCCCGAACGACGTCGTTGAGGCGCTCGCCGAGCAGGGTGCGCGGCTTGTGCAGACCCGGTGTGTCGACCAGGACGAGCTGCGCGTCGGGGCGGTGCACGATGCCGCGGACGGTGTGGCGCGTGGTCTGCGGCCGGTTGGAGGTGATCGCGACCTTGGTGCCCACGAGCGCGTTGGTCAGGGTCGACTTGCCCGCGTTGGGGCGGCCGACGAAGCAGGCGAAGCCCGCGCGGTGCGGGGCGGTGGGCTCGGGGGAACGATCGCTCATACGGGCCATTCTCCCCGATGCGGCTCCCAGCGCCGACCAGGCCACCGCCGCGAGGGCCGAAGCGAAGCCCAGAGCGGTCGTCAGACCGGGGTGCGCGGCGTGGTCGGCGACGCCCCGGGCGCTCGCTCCACCGCCCTCGGCGCGCACCGTCAGCCGGCTCCACTCCAGGTCGGGCGGGTCGTCCCAACGAACGGTGAGCGTGACCCGGGTCCCGGGGAGCAGTTCGGGGGGCAGGCCGGTGAGCTCGCGCCGGAACAGGTCGCGGCCGAGGAAACCGGAGGCGGTGACGGTCCCCCGGGGGCGCAGCGTCACGTTGCCGAGGTTGTGGAGGGTGTAGGTGACCACCGCGCCGGTGCCGACGGGCGCGACCCGGACGTCCTCGACGGCGAGGGCGGGCGCGGTGGGTCCCGCCACCCTCAGGTACAGGCGGGCGGCGACGGCCTGCCGTACGCCGATCCCGCCGCCGGCGGAGGTGGCGGGGCCGTCCTCGACGGCGACGACGGCTCCCGGGTGGTCACCCGGCTCGGCCCGCTCGGGGACGGCGACGGTGAACGGCACGTCCGTGGTGCCCCCGGCCGCAACGGTGATCCGCTCCCGCGACAGCCGGGTCCAGGCGGCGGCGCCCAGGCGCGGCTCGTCGGGGCCGCGCAGGGCGAAACCGCCGTCGCGGGCGGTGTTGTGGGCGTCGGCGGCGTACAGCCGGAAGGTGCGGGGCCGGTCGGTGCGGTTGGCGACGGTGACGGTGTCGCGCACCTCCGCGCCGGGTGGGGCGGAGAGGTGGAAGTAGGGGCGCTGTCCGACGGCGGTGGTGGCCGGGAGGACGGACCACCGGCCGTTGTCCGCGGCGGCTGCCGGTGCGGTGCGGGCGAGCGTCCCGAGCAGGACGAGGGCCGCCACGGCCAGGGCGGCCGGGACGGCCCGCGCGAACCCGCCGGCCCGGGCCGGCGGGGCGGGGCGGCGGTCCCTGGTCACGACAGGGTCAGCGTCAGGACCGCCGTGTACGCGCCCGGCGGGGTGTAGGGCGGCACCTGGAGGGAGACGGCGGCGTCCACCGTGAAGGTGCCGCCGGGCGTCGGGCCGTCGGCCGTGGAGGCCAGGACGGCCCCCTCCGGTCCGACGACACCCGCGCTGCCGGCCGCGCAGGCGCCGGGGCTGCCCTCGGCGGCCGTGCAGGACGGGGTCCAGGACAGTCGGGCGCCGGGAATGCGGATGCCGCCGGGACCGGTGAAGTCGGTGACCTTCCCGACCAGCGACCATCCCGCCGGGCCGCCGCGGGCGTCCTTGACGGTGACGGTGCCGATCCGGCCGGGGGCCGCGCCGCCGTCCCCGTACGGAACCGCCCCGAGGGTCACCGATTCGCCCGCCTGGGTCATGGCGAGCGTGCCCGGCTCCACGGTGGCGATCACCTCGCGGGCCACGGGCTCGGGGGTCCGCGCGGGAGCGGGCGGGGCGGGCTCGACGACGGTGTAGGCGGCCGGGGCGGTGCCCCGCGGCGCCGTCCAGGCCGTGCCCTCGTACGCGACCACCCCCGTGGTCGCCCGGTCCGTCAGGGGCAGTTCCGCGACGACCTGCCCCCGCTCGTCGGCGGTGGCGGCGACCCGGTCGGCCGTCTCGGCGGCGCCCGCCCGACCGGCCACGGTCACGGCCGCGCCGGGGGCGAAGCCCGCGCCGGTGACCTTGACGCGGGCGCCCGGTGCCCCGTAGGCGGTGGCGAGGGTGAGGCCGCGCAGGTTGGCGGTGGGCAGCGGGGTCGCGGTCAGGCGCTCGGACACGGGGGTGCCCGGTCCGGCGGTGCAGACCGTGGCCAGGTCGAGCAGGTGGGCGGTGTGCAGGGTGTAGGGGCCCGGGGTGAGGGTGATCGCGCCGGGCGCGGTGACGGTGAAGGTGCCGGTCATCGTCACGGCCGGGAGCGCGCCGCCCGGCGGAACCGGTTCGTTGCGCTTGGCTCCGGTGACGGTGACCTCGCCGCTCTGCGCACCGCCCAGCAGAACCCGTCCGGTGGGGGTGAGCACGTCGACGGGCAGTTCGGAGGGGAGCGGGTTCACGGCCGGGGCGGCGGCCACCTGGTAGGTCACCGTGACCGTGTCGCCGACGCGCGGCGCCGGGTCGTCGACGGTGATCCGGGCCGTGGTGGGTCCGTCCGCGGGGGGCAGTCCGGCTTCCTGCGGGGGCAGGCAGTGGGTGGGGAACTCCACCTGCCCGGGGGGTGTTTCCCCCACGGCGGCGGCCGGTGCGCTCAGCGCTCCCCCGGTCACCGCCGCGAGCACGACCATGCCGACGGCCGCCGACCGTCCCCTGCTGCGCGCGCCTGTTCGCACTGCCCGCCCCCTGCGTTCCGTCGCCCCGACAGGGGGCCATTCACGAGCGGGCGGCGGGAGAAGTCAATGCACGGGTCCGGCAGTCTCTGATGGGCCATCAGAAGCCGGCAGGGTGACCCGATCCGCGGTGTCCGCGGCCGGGCGGAAGGTGCGCCGGTAGGCCGTAGGGCTCACGCCCAGGGCCGCCTGGACGTGCTTGCGCAGCGACTGGGCCGTTCCGAAGCCGGCCTCCCGCGCGACCTGTTCCATGGACAGCTCCGTCCGCTCCAGGAGCCGCCGGGCCCGCTCGACCCGCTGCCCGGTGATCCACTCCCCCGGGCTGACGCCGGATTCCTCCCGGAACCGGCGCGTGAAGGTCCGTACCGACACGGCCTCCTGCCGGGCCAGGTCGCTGAGGCGCAGCGGTTCGTGCAGCCGGTCCAGCACCCAGGCGCGGGCCGCCGTGGTGGAGGCCTGTCGCGGCTCGGGCAGCGGCCGGTCGACGAACTGCGCCTGGCCGCCCTCCCGGTGGGGCGGCACGACGGTCCGCCGGGCCACCTCGTTGGCGACGGCCACGCCGTGGTCGCGGCGCACGATGTGCAGGCACAGGTCGATCCCGGCGGCGACCCCGGCCGAGGTGAGCACGTCCCCGTCATCGGTGTACAGCACGCCCGGGTCGACGCGGACGGCCGGGAAGAGCCGCTGGAAGTGCTCGGCGGACGCCCAGTGCGTGGTGGCGGGCCGGCCGTCCAGGTAGCCGGCGGCGGCCAGTACGTAGCCGCCCGTACAGATCGAGACGAGCCGGGTGCCGGGTCGGATGTGCGCGAGGGCCGCCGCGAGCCCTTCGGTCAGCACCCCGCTCTCGTGCACCGGGCCCAGCTCGTACGAGGCGGGCACCACCACCGTGTCGGCCGTGGCCAGCAGCTCCGGGCCGTGCTCGACGTGGACCGCGAAGTCGGCGTCCGTGGACACCGGGCCGGGGGCCAGTCCGCAGGTGAGGATCTCGTAGAGCGGGCGCCCCGCCGGATCCTTGGCCCGACCGAAGATCCGGTGCGGGATCCCGAGCTCGAAGGGCAGCAGCCCGGCGAGGGCGAGGACCACGACGCGGTGGGCGGGGGCCGGGGTCTGGGCCGGCCTGTTCGACTCCATGGCCCGATCGTACCGAAGCGTGACAGTCAGGCCACTGTCGGCGGGTGCAGCGCCCACCGGAAGCTGTCGGGGTGACGCAGACAGCACCCACCTCCGCCGCCCCCACGGGCGCCCCGCGGGCCCCTCGCCGGGCCGGCCGCATCCACCGTGCCTGGTACGCGGCGGCCGTCGGCTTCGTGACGATCATCGGGGCCGCCGCCTTCAGCTCCCTGCCCGGCCTCCTCATCGAGCCGCTGCACGAGGAGTTCGACTGGTCGCGCGGCACGATCGGCTTCGCCGTCTCCGTCAACCTCGCCCTCTACGGGCTCACGGCGCCGTTCGCCGCCGCGCTGATGGATCGTTTCGGCATACGCAAGGTCGTCGCCCTGGCCCTCACCGTCATCGCCGGCGGCTCGGTGGCCACGGTGTGGATGACGCGACCGTGGCAGCTGGTCCTCTACTGGGGCGTCCTCGTCGGTCTCGGCAGCGGTTCGATGGCGCTGGCCTTCGCGGCCACCGTCACCAACCGCTGGTTCACGGCGCGGCGCGGCCTGGTCACCGGGATCCTCACCGCGGCGGGCGCCTCCGGCCAGCTGGTGTTCCTGCCGCTGCTGTCCTGGATGGTCGAACACCACGGCTGGCGCCCGGCGGCGGTCACCGTGTCCCTCGCGGCGTTGGCCGTCGTGCCGTTCGTGTGGCTGCTGCTGCGCGACCACCCCTCCGATGTGGGGCTCGCGCCGTACGGGGGCGCGTACGCGCCCAAGCCGGCGCCGGTGCCGGGGGCGGCGCGGCGGGCGGTGACGGTGCTGTTCAAGGCGGCGCGGACGGGGCCGTTCTGGCTGCTGGCCGGCACGTTCGCGATCTGCGGGGCCTCGACGAACGGGCTGGTCAAGACCCACTTCGTGCCGGCCGCGCACGACCACGGCATGCCGGTGACGGCGGCCGCCGGGCTGCTGGCGGTGATCGGCGTGTTCGACGTCGTCGGGACCATTGCCTCCGGCTGGTTCACGGACCGCTTCGAGGCGCGGCGGCTGCTGGCGGTGTACTACGCGTTGCGGGGGGTCTCGCTGCTCTTCCTGCCGATGTTGCTCGCGCCCTCGGTGCACCCGCCGATGGTGTTCTTCATCGTCTTCTACGGCCTGGACTGGGTCGCCACCGTTCCGCCGACGATCGCCCTGTGCCGGGAGCACTACGGGGAGGACAGCGCGATCGTCTTCGGCTGGGTCCTGGCCTCGCACCAGGTGGGCGCGGCGCTGGTGGCCTTCCTGGGCGGCGTCGCCCGGGACGCGTTCGGCTCGTACGACCTGGTCTGGTACGCGTCCGGGGGGCTGTGCGCGATGGCGGCGCTGATGGCGATGGTGATCCGCCGACGTCCCGCCTGACCTGGCCGGTCGGGGGTTCGGGGGTGGGGGTGGGGGTGGAGGCTGCGGGTGGGTTGGTGGCTGCGCGGGTGGGGCGGGGCCGGTGCCGGGGTGGGGTGTCGTCCGGGACGGGCATGATTTATGGCGCCCTGTCCGAGCCTCCTGTTGCGGGGCGGCACCGCGCGCCAACAAATCACGTTTTAGTCCCGGCCGACACCCCACCCCGTCCCCGACCCCGCCCCGCGGCATCACCGTCCCGCTCCGGGTCCGCCAACACGGCCCCGCCCGATCCAGCCCCGCCGCACAATTCAGCGCGGCCGCACAATTCAGCCTCGCCGGCGTTTGAGGCGCGGGGTCCGGGGCGGAGCCCCGGGAGCCTGCACCGTGACCCCGCCGCACAACCCGGCCCTGCGGACCATCCGGCCCCGCCGCACCACCCAGCCCCGCCGGCGATTGAGGCGCGGGACACGGGGGCGGTCAGGTGGTGCCCAGCAAGGTGCCGGCCGCGTAGGTGACGGCCATCGCGAGGGCGCCTCCCGTGACGTTGCGGAGTACCGCGCGAGGCGCTGGCGCGCCGCCCAGCCGGGCGCTGACCACCCCGCAGAGGGTGAGCGCCGCGAGGACCGCCGCCACCGTCACCGGCACCCGCGCCGACGCCCCCGGCAGGACGATCGCCAGTAGCGGCAGCAGCGCCCCCACCGTGAACGCGATCAGGCTGGCCACCGCCGCGTGCCACGGGTTCGCCAGTTCGTCCGGCTCGATGCCCAGCTCCACCCGCGCGTGCGCCCGCAGCGCGTCGCGTTCGGTGAGCTGGACGGCGGCCTCCCGCGCCAGCTCCCGGCCGAGGCCCCGTTCGGCCAGCAGGTCGGTGAGTTCGTCGAGCTCCGCCTGGGGCTGCTGCGCCAGTTCCCGGCGTTCCACGTCCAGCGCGGCCCGTTCGGAGTCCCGCTGGGAGCTGACCGACACGTACTCCCCCGCCGCCATCGACAGCGCGCCCGCCAGGAGCCCCGCCACCCCCGCCGTCAGGATCGCGGTGCGCGAGGTGGTGGCGCCTGCCACGCCCACCACGAGGCCCGCGGTGGAGATGATCCCGTCGTTGGCACCGAGCACGCCCGCCCGCAGCCAGTTCAGGCGGGTGCTGATGGCCGCGCTGGTTTCCGTCACCGCTCCACTGTCCCGGGCGACGCCCCGAGGGGCCACCCGGCGTGCGCGGCCCGGGAGCCCGTACCAGGGTGGAGGGGTGAGACACGCACGGGAGGATCCCGGCAGACTGCACGGTGCCCCGCCGCCGCGCTGGGCCCGGTTCGCGCCCGCCGTGGCCCTGGTGGCGCTGTGCTTCGCCCAGTGGCTCACGCCCGGCAACGTCGAGCTGGGCTACTTCCTGGCGGCCCTCCCCGCCGTGGCCGCCTTCTCCTACGGCGCGGCCGGCACGGCCGTCTTCGCCGCGCTGGTGCTCGTGCTGCTCGCCTTCCCCGAGCTCGGCGTGGGGCACGCGCAGGGCTCCGACCTGGCCACGGTGGCCGTCGTCGGGCTGCTCAGCGTGGTCATCGCCTGGGTGCGCCACCGCCGGGACACCCAGTTGGTGAGCGTCCGCACCGTCGCCGAGGCGGCCCAGCTGGCGGTGCTGCCACCCGTCCCGGAACGGGTGGGTCCGGTGCGCTGCGCCGCCCTCTACCGGGCGGCCCAGCAGGGCACGCTGGTCGGCGGTGACCTCTTCGACGTCCGGGCCGGGCCGTTCGGGGTGCGGGCGGTCGTGGGGGACGTGCAGGGGCACGGCCTGGCGGCGGTCGGGACGGTGGCGGCGCTCCTCGGCGCCTTCCGGGAGGCGGTCCTGGACGACCGGGAGCTGGTGGACGTCGCCTCGCGGCTGGACAGGCGACTGGTGGCGGACGCCGCCGCGGACTCCGTGGAGCATCCGGAGCTGTTCGCGACGGCCGTGCTGCTGGAGTTCCCGACCGGACTGGACCTCGTACGGATCGTGTCGTGCGGGCATCCCCCGGTCCTGTTGCTACGGGACTTCGTGGCCTCGGAGGTGGTGACGGAGCCGGGCCCTCCACTGGGTCTGGGCCTGTCGGGCCCGACCCTCCCCGCGGTGACCGAGCTCCGGCTGGTGCCGGGCGACCGGCTGCTCGCGCACACCGACGGGGTCACGGAGGCACGCGACTCCGCGGGCGCCTTCTATCCGCTGGCCGCCCGGGTGCCGGCGCTGTCGGGCGACCCGGCGGGACTGGTCCGAGCGGTGTGGAAGGACCTGGCGGCCTTCACCGGGGGCGGTCCGCGCGATGACGTGGCCCTGCTGTTGCTGTCCGTCGGGGCGGAGTGACCGGCCCGTACTGATCGGATGATCAGTTGGTAACAGTGCGGGCTCCGGCCCGGTTTCCGTGTTTCGCTCGGCAGCGACGAACCCGACACCGAGCTCGGAAAGACGAGGCCCCCCGATGCGCGCACCGCTCAAGCACAGGAAGCGCCTGGCGGCGGTCGCCGCCGCGACAGCCGCGACCGGGCTGCTCACCGGCGCGATGCTGCTCGGGTACGAGGTCGGCGATCACGCCGAGCGCTCCACGGGTCACGACGGCGGTGCCGCCGTCGTGACCCCCGCCGGGGCGCGGACCGGATCCATTCATTTCGTCGGGGACGAGGGCGGCACGGTGGTCGGCGTGCCCCTCGACCACGGCGGGGCCGCCGGTTCCGCCGGTGCCTCCGGCTTCGCCGGCGTCCCGGACGTCATCGCGGCGTCATGAACCGTCGCGGATGAAGGAGCGCACCATCTTGCAGGTGAGGTTGGAGGGGCGGTGGATGCCCACCCGCACCGCCATCGTCCGGATCTTGCGGTTGGTCGCGCGCCGTGCGTCGTAGGTCCCGGTGTCGAGCAGGGATATCGCGAGCCGCATCGCCTTCAGACGGCGGTTGTGGCTCTCGTACCACTCGCGGGGCAGACCCGCGGGCAGCGGCTTCTTCTTGGGCATCACAATGATCGCGGCAGCGGCCATCTACAGCCTCCCAAACAGTAGTTGGCTTCCTGTCGTTCTCCCTCGATTTTACCGGGGGGCACTGACAAAAGCCCCTGGCCGGACGCGGTCCAACTAGGCTGGCGGCCATGGAGATCTGGATCAATCCCGCCTGCTCGAAGTGCCGCGGCGCGCTGACCCTGCTGGACGCGGAGGGCGCCGAATACACCGTCCGCCGGTACCTGGAGGACGTGCCGTCCGAGGCCGAGCTCCGCGAGCTGCTGGAGCGCCTCGGCCTGGAGCCCTGGGACATCACCCGCACCTCGGACGCCTTGGCGAAGGAGACCGGCGTACGGGACCTGCCGCGCGAGGGGACCGAGGAGGCCCGCCGGCGCTGGATCGCCCACCTGGCCGCGCACCCGAAGCTGATCCAGCGCCCGATCATCACCGCCGAGGACGGCACGGCCGTCGTCGCCCGCTCCGAGGAAGCCGTCCGCGACGCGCTCTCCCGCAAGGGTTAGGGCCTGCCGGAGCGGGCCCGCGCGCGGTGCCGGGGGCCGGTCGGCCCGGACGGGCCGAGCGGCCCCCGGCGATGCCTGCCGACGGGGCGCGGCCGCGGGTCAGATCTTGTTGTACGTGGCCGTGTTCCAGAGCGCGCCGCCCTTGGTGGGGCCGCCGTCCTTCTTGTAGACGACGAAGTTGCCGTCGTCCTGGAGGAGGGCGTAGGCGCCGGGGCTCTTGGCCGTGTTGCTGCGCCAGCGGACCGTCTCGTTCCGGTCGTATTCGCGCAGCACCAGGTCGCCGCTGTCCCTGATCTCCAGGGTCAGGGTGTTCCGGTTGCCGTACGTTCCGCTGCTCCAGATCGCCTTGCCGTCGCTCTTGCGGTACATGACGAGGTTGTTGTCCCGCTGGAGCACCAGCCACACCGAGGCGGACTGGGCCCAGAAGCCCTGGCTCCAGGACATGTCGGACGCGCACACCCTGACGTGCTGCTCGACGGTCTCGGTCGTCCAGTAGTAGTCCTCGCTGCGGCCGGTCACGACGAGCCGGCCGTCGTCCACGAAGGACGCGCTCACGTACGTGCCGGTCCGACTCCCGTAGGTGGCGGTGTCCCAGATCGCGCCGCCCTGCTGGGGGCCGCCGCCCTTGCGGTAGATGACGAAGTTGCCGTCCTCCTGCATCGTGGCGTACGCGCCTGGGTTGCCGTGGGTGCCGCTGCTCCACACCGGCAGCTTGTAGCCGCCCGGCCTGCCGGGGAGGTGGATGACGAGGTTGCCGTCGGGCTGCATGACCAGCTCGGCCTTGCCGGGCGTCGGGACCAGGCTCGCGCCCGATTCGAGGCGCTGACCGGGCCGCAGGTCGGAGGTGAGCCCGCCGCCGCCGGTCCGGCACCGACCGGGGTCGGTGGCCGCCGACGCCACCGCCGGGACCAGGACGGTCACGGCGCTGGCGGCGAGCAGCGGAGCGAGTGTTCTGCGGAGCAGGTGGTGACGCATGGGTGGTTCCCCCCGGGAAGAGCGTGCCGTGTCGATCAAGCGGATCATAAGCAGCTCCCACGGCTCCCACGGTGTGCTTTTCCATCGCGCGGAGCACGGGCGTGATCCACTCGCCGGGGCCGTCTCCCCCGCCCGTCGGCCGTTCCCCCTCAGTCGCCCAGTTGTTCCTCCGCCCCCGCCAGGATCTCCGTCAGGCGGGCCCCGAACTCCGCTCCGCGCGGGTCCGGGACGCCCGTTCGGGCCGAGGTGAGCAGGGCGTCCACGGCGCGGCCGTAGGCGCCGGGCACGTCGCTCCAGTCGGGGAGGGCGAAGACGCCCTCGGCTCCGCGCAGTTCGAGCCCCACGCCCGCGGCGGCCTGCGGGGCGCCCAGGCTGAGTACGGCGGTGCTGGCCGCGCCGGAGGTGTGGCGCAGGGTGAGCTGGACGACGTCGGAGGGGCCTCGTGCGGCGGTGAGGTCGGTGACGTCGCCGAGGACGGGGATCAGGACGGAGAGGGCGTGCGGGCCGACGTCCCACAGGCCGCCCTTGGACTTGCGCCAGGGCGAGTCGGCGTAGGCGCTGGGGGTGCCGTCGGGCGGGAAGACGGCGCCGAGCCAGTGGGCGGCGGCGGTGAACCAGCCGGTCCGGCCGGCCTGTTCGTCGACCCATCCGGCGGTGGGTTCGGCGAAGCGGAGGGTGAGGAAGACGACGGAGGCGACCTGGTTGCGGGCCGCGGCGTCGGCGACGGCGCGGGCTTCCTCGACCGTCGTGGCGACGGGTTTGTCGAGCAGCAGGTGGCAGCCGGCGGCGGCCGCGCGGACGGCGAGGGGGGCCTGGACGTCCGGGGGCAGGGCGAAGGCCACCGCGTCGCAGTCCGCGAACAGCGCGTCGGGGTCTTCGTACACCTTCACGCCGTGTTCCCGGGCGAGCTCGGCGGCCGCTTCGGGGCGCCGACCCCAGATCCCGGCGAACTCGGAGCCCGGGTGGGCGGCGAGGGCGGGGGCATGGGTGCGGCGGGCCCAGGGGCCGGTGCCGAGCAGGCCGATGCGGGGGCGGGGGGTGCCGGAGGCCTGGTGGGGGGCGTGGCCGGGGGCTGCCTCGGGGGCGCCGTCGGCGGAGTTCAAATCGTACGAAATGCTCACGCGCCCAGTCTGCCGCACCCGGACGGGCGTGCGGTCGCAAACCCGCACAGCCCGTTCGACCTGCGGTGTAAACCTCGGTAACACGGGGTTCACACATGGGCAACGGATGAGAAATCGCGGCGGGGGACTCTGCGGAGGACACCAAGGCGATCCGCAGCACCCGCAGAGTCAGGATGGGGCCCGTGAGCTACAAGGCTGAGTACATCTGGATCGACGGCACCGAGCCGACGGCGAAGCTTCGCTCCAAGACGAGGATCCTGGCGGACGGCGAGGCCCTGCCGATCTGGGGCTTCGACGGGTCCAGCACGAACCAGGCGGAGGGCCACGCCTCGGACCGCGTGCTCCAGCCGGTGTTCTCCTGCCCCGACCCGATCCGCGGTGGCGACCACCTGCTCGTCCTGTGCGAGGTCATGAACATCGACATGACCCCCCACGAGTCGAACACCCGCGCGCTGCTGCGTCCGGTCGCGGAGGAGTTCGCCGAGCAGGCGCCGATCTTCGGCATCGAGCAGGAGTACACGTTCTTCGACGGTGCCCGCCCGCTCGGCTTCCCGGTCAACGGCTTCCCGGCGGCGCAGGGCGGCTACTACTGCGGTGTCGGTTCGGACGAGATCTTCGGCCGGGACATCGTCGAGAAGCACCTGGACCACTGTCTGGCGGCGGGCCTGAGCATCTCGGGCATCAACGCCGAGGTCATGCCGGGCCAGTGGGAGTTCCAGGTGGGCCCGGTGGGTCCGCTGGAGGTCTCGGACCAGTTGTGGATCGCGCGGTGGCTGCTGTACCGCACGGCCGAGGACTTCAACGTGTCGGCGACGCTGAACCCGAAGCCGGTCAAGGGCGACTGGAACGGCGCGGGCGCGCACACCAACTTCTCCACGAAGGCGATGCGCGAGGACTACCGCGCGATCATCTCGGCGTGCGAGGCGCTGGGCGAGGGCTCGAAGCCGCTGGACCACGTCAAGAACTACGGCGCGGGCATCGACGAGCGCCTGACGGGGTTGCACGAGACCGCCCCGTGGAACGAGTTCAGCTACGGCGTCTCCGACCGCGGTGCCTCGGTGCGCATCCCGTGGCAGGTGGAGAAGGACGGCAAGGGCTACATCGAGGACCGCCGCCCGAACGCGAACGTCGACCCGTACGTGGTGACGCGCCTGATCACGGACACCTGCTGCGCGGGCCTGAAGAAGGACGGTCTGGTCTGAGACCGGCGCCCCCCGACGACGCGGCGCCCGTCCTCCCCCGCGGGAGGGCGGGCGCCGCGTTGTCGGTGGCGCCTGCCAGGGTGTGGCCATGCTGCCCGTGAAGATCCACACCGAACGCGCCGAGTCCTACGAACGGCCCGCCGCCCCCTTGTTGTCCGAGCTCGTGGAGCGCATCGGGGCGGACGGGGACCGGTTCCTCGTGGTGAACCGGATCCCCGACGAGCCGGACGGCTTCGTCCAGGTCTGGCACGAGGCGGGCGGTGACTACCGGTTGGAACACCGGGCCGGGAGCCCGGACCTGCACTTCACGGCCTCCGTCCGCACCACGGCGGAGGTGGCGCGGGTGATGCTCGGCTGGGCCCGGCAGGAGTCGGGCTGGGACCTCGGACCGGCGTGGGAGCGGCTGGACTTCCCGGTGGAGGAGGCGCCGCCGCTCGAAGCGGGGGTGGAGGAGGAGCTGACGGGGCTCGTCCGGGAGCGGCTCCTGTGCGGCTACGACGACCGGGCGGCCCTGGCCGAGTACGCCGGATACGTCCTGGGGAGCGCGGACGGGTCGCCGGTGTCCCCCGCGCAGGCGTGGCGGCTGGTGGACCGGTTGTGGCGGGAGCGGGTGGCGGAGCAGGCCGGCTGGGAGGGGGAGACCGATCCCGAGCGGCTGACCCGGGCGTTCGAGGCGCTCGACGCGGGCGGGATCACGGCGCGGGAGAACTTCACCTGCTGCCGCACCTGCGGCCTCGGGGAGATTCGGGGGGACGGTGAGGAGGACGCGCGGGGGTTCGTCTTCTTCCACTCGCAGTGCACCGGGGGCGTGGCGGCGGGTCACGACCTGTGGCTGCTGTACGGGGGTTTCGAGGGCGGCGACGAGCTGACGGTTTCCGTCGGCAGGGAGGTCGTCGCGGCGCTCGACGGGGTCGGGCTGAAGTGGGTATGGGACGGATCCGCCCAGGATGCGGTACGGGTCACCGGATTGGACTGGCGGAAGCGCCTGATCGGCTGACCGTTTGTCGGGAATGTGACGTCCTGACGAAACCTTGGTCACGGAATATGAGATTCCGCTCCACTGAGTGAGACAGGGGCTGCTCCGGCCCCCTGAATCTGCTTCAATATGGCCCATGGCCAGCCACTTGCACACCTCGACGGGTCGCAGCGACCTCGAGCCGTTCTGGCCCTCCCGTCAGGATCACGATTTCGACCGGGAGTGTTGCCGCGCGAAGAACGCGCCGGCCCTCTAAAGCCTTCCGGGACCTCCCGACAGACCCGCCCGAGGCCTTCGGTCTGCGCGGTACGACAACGACGACGTACGCACGTCTCCTGCCGACCACTCCGCGTGAAAGAGCTGACCACTCATGGCTAACACCCGTACCCTGACCTCCGCTGCGACCTCGCCCCTGACCTTCCCGCCCAGTCCGCGCCATCGACTGCGCGCCGTCGACCGGGACGAGGTGGCGCGCGTCGTGGACCTGCTCCCGCCCGGCGCCACCTGGCTGCCCGCGCCCCAGCACACCCTGCCGACGCTGCCCGGCAACCCGCCGATGGTCGGCTACCTGGTGCTCGTACCGGCCGACCAGCAGCCGCCGATCGCCTTCGCCCCGCAGTCCGTCCCCCTCCCGGCCCCCGAGGCGCCGACGACCACCGGGGACGCCCTCGTACGGATCGACTCCGCCCAGCGCACCGCCGAGGTGGACGGCGAGGTCCTGGACCTGACCTACCTGGAGTTCGAGCTGCTCGCCCACCTCGTGGCCCACCCCCACCGGGTGCACAGCCGGGACCAGTTGGTGACCACGGTGTGGGGCTACGGCCACGTCGGCGACGGCCGTACGGTCGACGTCCACATCGCCCGGCTGCGCCGCAAGCTGGGCGCGGCCCACCGCGGCACCATCCAGACCGTGCGCCGGGTGGGCTACAAGTACGCGCCCTGAGCGGCGCGGCGGCCCACGGGCCGAAACGCCCGCACACCGGGATGACGAAGGGCCCGCACTCTCCGGGGGGAGTGCGGGCCCACCTGTACGTCGGCCCGCTTACCGGACCTGGGACTCGGGCGACCCGGCCCCGCGACGGCCGGCCACGAAGCCGAGCAGCACGTCACCCGCGAGGAAGACGAGCAGGCTGATCCCGAGCATCGGGACGAACCATCCGACGAGCGCGGTCACGGCGGCGAGCGGCAGCAGGAGGGTCACCGGCAGCTTCCGCCAGGCGCCGCGCGGCTGCGGGCGTCCCACGGAGAGCCTGCGTTCCTTGGTGGGGCGGCGCATCCACCACATCCGGTACCCCCACACCACGAGGAACATCACGGCGACGGCGAGCGCGGCCAGGGCGATCTGGTTGGCGAGCCCGAAGGTGAGGCCCATGTGCAGGTCGATGCCGAAGCGCGTCAGCTTGGCGAGCAACGGGTAGTCGGAGAAACGGAGTTCGTCCATGATCCGGCCGTCGGCGGGATCGACGGCGACCGCGTCCAGGTGCACCGGGAACTGCTTGTCGGCCTCCTTGACGACGTAGCCCTTGCCGTCGGCGGGGAGGGTGACGCGCAGGCTCGCGTTCGCCCCGGCGGCCCGCGCGGCGGCCACGGCACGGTCGATGCCGATGTCGGCGGTGGGCGGCGGCGGGGGCATCTCCATGCCCGGCGTCATGACGTGCCCGGCGTGCTCGTCGCCGCCCGCCGCGGCGCCGTTCAGGGCGGCGGCGACGGACGGAGTGGCTCCGCCGAGGCGGTCCTGGAGCTGTCCGATGTTCTCGCCGGCGTACCGGGACCAGGTCAGGCCCGTGGCGGAGAGGACGACGAGTCCGGCGACGGCCCACAGGCCGACGGTGCCGTGCCAGGACAAGGTCCGGCGGCGGCCGGTGGCCTTGCGGTCGGGGACCACGAGGTGTGCCTTGCGGGAGCGGCGGCGGCCGATCCACAGGGCCAGGCCGCCCAGGGCGACGACCCACAACCAGCTGGCGGCCAGCTCACTGTAGTTCCGGCCGAACTCACCGAGCTGGAGGTTGGCGTGGAACCCGCTGAGCCAGGCCCGCAGCGGCAGCGCGTCGCCGGCGGTGGTGAGCTGGCCGCGCACGTCGGCGGTGTACGGGTCGACGAACACGGTGAGGGTCTCCCCCTCGCCGAGGCCCGGGCTCTCCATGATCACCCGGGTGGTCGCCTCCTCCTCGGGCGCGGGCCACACGGCGAGGACCTTGCCCTCGGGCGCCGCGGCGCGGGCGGCCCCGATCTGGGCGCCGAGCGGCAGGGCGCCCTCACCGACCCGGGCGACCGTGAGTTCGTCGGAGTAGAGGATCTTCTCGGCCTGCCACGAACCGGCGTACAGCAGGCCGGTGGTGGCGGCGAGGAACAGGATCGGGGCTATGAGCAGCCCCGCGTAGAAGTGGAGGCGCAGGAGCAGCGGGCGCAGGGCGGCCCAGGTGCCGCCGGTGCGCTTCGGCGGTGCGGCGGAGTCCCCGGTGGGGGCGTCCGGAAGCATGTCGAGGGACATGTCGGTCCTCAGGGTTGGCGAAGGCATGGGTGGGCGGCCCCAGGTCTCGCCCCCTCGCCGAGGAGGTGCGCCGGTCAGGCGCGGGCAGGACGGCCGGGGGCCGTGGCGCGGGTGTTCCACCGGCCGGGCGGCCCGCGGCGCACCGCGGTGTGGGCGTGGACCGCGCCGCGGAGTCGGCGCGGTCGGTCGCACGGGGCGCAGTGCGCGGGCGGCGGCGGTACGAGGGCCACCCGGGTGCGGACCAGTGCGAGGGCGCGGGCGAGCGGACGGGCCGCCAGCAGCGCGGTCGCGCCGAGGACGGTGGCCAGCCGGAACACGGCGGCCTCGCCCCGGGCCAGCCACGCGGCGCAGAAGAGCCCGGCGAGGACGTGGGCGGCGATCATGCCGAAGCCGCCGTGGCCCGCCATGGCGAGCATGGAGGCCGTGCCCTGCAGACCGTCGGCCATGCCGGCCATGCCGTCGTGCATGCCGGTCACGGCGTCGGCCATTCCGGTTGCGCCCTCGTGCATGCCCGCCATGCCGTCGTGCATGCCGGCCGTGCCGTCGCCCATGCCGGCGGTGGCGGGCATGTCGTGGGTCATGCCCGCCATGTCAGTTGCGGTGCTCGGCGCATGTGCGGTGCCCGGCGCATGCGCGGTGCCCGGCACACCGTGGACCGCTCCCCCGGCGGGACCTGCCGCCGCACCGTCCACCGAGGCCTCGCCGGCCGCGGCGGGCACCGTGTGCGCGGGGTGGTGGCCGGGGTTCGGCCGGTGCGCGGCGGCCGTGGGCGCGTGGGCCTGGCCCGCGGAGAAGGTGAGGTGGAGCGCGGCCTGTGCGCCGAGGAGGGTCGCGCCGATCCCGACGGGTCCGCGGCGGCGGCCGGCCGCGAGCCAGGCGAGCGCGCCCGTCACGGCGAAGGCGACCGTCAACGAGCCGAGGGGGACATTCATCCCGGACATGTACGAATGCCCCAGCGCGCCCAATGCCACGCACACGGCCGCGAACATCGCGGCCCGCACGACGCGCATCGGCGCGGGGGTTCCAGACATGTTCCGGTCATGTTCCCACGAGGCCCGGTGATGCCGCCGGCAGGGTCGTATCCGATCATGGGCGGGTGAATCCATCGCCATGGTCATGGTCATTGCCCTTCGGCGCGGTGTACGCCGCAGGGGTGCAGCTCGGCGCTCACGCCCTGGACCGGCTGGGGCCGGAACGCCGGGACCGGGTGCTGCGCGGCTGCTCGACGAACGTCGACAACCTCGCGACCGGACGCTGGGAAACCCTGCTGAGCAGCGCCTTCGTCGTCGAGGAACCGATGCCGCTGCCCTACGCGCTGCTGCTGGCGGCGGTGCTCGGATACGCCGAGTACGCGTACGGGGCGTGGTGGACGGCCGCGGCGTTCCTCTTCGGGCACGCCGCGGCGACCCTGCTCGTCTACGGCGCCCTGCGGGGCACCACCGACAAGGAGACCCGCCGCGCCGTGGACGTCGGCACGAGCTACGGGTTCAACACCGTGCTCGGCGCCCTGACCTCCGCCCTGCCCCGCGGAACCGTGCGCAACACGGCCCGGGTGGGGCTGCTGGCGCTCGCGGTCCGGCCGGTACTGAGCCGCGACCGGACCTTCACCGACGCCGGGCACCTCGCCGCGTTGGGCTTGGGGATCGGACTCTCCCTGGCCCTGGACCGGTTGCCCCTCGACCGGTCGCCCCTCGCCCGGTCGCCCCTGCACCGGTTCCCTCTCGACCGGCATGTGGGACCGGCTCGTCGGAATCTCGCCCTTGCGTGACCCGAATGATACGAATGATCTGAATGACACGAGTAATCCACACCTCGCGCATACCGCTGGAGACGCCACGATGACCGCCACGCCCTCCACCACCGTCGCCAACCTCCGCGACCTCGGTGGCACCCCGCTCGCCGGCGGCCGGACCGTCCGGCCCGGACTCGTGCTGCGTTCGGGCTCCCTCGACCGGCTCGACCTCGCCGCCGACCCGGTGGTGGCCGCGCTGGAGCTGCGTACGGTCATCGACTTCCGCAGCGACTCCGAGCGCGCCGACCACCCCGACCGGCTGCCCGAGGGCGCGCGGCTGGTGGTGCGCGACGTGCTGGCCGACAAGATGAACGACGGCCGGATGCCCGCCGCGACCCAGCTCAAGGACCTGCTCGCCGATCCGGTGGTGGCCGAGGAGCACCTGGGCGGCGGCCGGGCGCAGGAACTCTTCGGGTCGGTCTACCGGTCGTTCGTCAGTTCCGGCTCCGGGCAGGCCGCGTACCGCACGCTGCTCGTCGAGGCGGCCGATCCGGATTCGGGTCCGCTGCTGTTCCACTGCACGGCCGGCAAGGACCGTACGGGCTGGGGCGCGACGCTGATCCTCGCGCTGCTCGGCGCCGACGAGGAGACCCTGATGGCGGAGTACCTGTCGGTGAACCCGGCGGTCAAGGTGGCCTTCGCCCCCATGATCGAGGGCTTCACGGCGGCGGGCGGGGACCCGGACATCGCGCTCGCCCTGATCGGGGTGTTCCCCTCGTACCTGGAGGCCGGCCTCGACGAGGTCCGCACGCGCTACGGATCGATGGAGAAGTACGTGCGCGAGGGCCTCGGCGTGTCCGACGAGACCGTCGAGGCGCTGCGTACCAAGCTCATCGCCTGACCCGGCGCACCCCGCGCCCGACGTCCCCCGCACGCCCCGCGGGCCCTCGGGGCGTGCGCGTTCCGGGGCGCCGGGTTCGTCCGAACGTGTGCGCTGGGGACGGGTGACCATCCGACGAATCGCTCGTTCTGCTGAACGTGACTGCGCCGGATACCGCCACCCGCCCCCTGCCTCCCGACGTCGAGCAGGCCGAGGCCGCCATCGTCGAGCACTACCCGCGGCTGGTGCGGCTCGCCTATCTGGTGCTGCCGCCCTCCCTCGGCCGCAACCGGCGGGTCCTGACCGCCCATTCGCTGGCCCAGCGCGCCCTGCCGCGCGGCCGGCGCGCCGCGGCGGCCGACGCCGCCCAGGTGCGCGGCGGGGTCCCCGCGCAGCGCGACGGGGCGGACGGGCCCGAGTCGGGGTACGCGTACGTCCGGCTGCGGGTGCTGCGTTCCGCCCTGGAGGCGGGGATCCCGCTGAGCTTCCGGGCGCTCCCGCTGCGCGGGCAGCTGCCGCCACTGCTCCCCCAGGTGTGGGGGTTGCGGCTGTTCCCGAGGTCGGGCGGGGCCGAGGAGCTGGCGCTGGACCAGTGGTTGGCCACGTTGAACGGGCCCGGTCGGGCGGCGTGCGTCCTGCGGGCGTTGGAGGGGTTGGCCGAGCCGGACGTGCTCCGGGTGCTGACCGAGGCCGGGGTCGCCGATCCGGCCGCGGCCGTCGCCGAGTCCGGGGATCCCGCGCACGACGGCCTGTTCGCGTCCCCCGAGTTCGATCCGTGCGTGCTCCAGGCCCGGCCCACCGACCTGCTGCGCCGGCGGCGGTTCACCCGCGCCGGGCTGGCCGCGGCCGCGGCCCTCGCGGTGTGCGGGGCGCTGCTGGCGCTACCGGGTGGCGGTTGGGGCTCCGACGGGCCGGCGGCTCCGCCGTACGCGCTGAACGCGGCGGCGGAGCAGGCGTTGGACCCCGGGCAGCTGGTGCGGGCCCCGGCGACGCTGTGGCGCACGTCGTCCCGTACCGACTACTCGGCGTGGCCGGCGCGCGGCGACCGCGCCGACGACAAGGAGTTGCTGCGCCGGGCGCTGGCCGTGTGGGCCCGACCGGGGAAGTCGGTGGTGGTCTCGGCGACGCCGGCGACGCCGTCCGGGCCGCCGATGGGGCCGCCGCAGCTGCTGTTCGCGGGGGTCGTCGACCAGGCGGTGGTGGTGCTGCTGCACGACGGGCTGCGGGTGGTCCGGTACGCCGAACCGCGCGCCGGGACCGCGGGCGCGGCCCTCGACTTCGCCCGGACCGACGGGGCATCCGCGGACACGGCGACGGGGCTGGTGCTCAGCCGGGTCGACGGCAACGTCCGCTACCTGACGGCCCCCTGGGTCACCGGGGCCGCCCTGCGCGACCTCCTCAAGCCGGGTGAGGCGCCGGTGGCGCTGAAGCTGACGCCGGAGGGGATGACCCCTCCGGTGGGGAGTCCCGCCCCCGGCGGCAGCTGCACCGCCTGGAACGCCATCGCCCTGACCGGTGACGGGGCGACGCGGCTGGTCACGGACCTGGGGGAGCTGACCCCGGCCCGGCTGACGTCGGGTGCGCCGGGTGCCGCGCGGGACGTGTCGGAGGCGGCCGAGCTGGGCGAGTGGTCGCGGATCGCCTGCCTGCTGCCCTCGGTCCGCTCGCACGGGGTGCGCAGCGTCAACGCGTGGACGTACGCGAAGCAGCCGCTGCCCGAGAACGACGGGACGGCGACCTGGTTGTGCACGCGTGCCGAGACCTGGCACGGCGGGTCCGACCGGGTGCAGGCGCAGTTCCTGGCCCCGGGGGCGGCGCTGGCGGCCCAGGCGGCGAAGGCGGAGGGGTCGGCGGCGTGCGGTCCCCGGGAACCGCGGGTGCTCGCCGGGGTGCTGTGGAAGTCCCGCGCGGGGAGTTGGTACGTCCTGGCCGCGGGCAGCGCGCAGTTCGCCTCGCTGTCGGTGTCGGGTGGTGTCAGCGGTTCGGCGACGGGCAACCGGCTGGCCGTGAAGGCCCCGGAGGGCGCGCAGGTCGACCTCTCGGGCAAGCTGACGGACGGCACGAAGGCCGGGGTGTTGCGATAGGGCGCGTCGTCCCGGTGGGGCGGTGGCAGATTGGCGTGCCGGAGGGGTTTTCCTCACCCGTACCCATCAGTACATTGACGCCATGTCTAATACGCCGCTCGTGCCCGCCCCCGTGGCGTCGGAACAGACGGACCTACAGCCGCGGAACGTCTCCTTCTCCTGGCAGGACACCCCGCTCCACTGGCTGCCCGGCGACCCCTTCGCCGGGCACACCATCAACGTGCTGCACCTGCTGCTGCCCGCCGGTGAACGCTGGTTCGTCCACGTCTACAAGCAGGTCCTCCCGTACATCACGGACGAGCGGCTGCGGGCGGACGTCATCGGCTTCATCGGGCAGGAGGCGATGCACGCCGCCGCCCACGACGACGTGCTTCCGCACCTGAAGCGGCTGGGACTGGACCCCACCCCGTACACCGCGCAGGTCGACTGGCTCTTCGAGAAGCTGCTCGGCGACCGGACCCTGCCGCCGGGGCGGGCCCGCAGGTGGTGGCTCATGGAACGGGTCGCGATGATCGCCGCGATCGAGCACTACACGGCGTTCCTGGGCGACTGGATCCTCAACGCCGACGAACTGGACCGGCGCGGCGCCGACCCGACGATGCTGGACCTGCTGCGCTGGCACGGCGCGGAGGAGGTCGAGCACCGCTCGGTGGCCTTCGACCTGTTCATGCACGTGGACGGCAACTACCGGCGGCGCGCCCGGACCTGGGCGACCGCCTTCACGGCCCTGGTGTTCCTGTGGCAGCGCGGCGCCCGCTTCTTCATGGAGAACGACCCGCACCTGCCGGCCGCCAAGGCCTCCCTGGGGCAGTTCTTCCGGGCGGGACAGCAGGGCGTCCTGCCGTCGGCGGGGGCGATGGCGCGGTCGATCCCGACGTACCTCTCCCGTACCTACCATCCCTCCCAGGAGGGATCCACCGCCCAGGCCGAGGCCTACCTGGCCACCTCGCCGGGCGCCAACGGCGGAGTCCGGCCGTGAGGCGGGTCCTGACGGTCACGGCCGTCGCCGGCGCCGCGTACCTCACCCGGCGGGCGCTGAGCGGGCGGATCCGCCGCTCCCCGCTGTGGCCGCTGCCCGCGCTGGAGAACCCGGTGTCGGGCCACTCCCCGCGGCGACTGCTGAGCGCCCTGATCGTGTCCCGTTCGGAACCGGCGCAGGGCGTGCTGCGGCTCGTCCTGGAGTCCCCCGAGCTGCCGGCCTGGGCGCCGGGCGCGCACGTGGACGTCGTCCTCCCCTCGGGTCTGGTCCGCCAGTACTCGCTGTGCGGGGACCCGGCCGAAGCCGGCCGGTACACGATCGCGGTCCGGCTGATCGAGGACGGCCGGGGCGGCTCCCGCGAGGCGCACGCCCAACTGGTGGAGGGCGCGGAGCTGGAGGTCCGCCCGCCCCGCAACCGGTTCGAGCTCGCGCCCGCACCCTCGTACGCCTTCGTCGCGGGCGGCATCGGGATCACCCCGATCCTCCCGATGCTCCGCGCGGCAACGGCCTCCGGCGCCGACTGGACCCTCCTGTACGGGGGTCGCTCGCGCGCCTCGATGCCGTTCCTGCCCGAACTCGCCGCGTACGGGGACCGGGTCACCGTCCTGCCCGAGGACGAGACGGGCCTGCCGGACCTGGGCCCGCTGGCGGCGCTCGCGCCGGGCACCCTCGTCTACTGCTGCGGCCCGGACGCCCTGATGCGGGCCGTCACCGGGGCGGTGGCGGACCCGTCGGCGGTCCGCCTGGAACGGTTCGCGCCGGAAGCGGGCGGCCCGGCGCGCCCCTTCACGGTGGAACTGGCCCGCTCGGGCCGCACCGTGCAGGTCGCGGCGGACGAATCCACCCTGACGGCGGTCCGCCGGGAGCTCCCCAACACCCCGTACTCCTGCGAGCAGGGCTTCTGCGGAACCTGCCAACACCGGGTGCTGGAGGGGGAGATCGACCACCGCGACGAACTCCTCACCGACGGCGAACGCGCGGACTCGATGCTCCTGTGCGTCTCCCGCGCCGCGGCGGACCACCTGGTCCTGGACCTGTAACGGCCGGTGGGGGCCCGGGGCGACCCGCCCCGGACCTCCCGTCCCCGATCACGGCTCGCAGCGGTCGGAGTCGGCCTTCATGAAGTCCGCCCGCTTGACGACCTTGTTGTCACCCACGATGACCTCACCGTCCCCGAGCCCCTCGAACCGGTCCAGGTCGAACGTCACGTCACCGTTCAGCCCACGTCCCGCGATGCCTCCCATCACACCGGCGGAGAAGGTGTCGTCACCGGTCTTGAGATCGGTGAGGGAGGCCTTCGAAACCCTCCATCCATCGGGCGCCCGGAAGAACTCGACCTCGGAGACATCCCGGGTCCCGGGACTGTTCCACACCGACCACCGCGGAGCGCCCTTGTCCGCCGAGACCCCGACGACTTGGGCCACGTACCCCGGGCAGGGTGCGATGAGCACCTTCCCCACACCCCCCGCCGTCCGCTCCACCCCCACGATCTGCTTCGGCGCCGGCGTGCATCCCACCAGTAGCAGGTGGCCAACAACGAGCCCTTTCAGGAAAGACCTGCGAGACCACACTTGATCACCCACCAGTTGCCGAAAACGATCGCGTTCGCGAACGTACGACGACCATCAACTGTCGAACAATGGTGCCGAGTTGGCGGGTTCATGATTGACGGGAAACAGCCCGCTCGATAAATCGCACAAGAGTCCGACATCACCGTGCATGGCGGCGTGCCTGCCGCAGGTTGGAGAGGTGCCCACCCGCTCCGGTCGGGGAACGGGCGGCGCGCAGTAGGGTGTCGGCATGACAACCGGGGTGCGGCGCAGGATGGGAGTCGAGGAGCGGCGGCAGCAGCTGATCGGGGTGGCCCTGGAGCTGTTCAGCAACCGCTCCCCCGACGACGTTTCGATCGACGAGATCGCGGCGGCGGCCGGAATATCGCGGCCGCTCGTCTACCACTACTTTCCCGGCAAGCTCAGCCTGTACGAGGCCGCGCTGCGGCGGGCCGCCGACGAGTTGGCGCAGCGGTTCGTCGAGCCGCACGAGGGGCCGCTCGGGGCGCGGTTGCTGCGGGTCATGGGTCGGTTCTTCGCGTTCGTGGACGATCACGGGCCCGGCTTCTCGGCGTTGATGCGCGGTGGTCCGGCGGCCGGCAGCAGCCGGGCGAACGCGATGATCGACGAGGTGCGGCAGGCCGCCTACGAGCAGATCGTCTCGCACATCGGGGTGCAGGAGCCGCCCGCCCGGCTGGAGCTCGTCGTGCGGTCGTGGGTGTCGCTCGCCGAGTCGACGGCGTTGATCTGGCTCGACGGCCGGCGCATTCCGCGTGCCGAGCTGGAGTTGCAGCTGGTGCACGACTTCGCGGCGCTGGCCGCGGTCAGTGCCGCGTACGACGCGGAGATGGCGGGGATCCTGGGGCAGATCCTCGTGCACGAGCCGGCGGACGGACCGTTCGGGGAGCTCGTGACGCGGCTGGTCGGGTTGGTGCCCGGCAGCGGTACGGCGGCCGGCTCCGGTGAAGGTGACGAGCGCGGCGGGGTGCCCGCGACCGGATGATCACCGCTGTGGCGATAATGCCCGCGTGATCATTGACGACGAGATCCTGTTCCGGCGGGCCGTGGAGAAGGACGTCGGCACGTTGGTCGACCTGTACGACCAGGCCGCCCGGTGGATGCAGAAGCGCGGGATCGAGCAGTGGAAACCCGGCGAGAAGGACGCCGCGCACTTCCTGACGAAGATGCGCGAGGGCGAGGTGTGGCTGGCCGGGGACCCGGACCGGCGGATCGTCGGGGCGTACGAGCTGTGGTGGTCCGACGAGGAGGCCTGGGGGGTTCAACCGCCGGTCGCCGGCTACGTGCACCGGCTGATGGTGGACCGTCGGACCGCGCCGGCCGGGACCGGACGCCGCATGCTCGAACACGTCGAGCGGCGCGTCGCCCGGTCCGGGCTGGCCCGGGTCCGGTTGGACTGCGTCTCCACCAACCCCCGGCTGCTCGCGTACTACCGCAACGCGGGCTACCGGGTGGTCGGGGAGTTCCCCCACAAGGAGGGGCCGGACGGCAGGATCTACGGGGTGATCCTTTTGGAGAAGCGGCTGGACCGGCTCACCGTCGTGTGAAGACGGCGACAGAACGGGCCGGTGCGGTGAACTCCCCCTTCGTCGCCTCGTACCCGGCGGACTTGACCACCGGGTCCGCGCCCGCCCGCTGGACGGGGTGCAGCGCGTACGGGGTGCCCGCGAGGGCGGGTACGCGCTGTCGCTGGACGGCGGGGGTGGCGTTGAAGACGACCACCAGGTCGCCGAGGGTCATGGTGATCACGCCGGGGGTCTCCTCGGGGCCCGAGAGCGGGAACGCCAGCTTCGCCCCGACGGCGTCCGCGGTGGTGAGGCCGAAGACGGCCTCCGTCGTGCGGATCCGCAGCAGGTCCCGGTAGGCGGCCGACGTCGCGGTGATCTCGGCGCAGCCCGGAGCCGGGCCGGTCAGCAGGGGTTTCGCGTACGTCCACTTCGAGCGGTTGTCGGCGGCGGGCGGCAGGCCCCGACCGAAGCCGTTGCCGTCCCGGCAGTCCCAGTGCAGGGCGTTGAACCAGTCGCCGCTGTCGTAGGAGTTGCGGTCCAGGGACTTCGAGCGGAGCAGGTCGGTGCCCGCCTGGGAGAGCGCCGGGCCCTGCGAGAGCGCGGCGGTGGCCATGGCCAGGACCTGCATGCGGGCCTGGTCGGCGGGTGAAGTGCCCTGCGGCAGCTTGAAGGTGAGGGCGTCGGCGAGGGTTTCGTTGTCGTGGGCGTCCACGTAGGCGAGGGCGTCGCCGGGGGCGGCCGCGTACCCGGCCGGGGAGCCGTTGTAGTCGACCTCGGAGCCCTTGACGCGGCGGCCGGTGGTGTCGGTGAAGGAGTACGAGGCGAGGTTCCCGGACAAGCCGACCTTGATCAGGTCCTGGGAGTGCAGGAGCCGGGTGCGCTGCTCGGCGGGGGTGCCGTTGGCCGGGGAACCGTTGGGGGCGGTGAACAGGCCGGTGGCGAAGCCCTGGACGCGCGGGTCCTCGTCGAAGGGCCCGCCGCCGCGGACGGCGTCGCGGGCGCGGTCGGAGAAGGTGGCGATGCCGGTGCCCGCCATGTTCTTCTGCGTGGCCTGGACGAAGCGGGCGTCGTCGGCGACCTCACCGAAGTTCCAGCCCTCCCCGTAGAGGACGATCCTCTTGCCGTCGACGCCGTCCTTGGCGACGGTCAGGGCGTCGAGGGCCTTGCGGACGGCGAGGATGTTCTCCTTCGGGTGGTGGCCCATCAGGTCGAAGCGGAAACCGTCGACCTTGTACTCCTTCGCCCAGGTGACGAGGGAGTCCACGACGAGCCGGCCCATCATGGCGTTCTCGGGCGCCGTGTTGGCGCAGCAGGTGGAGGTGGCCACGCCGCCGTCCGCGAGGAGCCGCTGGTAGTAGCCGGGGACGATGCGGTCCAGGACCGATTTGTCGTCCTGGCCCGCGGCGACGGTGTGGTTGTAGACCACGTCCATGACGGTGCGCAGCCCGGCCCCGTTCAGCGACTGGACCATCCTGCGGAACTCGACCGTGCGGGCGGTTCCGTTCGGGTCGCTCGCGTACGAGCCCTCCGGCACGGTGTGGTGCAGCGGGTCGTAGCCCCAGTTGTACGAGTCCTTCGCGGCGGCGGCCGCCACGCAGGCCTGCTGCTCCTCGCTGTCGGGGGCGTACACCTTGAGGTCGCAGGCGGGTTCGGTGCGGTCGGCGGGCTTCTCGGGGATGGTGCCGATGTCGAAGGCCGGCAGCAGGTGGACGTACGAGGTGCCGGCGGCGGCGAGGTCGCGCAGGTGCCGCATGCCCGCCGAGCCGGTGTCGGTGAAGGCCAGGTACTGGCCCCGGTGGGTGCTGGTGCGGTCCGCGACGGAGAAGTCACGGACGTGCAGTTCCTGGATCTGCGCGGAGGTGAAGGGCACGGCCGCCGGCTTGCGCAGGCCCTTCCAGCCGGGCGGGGCGAGCTTCGGGTCGGCGAGGTCGACGGCGAGGCTGTGCGTCGAGTCGGCGGTGAGGGCGGTGGAGTAGGGGTCGGTGACGAGGTTGCGGACGACCTGGCGGGTGCTGGGCGCCCAGACGGTCACGGCGTACCGGTAGGGCTTGCCGGCCCAGGAGCGTTCGCCGCGCACCGACCAGACGCCGGTGGTGTCGTCGCGGCGCATCGGGACGCTGCGGCCGTCGAGTTCGAGCGCGACCTGTTGGGCGGTCGGCGCCCACACGGACAGGGTGGGGCGGCCGTCCTTGAAGACGGGTCCGAGCGCGGCGTTCGTCGCGTAAAGGTCGTCGAGGACCCCGGCGAGCTGGACGCCGGTGGCGGCGAGGGCGGCTCCGTCGGCGGTGCGGGCGCTCGCGACGAGTTGGCCGCGCAGGGCGTCGCGCACGCGGTCGCGGTCGCGGGGGTCGACGGTGAAGGCCGGGTACGCGGCCAGGTGCGGGAACTTCTGCTTCTGGGCGGCGGTCAGCTCGGAAGGGCTCAGCCGCAGCCAGCCGGCGCCGGCCTCGCGCAGGATGCCGTTGTCCGCCGTGATCCGGCCTTCGCGGGAGGCGAGGAGTTGCACGGACGCGGCCGCTGCGGGTGCCTTCCAGGCGACGGTGTCCCGGTCGATCCAGACGGCTTCGGCCTTGGTGAGGTCGAGGGCGGCGGCCGATCCGGCGGGCTGCGGCAGCAGGTACGTCTGGCGGCCTGCCAGCATCCACACCTCGTGGCCGGTGGCCTTCAGGTCGAGGGACTGGTCGGTGGGGAGGTCCTTCTCGTCGCCCTTGTGGAGGATGTAGCTCAGGCTGGTGGCACCGGGCGCGAGGGGAACCTCGTAGACCGCTCCGTAGGAGTCGAACCGGGCGGGCATCAGCGGCTTCGACCAGTCGGTGGGGTTGGCGGCGCCGGTCCAGACGTGCAGGCCCCAGCCGTCGTGGGCGCCGTCGGGGCGCTGGTGGTGCAGGACGGCCTTCGTCGTGTCCTGCGGCGGTTGGGCGGGGCGGTCGGTTCGGGCGGGTTCCTTGCCCTGTTCGAGCCAGATCTCGCCGGTCCTCGTCACGTCGATGGTGCGGTCGACGGCGACGTCCTTGTTGCCGTCCTTGTCGATGACGAGGTAGCTGACGGAGGAGGCGCCGGGCTTCAACCTGACGTGGGCGAAGGCGCCGTAGGCGTCGCGACCGGTGAAGGCGTGCGTCTCGGGCTGCGCCTTCGACGCCGCGGTCCCGTCCTCCGCCAGATCGCCCCAGGCGGACAGCCGCCAGTTCGCGTAGTCGCCGTCGGGGCGGTTGTAGTGGACGACCGCGTACTCACGTTGGCCGGCGGTCGGGGTTTCCTTCGGCGGCACCTGTCCGGCGACGGACGCGGCGAGCGCGGAGGCCGTGCGTCCGGCCGAGTCGATGACGACGGCCTTGTAGCGCAGGGGCGTTCCGGCCGGGGCCGTGACGTGCTGGGTGACCTTGTACGGGGCGTGGTCGGCGGAGCCGAGGACCTGCCACTTCCCGGTGCCGGTCTGCGCGGCGAACACGACCCGGTTCAGGCCGCCGCCGGTGACCTCGGCGGACAGCTCGACGGTGCCGGTGGCACCGGAGGCCGGGGCCTTCAGGGTGAGCGCGGGTCCGGTGGCGGGCAGGGCGAGCGGGGCGACCGCCTGGAGGACCACCGAGCCGAGCGCGGGCAGCGGGACGGTGAGCTTGCCGGCCGCGGAGGCGCGGACCAGCGCGGTGCCGCCGTACAGGGTGCGGTACTGGGCGCCGGCCGGGGCGTCGATCTCCACGGTGCGGCCCTCGGGGGCGTTGTTCGCGGCGACCAGGTACTCGGTCCGGGTGCGGGCGTCGGTGCGCGCGAAGGCGTACACCGGGCCGTCGGCGAGGCGCTCGCTCTGCACGCCGTCGCGCAGGGCGGGGTGGGTTTTGGTCAGCTTCGAGAGGGCGGCGATCTGCCGGTACAGCGGGTGCTTCGCGTCGAAGGCGTCGCTCGCGTGGGTGCGGTCCGTACCCAGCTGGTCGTCGTCGAGGTAGTCGGCCGTCCGGGAGGCGAACAGGGGTTGGCGGGCGTCCTTGTCGCCGCCCGCTCCGGTGAAGCCCTGCTCGTCCCCGGAGTAGATCACCGGGTTGCCCCGGGAGAGGAACATCAGCTCGTTGGCGAGCCGGTAGCGGTCGAGGAGCTCCTGCTCCCCCGCCCCGGGCCGGTCCTGCTTCAGGAAGGTCCCGAAGCGTCCCATGTCGTGGTTGCCGAGGAAGGTGACCTGCTCGTAGGCGTTCGCCTTGTCGGTGGTGTACCGGTAGTCGTCGGCGAGTACGGAGCCCAGCCGGCCGGCGGCCGCGCCCTGGGAGGCGTAGGCGCGGATGGCGTCCTGGAGCGGGAAGTCGAGGGTCGCGTCGAGGCGGCCGCGGGTGACGTACGGGGAGGTGACGGCGGTGTCGGCGGAGTAGACCTCGCCGAACATGAAGAAGTCGTCGCGGCCGCGTTCGGCGGCGTACGCGTCGAGGGCGGTGGCCCAGCGGGTCCAGAACTCCGTGTTGACGTGCTTGACGGTGTCGATCCGGAAGCCGTCGATCCGGAAGTCCTTGACCCACTTCTCGTAGATCTTCTCCATGCCGCTGACCACCTCGGGACGCTCGGTCCACAGGTCGTCGAGCCCGGAGAAGTCACCCTGCTCGGAGGACTCGCCGGCGAATGTGGAGTCGCCGCGGTTGTGGTACATCGTGGGGTCGTTCAACCAGCCGGGGACCTTGAGGTTCTTCTTCGCGTCGGGCACGAAGGGGGTCCGGGGGAAGGTGGCGGGGCCGGTCTTCGGGAACTTCTCCTTGGCCCTGGCGTCGCTCGGGTCCTTGGCGTCGGTCGTGCCCTTGGCGTCGGTCGTGGCCTTGGCGTCGGTCGTGCCCTTGGCGTCGTTCCTGGCCTTGGCGTCCGCGTAGTCGGCGTCGTCGAAGGGGACGCCGTCCTTGGTCAGGTAGGGGAACGCGCCCTTCGACAGGTAGGAGTGGGACCCCTCGCGGTAGTCGACGACGTCGGCGGTGTGGTTGGTGATGACGTCGAAGAAGACCTTCATCCCCTTCCCGTGCGCCGCGTCGATCAGCTTCTCCAGGTCGGCGTTGGTGCCGAAGTGCGGGTCGACCTGGGTGAAGTCGGTGATCCAGTAGCCGTGGTAGCCCGCCGAGGCGTCCTTGCCCTCGCCCTGGACCGGCTGGTTCTTGAAGATCGGCGCCATCCAGATGGCGGTGGTGCCGAGGCCCTTGATGTAGTCGAGCCGGTCGGTGAGGCCCTTGAGGTCACCGCCCTGGTAGAAGCCCTTGTCCGTCGGGTCCAGGCCCGTCCGCAGGCGGGTGCCGGTCAGACCGCCGCGGTCGTTGCGCGGGTCCCCGTTCGCGAACCGGTCGGGCAGGACGAAGTAGAACTGTTCCCGGGTCAGGTCGTGCCGGGCCGGCTCGGCGGCCAACTTCGCGTCCGGGGGCGGGGCGGGGGCCTGTGCGGCGGCCGCCGCCGGGAGGACGGGCAGGAGCGTCACGGCCAGTGCGGCGGCGAGCGCTCCTGCGACGGGGCGTATCAAGGCGGTTTCTCCTCGGTCACGGGGTGGAGGGCCGCCCGGCGGTGGCGGGTCCGATGGGTGCCGGGCGGCCCTGGTCTGCGGGGCGGCGGCTCAGTTGCGCCAGGTGTCGGTCAGCGTGACCTTGCCGCTCGCGGGGACGGTGGCCGTACGGTTGGCGCCGCTCTCCCAGGTGACGTTCCCGGCGGCGTCCTTGCGCACGTACTTGTAGGCGAAGGCCGCGCCGGCCGGGAGGCCCGCGTCGAGCTTCCACACGGGATAGGCGGTGGGGTCGAGCTTCAGGGCGGACGCCGGGCTCCAGTTGCCGAGCTCGGCGCGGTCCCCGGTGACGTACACGTCCTGACCGGGCACGGTCGTCGCGGTGACGGCGAAGGAGGCGCCCGTCGCCGGGGACGGGTTCTCCGGGGTCGCGGCGCAGGTACGGGCGTTGACGTGCAGGGCGAGCGCGGTGCCCGCGCCGAGGGTCGCGGTGAAGCGGCCCGAGCCGTCCACGGTCACCGCGCGACCGCTCTGCACGTCGCAGTAGGCACCGGCCGGGAGGGAGGTCCGGAAGGTGCTGGTGAACGCGGAACCCTCGTGATTGATGGCCACGTAGGCCTTCGCGCCGCGCCCGAACGCGATCCGGTCGCCGCCGTTGTCCCACCAGTTCGTCACGGACTGACCGCGGGCCGCGTTGCGGAAGCCGACCATCGAGGAGATCTCCCGCCAGGCGTGCTGACACTTCCAGCCGTCCGCGTAACAGGCATTGACCGTACCGCCGTTGGGCGGGCCGGCGTCCTTGTCGGACCACTCGTAGCCGGAGTGCACGTCCGGGGAACCGTAGGGCCAGGCCAGCATGAAGACGTTGGCCAGGGTGTAGGCGGAGCCGTTCTTGTAGCTGAGGGTGTCGCCGACGCGCTCGGTGTCGTGGTTGTCGACGAAGACGCCGCTCTGCCCGGAGGGCATGTGGCCCCAGGCCTCGCCGAAGTTCTTCAGGTGGGCGAGGTTCTCGTTCTGGAAGACGCGCTTGAGGTCGCGGGCGTAGCGGAACTCCTGGACGTCCCCGCTGCCGAGGTACTCGCTCGGGGAGACGGCCTCGCCCGCGCCGAATATGGCCTCCTGCTTCCAGTACACGCCGGGGTTCGTCAGCCGGGACTTGATGTTCGCGAGGTCGCCGGCGGGCATGTGCTTCGCGGCGTCGATCCGGAACCCGTCGACGCCGAGGGACAGCAGGTCGTTGAGGTACCCGGCGATGCGGCCCCGTACGTAGTCCTCCCCCGTGTCCAGGTCGGCCAACTGCACGAGCTCGCAGTTCTGGACGTTGCCCCGGTCCTGGTAGTTGGAGATCGTCGCCCGACAGTCGTCCATGTCGGCGCCGGAGTAGAGGCCCGGGTAGTTGTACTTCGTGTACGAACTCCCGCCGGTCCCGGTGTGGGTGGCGCCCGCGTCCGCCGGGCCGGCCATGTGGTTGATGACGGCGTCCGCGACGACCTTCACGCCGGCGGCGTGGCAGGTGTCGACCATCCGCTTGAACGCGGCCCGGTCACCGAGCCTGCCGGCGATCTTGTAGCTGACGGGCTGGTACGAGGTCCACCACTGACTGCCCTGGACGTGCTCCTGGGGCGGCGAAACCTGGACGTACCCGTACCCGGCGGGTCCGAGGCCGTCGGTGCAGGCCTTGGCGACGGAGTCGAACCGCCACTCGAAGAGCACGGCGGTCACGTCCCGCTCCCCGGGCGCGGCGGCCCGCGCCTGCGGCGCCTGGGCGGTGAGGGTCCCGGCGGCGGCAACTGCGGCGACGGCGAAAAGGGTTGCAGCTCTGGCGGCTCTGACAGGCATGCGGGGGCCTCCTGGCGTAGAGGTGGGGATTGCACGCGACCGTAGGGCCAGGCCGGGAGTGTTGCAAGACTTTGCGCAAGAGGTTGCAGATTTGTTTCCGGGGGTGGGGTACAGGGCCGGTCGGGCCACCGGGGGCGGGATCCAACTCCTCCGGATCAGGGCTGGTTTGGCGGTTTCCCGCCGGTCTCATCGTCTCCCCGTGGCGGGCCGGTCCCTCAAGGGCGCTCCTCCTTCGTCGTCGCGTCGCTTCGCGATGGCCTTCGGCCACCCTTGACCGACCGACCCGCCACGGAAAGCCGAAGACCGACGGGAACCCCCCAAAAGAACGGTCACGGGTCAGAGATGAACAGGGACGGGTCCCTCAGTGACGAGGCGAGGGGTCAGGGGTCGGCCCACCGGGCACACGGGGAGTTCGGAGGGCTGCGGCCGGGCCACGAGCGCGGCCACGAGCCCCTACCCGCCCGCCAGAACGAGGAAATCGACCCAGGGCACGGCAGACGGCCCATACGCTTCAGATCCGTGCGTCCCTCGCCCGGTTCAGCGTCCGCGAGCCGCCTGGGGCGGGTCAGCGGCGGGGGCGAGGTTGGCGACCGAGGTGGTGAATTCCCGACCGGACTCGGCACGAATGTAGGCCAGCTCCATCCAGCGCTCCACTGCCGTGTCCGAAACGTTCTCGTTGATCACGGCCATCAGTTCGCCTTCGACGCCGGAAGCGACATCGCGAACCCGGTGACGCAGGAGCCGATGGGGCACGTACTCGTACCGCTCACTCATCGGCCGACTCCTCAAGGGAGAAGACGAAGAGTTCCCAACCGGCACGTGCCCGCTCAAGCAGTTCCTCGCTGATCCCGAAACACGCTCCCCAGCCCGGGCCGTGGGCCCTCACGAGGGGCTGGAGCCCACCGGTCCCGTCCGAAGGCAGACCCTCCGCGCCATCCATTGCCATGGCTCATCCCTTTTCCGACTCGACGACCCGCTCGCGACAAGTCCAAGGAAACCGACGGAAGTCGGCGGACTCCACAGCATCGATGCGGCAGGCTTGACGCAGATCCGTGCACGAGGTTCCGAACTGCGAGAAGGGACCGGAATGGGACTTGCTGGACGGCGGAAGGCCCTGGGCTACAGTCAGGAGGAACTGGCCGAACTGCTCGGCGTGGACCGTACGACGGTCGGGCGCTGGGAAAGCGGCAAGGTCGAGCCGCAACCACCCCAGCGACGACGCCTGGCAACCACCCTCGGGATCAGCCTCCAAGAGCTCGAAGACCTCCTCGCGCAGCCACGAGCCGTAGGCCTTGAGGCCCCGGGGAAGCAGTGCAGTGACCACCCGACCGCGGGAGACCTCGACGAGATGATCCGCCGCGAATTCCTCCGCATTCTCACGATCAGCGGGGCGCTCTCTTCCTTCCCTTTGGACGATGCCGACGCCCTCCCGGGCGGGGCGGCAAGGGGCACGCCCGCAGACTTCGAGCTGATGAACGCCCACCTTTGGCAGGTCTATCGACTGGCCCGCTCGAAAGGCTCCGTATACACGATCATTCGTGACGAGCTGACGACATTGAACGAGGCTCTGTCCGCCGGCCGAGGCAATTCCCGCCTCCTCCTGAGTGCGGCTGCCGATCTCTTCCAAATGGCAGGCGAAGTCGCCTTCGACAGCAACAGGTACGCCGATGCGGCCGCCTCCTACACGCTCGCGGCCTCCGTCAGCAAGGACGCGGACGCATACGACCTGTGGGCCTGCGCCCTCGTTCGCCACGCCTATGTGGACATGTCCGAGCACCGCTACGGGCAGGCGGCACAGATGCTCGGCGCGGCCGAGCGATTGGCCGGACGAGGAAACAGCAGTCTGTCCACCCGCCAGTGGGTCGCGTCGGTCCAGGCTGAGGCCTATGCGGGCCTTGGTGACCTGAGTGCTTGCGAACGTGCACTGGACCGGGCCGAGAAGGTCCGTGACCTCGCTTCCGACAGCACCAATGGCGGTTGGTTGCGATTCGACGGAACACGACTCGCCGAGGAGAGAGGAGCCCGGTACCTGAAGCTCGGCCGCTTGGACTCGGCAGAGGAGACGCTGAACTCCGCTTTGCATCAAGCCGCTCTGCTCTCCGGACAGTCCTACCGCCGCAAGGGCGTGGTGCTCGCGGACCTGGCCGCCATCGGGGCAAGGCGGCGCGATCCTGAACAGCTCATCGCGTATGGATGGCAGGCCATCCATCTGGCTCAGGCCTCATCATCCGGCTATATCGCCCGTAGACTCCTGGCGCTGTGCGACGAGTTCGGCCCTATGAGACACGACCGTCGCGTGGCAGAGCTGGGAGCGGGCATCGCCATGCTGAACACACCGTGAGGAGAAGGGTCGGCATGCCACAGACCGAAGGCGCACGATTGTTCCGGGAGACGTGGATCGCGGGCGTCCACCAGCACTTTCCCGGGGAACCCAAGCCGGGCTACGTCACACCGTGGTCCGATACGCCGCAGTGGGAACGCGAGGCGGCCGGCTCCGTCTACGAACAGGTACGGCAGTTCGTGAAGCTCAGCGGCGGCCACACGTCCCGATTGTCACGCGAGCAGAAGGGCCGGTTCGTCGCGACGTGCTGGACGGCCCAGATGTACAAGCAGTTCGAGGACCCGAAGCCCGGGTACGTCGCCGACTGGCCCGAACTGCCCACCTGGCAGCAGGAAACCGACTCGGACATCTTCGAGGCCATCGAAAAAGCCGTCGACTGATCCGGTTCTCACCACAGAACGGCCGTAGGACACCAGCCGCGAGAAATACGTAGCGATCCGCCTCGCCCGGTGGGCGGGGCGTGGCCGTGGCCCCGGGAAAGGTACGGCGCGCCCGCATGCCCGGCATGGCAGCGCCCGGTCCCTCGTCTCGTCACTGACGGACCCGCCCCTCCTCGTCTCTGACCCGTGACCGTTCTTTTGGGGGGTTCCCGTCGGTCTTCGGCTTTCCGTGGCGGGTCGGTCGGTCAAGGGTGGCCGAAGGCCATCGCGAAGCGACGCGACGACGAAGGAGGAGCGCCCTTGAGGGACCGGCCCGCCACGGGGAGACGATGAGACCGGCGGGAAACCACCAAACCCTCCCTGACACGGACCAGCCGGACCCCGCCCCTTACCCCCCGACCCACGCACCGCCCCCACCCCCTCAAGCCCCGCCCCTACGCCCCCGGCCCCGCCCCCACCCCCGGCCCCGGCCCCGTTGAGCCGCGTACCACCAGTTCCGGTTGGAAGACGTACTCCGTGCGCTGGACCGGGGTGCCGGCCACCGCTTCGAGGAGGGCGCCGACGGCCGCCGTGGCCATGGCGCGGACCGGCTGGCGGACCGTCGTCAGGGGCGGGTCGGTGAACGCGATGAGCGGGGAGTCGTCGAAGCCGACCACCGACACGTCCTCCGGGACCCGCAGCCCCCGCTCGCGGGCGGCGCGGACGACGCCCAGTGCCATCGGGTCGCTGCCGCACACGATGCCGGTGCAGCCCCGGTCGAGCAGGGCTCCGCCGGCGGCGTGGCCGCCCTCCACCGTGAACAGGGTGCGTTGGATCAGTCCCTCCGTCTCGGCCGAGGGGACGGCCGCGAGGAAGCCCTGCTCCTTGCGCGCCGACGGCACGTACCGGGTCGGCCCGATGGCCAGGCCGATCCGCCGGTGTCCGAGTTCCTCCAGGTGCCGGACGGCCATGTCCGCGGCCGCCCGGTCGTCCGGGGAGACGAAGGGGGCGCTGATGCCCTCGTTGAACCCGTTGATCAGCACGAAGGGCACGCCGCGCGCCGCCAGCCGCTGGTAGCGCGACGGGTCGGCGTGGGCATCGGCGTGCAGCCCGGACAGGAACACGATGCCGGTGACGCCGCGCTCCTCCAGTTGCTCGACGAGTTCGTCCTCGGTGGCCCCTCCCGGAGTCTGCGTGCACAGCACGGGCGTGTACCCGTGCCCGGCCAGGGCCTGCTCGATGACCTGGGCGAACGCCGGGAAGATGGGGTTGGTGAGTTCGGGGATGAGCAGCCCGACGAGGCCGTTGCTGCGGCGCTTGAGCCGTACGGGCCGTTCGTAGCCCAGCAGGTCGAGCGCGGCCAGCACCTTGTGGCGGGTGCCGGCGGCCACGCCCGACTTGCCGTTGAGCACACGGCTGACGGTCGCCTCGCTGACCTGGGCCTGCGCGGCGATGTCCGTCAGCCTCAGCGGGGAAGTCACCCCCGCCACCACACGGTGCTGTCGGCGGGCAGGACCCCCTGCGGGACTGCGGCGGTGTCGAGGTCGGTGCTGGCGAGCAGCACCTCGCCCGGTGCCGGGTACGCGACGGCCTCGCCGGTGGTGTTGACGGTGCACACGAAGCCGCCGCGGCGGAACGCCAGCACCCCGGCAGGTGCGGGCAGCCAGTCGACGGAGTCGCCCGCGCCGAGGTCGGTGTGCTCGCGCCGGATCCGCAGGGCGGCGCGGTACAGCTCCAGGGTGGACGCCGGGTCGCCGGTCTGCGCCTCGACGCTCAGGCCCGCCCACTCGGCGGGCTGCGGGAGCCAGCTGCCGCCGTCGCCGAAGCCGTAGGGGGCGCGGTCGCCGGACCACGGGATCGGGACGCGGCAGCCGTCGCGGAGTCCGTCCTGTCCGTTCGCCTTGAAGAAGGACGGGTCCTGGCGGACCTCGTCGGGCAGGTCGGTGACCTCGGGCAGGCCGAGTTCCTCGCCCTGGTAGACGTACGCCGATCCGGGCAGGGCCAGCATGAGCAGCGCGGCGGCGCGGGCTCGGTCCAGGCTGCCGAAGCGGGTGCGGTGGCGGACGACGTCGTGGTTGGACAGCACCCATGTGGTCGGGGCGCCGACGGGCCGCATCGAGTCGAGGGAGTCGTCGATGGCGCCGCGCAGCGCGGCGGCGTCCCAACCGGTGTTCAGGTAGTGGAAGTTGAAGGCCTGGTGCAGTTCGTCGGGGCGCAGGTAGAGCGCGGTGCGGTCGGCGCTGGGGGTCCAGGCCTCGGCGACGCCGATGCGGTCGCCCGCGTATTCGTCGAGGACGGTGCGCCAGGAGCGGTAGATCTCGTGGACGCCGTCCTGGTCGAAGAAGGGCAGGACCTGGTTGCCGAGCAGCTTGAGCTGTTCGTCGCGGCCGAGGTCGGGCAGGCCGGGGGCCTTGACGAGGCCGTGGGCGACGTCGATGCGGAAGCCGTCGGCGCCGAGGTCGAGCCAGAACCGCAGGATGGAGCGGAACTCGTCCTGGACGGCGGGGTGTTCCCAGTTGAAGTCGGGCTGCTCGGGGGCGAAGAGGTGCAGGTACCACTCGCCGTCGGCGACGCGGGTCCAGGCGGGTCCGCCGAAGATGGACTCCCAGTCGTTCGGGGGCTCCTCGCCGTCGGTCCCGCGGCCGGGGCGGAAGTGGAAGCGCTCGCGCAGCGGGGTTCCGGGCCCTTCCCGCAGTGCCTGCTTGAACCATTCGTGCTGGTCGGAGCAGTGGTTGGGGACGAGGTCGACGATGATGCGCAGGCCCAGGGCGTGGGCTTCGCGTATCACGGCGTCGGCGTCGTGCAGGGTGCCGAACATGGGGTCGATGGCCCGGTAGTCGGCGACGTCGTAGCCGGCGTCGGCCTGCGGGGAGGCGTAGAAGGGGCTCAGCCACACGGCGTCGACGCCGAGCTCCTTGAGGTAGGGCAGTCGGGTGCGGATGCCTTCGAGGTCCCCCATGCCGTCCCCGTTGGAGTCGGCGAAGCTGCGCGGATAGACCTGGTAGATCACCGCTTCTCTCCACCAACCGGGCAGGGTGCCGGTCGGGGCGGGAAGTGCGTCGGCGAGGTGCTGGGTCATGTCGTCCTTGGAGAGATCGGGCCGGGAGCGGGGCGGGCAGGCTCGGGTGGTCAGCCCTTGGTGGCGCCTGCCGTCATCCCGGCGACGAGGTGACGCTGGGCGAAGAGGAAGAAGACGGCCGCGGGGATGGCGATGAGGACGGAGGCCGCGCTCATGGCACCCCAGTTGGAGGTGTACTGGGTGACGAAGGTCTGGAGGCCGCCGGCCAGGGTGAGGTTCTCCTCGCCGACCATGAAGGCGGAGGCGTAGGCGACTTCGCCCCAGGCGGTGATGAAGGCGTAGAAGCCGGTGACGGCGAGGCCGGGCTTGGCGAGCGGGAGGATCAGTCGCCAGAAGGTGCCGAAGGGGTTGAGGCCGTCGACGCGTCCGGATTCGTCGATCTCGACGGGGATGGTGTCGAAGAACCCCTTCATCATCCAGGCGCAGAACGGCACGGCGATGGTGAGGTACGTGATGATCAGGCCGAGCGGCTGGTTGAGCAGTCCGAGCTCGCCCATCAGGTTGTAGAGCGGGACGATGAGGATCGCCATGGGGAACATCTGCGTGACGAGCAGGGTCCACATGAGGGGCTTCATGCCGGGGAACTTGAAGCGGCTGACGGCGTATCCGGTGGTGGCGGCGATGAACACGCCGAGGACGGTGGTGACGCCGGCGACCAGGACGGAGTTCGCGAACCAGCTGAGGAAGTGCGTGTCCTCCAGCAGGTGGCTGTAGTTCGCGAAGGTGGGTTCCTTGACGAAGTCGGTGGTGATGGCGTGCTGCGCGGGCTTCAACGAGGTCAGCAGGATCCAGAGCACCGGGAAGACGGCGATCACGGACGCGGCGACGAGGGTGGCGTGCAGCGCGAAGGAGGCGAGCGGGGAGCGGCTGCCCCGGGGGCGGACGCGGTCGGTGTTCGCCGGTGCGGGCGCGCTCCGGGTGCCCGCGGCGGTCGTGGTGTCGGCGGTCGTGGAAGTGGTCACGGTCACCACACCTCTCCCTGCTTGCGCAGCGAGCGCCGGTAGACCAGCGCGAAGATCATGAGCAGGGCCAGGATGAGGACGCCCCAGGTGGCGGAGCCGGCGAAGTCGCGCGGGCTGGCGACGAAGGCCTCGCGGAAGGCCTGGGTCACGAGGATCTCCGTGGAGTCGCCCGGTCCGCCCCGGGTGAGCAGGAAGATCACCGGGAACATGTTGAAGGTCCAGATGGTGGAGAGCAGGATGACGGTCATGCTCACCGCGCGCAGCCCGGGCAGGGTGATGTGCCGGAAGCGCTGCCAGGGGCTGGCCCCGTCCATCTCGGCGGCCTCGTAGAGCTCGCCGGGGATGGACTGCAGTCCGCCGAGCAGGGCGACCATCATGAAGGGGACGCCGAGCCAGACGTTGACGGCGATGACGGCGAACTTGGCCCAGGTGGGGTCGTCGAGCCACGGGATCGCGCTGATGCCGCCGCCGTCGAGGATCTTGTTGAGGATGCCGTTGTCGCGGTTGAAGAGGAACCGCCAGGCGAAGACGGAGACGAAGCCGGGGACGGCCCAGGGGAGGATGAGCGCCATCCGGTAGGCGGCGCGGCCCCGGAACTGCCGGTTGAGTATGTTGGCCAGGCCGAGGCCGATGGCGAAGGTGATGGACACGCACGCGACGGTCCACACCACCGTCCACACCAGCCGCTGCAGGAACACCGGGTCGCCGAGGACGGCCACGTAGTTGTCGAGGCCGACGAACTCGTACGTGGCCTCGATGTGGCGGACGCCGATGGTCCGGGCGACGTTGCGCTCGTTGGCGTCGGTCAGCGACAGGTAGATGCCGCGGACGAGGGGCCAACCGATGATCACGCCGAGGACGAGCACGACCGGGGCGATCATGGTCCAGGCGTACCAGTGTGTGGCGAGCGCGCGCTTGAGTCCGCCGCGCCCGCCGCCGGTGCTGTCGCTGTCAGTCCTGCGGCTCCGGCCGCGGACGGGACCGGTGGTACCGGCTTCCCCGTCCGCGGCCTTCGCCACCGACTGGCTGGTGTGAGCAGCCATGGTTCGTTACTTCCAGCCCTTGAGGATCTTGCGGAACTCGGCTCCGGCGGCCTTGGCGGCCTCCTCCGGGGTGGAGGTGCCGGTGAGGGCCTTGGTGTATTCGACCTTCAGCGGCTCGAAGAGGGAGCCGTTCTCCGGGATCCAGGCGCGCTCGACGGCCTTGTCGATGGCCGGCTTGAAGAACTGGACCATCTCGCTGCTCTTGACGTCCGGCTGGTCGTAGGCGGCGGTGCGGGTCGGCAGCAGGCTCAGTTCCTTGGCGGACCGGACCTGCACCTCCTGGGAGGTGAGGTACTCGACGAAGGCGTGCGCGGCGGCGCGGTTCTTGGAGCCGGCGTACACGGCGAGGTCGTGGCCGCCCTGGGGGGCGCCCGCCTTGGTGGAGCCGGCCGGGACCGGTGCGACGCCGAGGTTGGCCTTGTCCTTGTACTGCTCACCGGCGTAGGTGTCGGCGACGGCCCAGGGGCCGTTGATCATCATGGCGACCTCGCCGGACTTGAAGGCCGTCTGCATGTTGGTCCAGCCGTCGGTGGCGTTGGTGACGGCCGCGCCGGAGGCGACGAGGTCACGGGCGGCCTTGAAGGCCTTGACGCCGGCGGGGTTGTCGACGGTGACGGTCTTGTTCTTGGCGTCGACCAGGTCGCCGCCCTCGCCGTAGATGAACGGGAAGAACCAGTAGGAGTCGTCGCCGCGCAGGTACAGGCCGGTCTTGCCGGTCTTCGCCTTGATGGCGGCGGCGGCCGTCTTCAGCTCCTCCAGCGTGGTGGGGGGCTGGACTCCGGCGTCCGCGAGCATCTTCTTGTTGTAGAAGAGGCCGAGGGTGTCGATGACCTGCGGGACGGCGTAGGTCTTGCCCTCGTACTTGCCGCTGGCCGCGGCCTGCGGCAGGAACTCGGCGTCGACCTTCTTGGCCGTCTCGGCGGGAACCTCGTCGAGGTAGCCGAGGGAGGCGAAGTCGGCGACCCAGCCGACGTCCGCGCGGATCACGTCAGGGGCTTCGGCGCCGGAGTTGAAGGCGTTCTTGACCTTGTTCTGCGCGTCGCCGTACGGGACGTTGACGTACTTGACGGTGACCTTGGGGTGCTTGGCCGTGAACGCCTCGGCGATCTTCTGGAAGCTCGCCTTCTCGGCCTCGTTCGAGGTGTCCCACCAGGTGACCGTGCCGCTCAGCTCGCCGCCGGCCTTGATGTCCCCACCGTCGTCCTTGGTGTCACCGCCGCAAGCCGTCGCCGCGAGCGCCAGGGCCGCGACCAACGCGGTGGCCGCTATGCCACGCCGCATATGAACTCCTTCGATGATCCCGGCCGCGTCCCTGCGGTCCCGAGTTGCCGAGAACGTAACAAGACTGAAAGCCGACCGAAAGACCTTGCGGCAATTTTCTGCAAGACGCGGTGATCGTTACATCGGTGTGTCCGGACGGTTGCCGCAGCTTGCTGTTAGTTCGACCCACCTTCGAGTGACCGGGCCCGCAACCATGGGGTGTGTACCCGCGTTGACCCCGATATGACCCACGAGTTGACGGCCTCCGGGCTTGCAAGCGCTTCCAGCAACACGTCCACGAGCGGCGGCTGGTGGCGCGATGCCGTCATCTACCAGGTCTACGTGCGCTCCTTCGCCGACGGCGACGGCGACGGGGTCGGCGACCTGCGCGGGGTCCGCGAGCGGCTCCCGCACCTGGCCCGGCTCGGCGTCGACGCGGTGTGGCTGACCCCCTTCTACGTCTCCCCCCAGGCGGACGGCGGCTACGACGTCGCCGACTACCGCGCCGTCGACCCCCTCTTCGGGGACCTCTCCGACGCCGACGACCTGGTCCGGGCCGCGCACGCGTTGGGTCTGCGGGTCATCGTGGACGTGGTGCCGAACCACACCTCGGAGCAGCACCCCTGGTTCCGGGAGGCCCTCGCCGCCGGACCCGGGGGCCCGGCCCGGGAGCGGTACCTGTTCCGCCCGGGGCGCGGGGCGGACGGAGGACTGCCGCCGAACGACTGGGAGTCCGTCTTCGGCGGCCCCGCCTGGACCCGGGTGCCGGACGGGGACTGGTACCTGCACCTGTTCGCCCCCGAGCAGCCCGATCTGGACTGGGAGCATCCGGAGGTGGCGGCCGAGTTCGCCTCGGTCCTGCGGTTCTGGCTGGACCTCGGGGTGGACGGCTTCCGCATCGACGTGGCCCACGGCATGGTCAAGGCGCCCGGGCTGCCCGACATCGGCCGCGGCGCCCAGGCCACGCTCATCGGCACCGAGCCGCTCCCCTTCTTCGACCAGGACGGGGTCCACGAGATCCACCGCTCGTGGCGGCGGCTCCTCGACTCCTACGGGGGCGAGCGGATCGGCGTCGCCGAGGCGTGGGCGCCGACCTCGGAGCGGCTCGCGCTGTACGTGCGGCCCGACGAACTGCACCAGGCCTTCAATTTCCGTTTCCTGAACTGTCCGTGGGACCCGGCCGCGATGCGGACCGTCATCGACGAGTCCCTGGCCGCGACCGCCTCGGTGGGGGCGCCGACCACCTGGGTGCTGTCCAACCACGACGTCGTCCGGCACGTGACCCGCTACGGGGGCGGGGCGCGCGGCCTGGCCCGGGCGCGGGCGGCGGCGCTGCTGATGCTGGCCCTGCCCGGGTCGGCGTACGTGTACCAGGGGGAGGAGCTGGGGCTGCCCGAGGTCACCGACCTGCCCGACGCGGCGCGCCGCGACCCGGCGTTCCGCCGCGGCCGGATCCCGCGACAGGCGGGGCCGGATGCCGGGGGCGTGGAGGTCGGGGCGGTCGGCGGCGAGGTCGAGGCCGCCGGGCAGGACGGGCTGCGCGACGGGTGCCGGATCCCGCTGCCCTGGTCCGGCGAGGAGCCCCCGTACGGTTTCGGCGGCGCCGGCAGCTGGCTCCCGCAGCCCGCCGACTGGGCCGGCCTGAGCGTGGCCGCCCAGACCGGGGACCCGCACTCCACCCTGGAGCTGTACCGGGCCGCCCTGGAGCTGCGTCGGGCGATGCCGGGCCTGGGCGCCCCGGAAGCGGGCCGGCCGGAAGCGGTCGCAGGGGCCGCGGACGCCGGGGCTTGCGGCGCCGACCCCGGGGCCCGCGAACCCGGCGCCGCCGGGCCCGGGGTCGTCCTCCCCTCCGGCATGGAGTGGCTGCCGGCGCCCGAGGGCGTGCTCCTCTTCACCCGTCCCGGCTTCGCCTGCACCCTCAACACCCGGCCGGAACCGATGGAGCTGCCGTCGCCCGGACGTCCCGTCCTGTCGAGCGCGCCGGTGCGGACGGACGGGCGTACGGTGCTGCTCCCGGCGGATTCCTGCACGTGGTGGGCAATCTGAACGCGCGCCCGGTACAGTCCAATCCCGTGACCGCACGGCTAGCCGACATCGCAGCCCAGGCGGGGGTCAGCGAAGCCACAGTCAGCCGCGTGCTCAACGGCAAGCCCGGTGTGGCCGCAGGCACCCGTGAGTCCGTGCTGGCCGCCCTCGACGTCCTCGGCTACGAGCGTCCCGTACGACTCCGGCAGCGCAGCGCGGGGCTCGTCGGCTTGATAACGCCCGAGCTGGACAACCCCATCTTCCCGGCGCTCGCGCAGGTCATCGGGCAGGCGCTGACCCGGCAGGGGTACACCCCGGTACTGGCCACGCAGACGCCCGGCGGGTCCACCGAGGACGAGCTGACCGAGATGCTGGTCGACCGCGGCGTCTCGGGGATCATCTTCGTCTCGGGGCTGCACGCCGACACCACCGCCGACATGGGCCGCTACGACCAACTCCGCGGCCAGGGCGTCCCGTACGTCCTGATCAACGGGTTCTCCGACAAGGTGCGGGCCCCCTTCGTCTCCCCCGACGACCGGGCCGCCATGCAGCTCGCCGTGACCCACCTCACCGCGCTCGGGCACACCCGGATCGGGTTGGCCGTCGGGCCGAAGCGGTTCGTGCCGGTGCTCCGCAAGATCGAGGGCTTCCGGCTGGGGATGCGGGAACGCCTCGGGCTCGACGAGGCCGAGGCGGAGGAGCTGATCCAGCACTCCCTCTACACCTTGGAGGGCGGTCAGGCCGCGGCGTCCGCGTTGATCTCCCGGGGCTGCACCGCCGTGGTGTGCGCGAGCGACATGATGGCGTTGGGCGCGATCCGTGCCGCCCGGCAACAGGGGCTGCGGGTGCCGCAGGACGTGTCGGTCGTGGGCTTCGACGACTCCCCGCTCATAGCGTTCACCGATCCGCCGCTGACCACGATCCGGCAGCCGGTCCAGGCGATGGGTCAGGCCGCGGTACGGACCCTGCTGGAGGAGATCGGCGGTACGCCGGCCCCGCACAGCGAGTTCGTCTTCCTTCCCGAGCTGGTGGTCCGCGGATCGACGGCTTCGGGGCCGGGACAGCGACGGGTTCGGGAAGCCCCCGCTCCCTAGGGGGCGGGGTGTAGTCCGCAGGGGGGATCCCCTCATCCCCAAGACCGTCCCGAGGGATGATCGGAGGGGAGATCTCATCTGGCAGACTCTCTCCCCATGGGTGAAGCGAGCGTGAAGACACTGGAAACCCGGACGGACGTCTCGCCACCCATCGTGGCCGAGAACGAGGCCCGTCCGGCGTCGGAACGCACCCTGCTGACACGGCTGCGCGCACCGCGGCGCCCCCGCATCTGGTTCGAGATCCTGCTGATCGCGGTCAGCTACTGGACGTACTCGCTGATCCGCAACGCCGTGCCCGAGCAGAAGGCCGCCGCGCTGGCGAACGCCGACTGGATCTGGGAGGTGGAGCGCAGCCTCGGCATCGCCGTGGAGCAGAGCGTCAACCACGGCATCAACTCGGTGACGTGGTTGATCGTCGGCATGAACTACTACTACGCCACCCTCCACTTCGTGGTGACGATCGGCGTGCTGGTCTGGATCTACCGCTTCCATCCGGGGCGTTACGCCGCCACCCGCCTGGTCCTCTTCGCCACCACGGGCGTCGCCCTGGTCGGCTACTACCTGTACCCGCTCGCGCCGCCGCGGTTGATGAACGGGCAGAACTTCATCGATACGGTGCTCGTGCACCACACCTGGGGTTCGATGGCCTCCGGGAACCTGAAGAACATGTCGAACCAGTACGCGGCGATGCCGTCCATGCACATAGGGTGGTCGCTCTGGTGCGGGCTGACGATCTTCGCGGTCGCCTCGGCCCCCTGGGCCCGGATCCTGGGCCTGCTCTACCCGACGGCGACCCTCGTCGTCATCGTGGCCACCGCGAACCACTTCTGGCTCGACGCGGTCGGCGGGATGATCTGCCTGGCCTTCGGCTACGCCGTCTCGCGGGCCTGGTACGGCGCGCTGCCGCACCGGCTGCCGCGCCACCCCGAGCACACCGGACCGCATCCCGCGGCCGCGCTGCTGAACCGCTTCCGCGCCCGCGCCTGAAGGCTCGGGCGGATGGGCGCGGGCACCGCCCGGTCCGTCCGTCACCCCACGAGCGCCGGTCGGCGTGCCGGAGGATCGCCCGGCCCCCTTGGACCAGCGCCCGGTCGGCGTCGTGGCTCGACCCGTCACCACAGACCGCTTCGACCACGGCGTCCCAGCACGAAGGATCCGGCCGCCGGTGGCGGTGGACGGCGGCGACGGCGGACTCCACCCGTCTCACGCGGCGACGGCGTGCGCGACGGAGCCGCTCCGGCAGAGGTCCTCGCCCGACGGCTCGATGTTCATGTCTCTCCCGGTGCTTTCTCGATCGAAGAACCGAGCGGATCGTGCCACGGTGCGGCCGGCCGTGGTCAGGGGGTGGAGGGGCCCTGGTCGCGGTGGGTGATGCGGCCGCCGGAGACCGTGAGGCGGATCGGGGCCTCGGCCAGTTCGTCCGGGGCGGCCGTGACCGGGTCGAGGGCGAAGGCCGTCAGGTCCGCCCGGTATCCGGGGGCGATCCGGCCCGCCACCCGCTGCTCCCCCGCCGCGAGCGCGGCGTGCGAGGTCATCCCCTCCAGGGCCATCAGCCCCGTCAGGTAGCGGCCGGCGGCTGCCGCGCCGCGCGGGCGCAGCGCCGTCGCGAGGACCTGGCGGGCGTCGTGGTGGGCGATGGGCCAGTCGGAGCCGAGGGCCAGGACCGCGCCCGCGTCCCGCAGGTCCCGGCAGCGCCAGGCCCGGGCGGCCCGCTCGTCGCCGAGCCGCCTGGACCATTCGTCGGTGTGGTCGGCGCGGGTGTACGCGGTGTGCGGGGGCTGCATGGAGGCGATCACGCCGAGTTCGGCGAACCGCTTCAGCTGGTCGTCGGGGACGGTCTCGATGTGTTCGACGCGGTGTCGCATGGAGCCGTGCGCCCCGAGGGAGGCGACGGTGTCCAGGACGTGCCGGACGGCCGCGTCGCCGATGGCGTGGGTGGCGGTGCGGACCCCGGCGGTGTCGAGGATGCGCACGGCGCGGGCGTAGGCGGGGAGGTCGGGCCAGAAGGCGTCGGTGCCCTGGCCGTGGCAGTCTGCGTGCTCCAGCCAGGCGGTGCCGCCCTCGACGGTGCCGTCCATGAAGAACTTGACGCCGCCGACCTGCCAGTGGCGGCCGCCGGTGAGTTGGAGTTCGATCAGTTCGGCCAGGTCCTCGTCGCTCGCTCCCGGCATGCACCAGGGGGCCAACCGCAGCCGGAGCGGCAGGTCGCCCTCGTACTCGACGGTGGCCAGGAGCGCCGGGACGTCGCCGTCCCCGAGGTCCATGACGTGGGCTCCGGTGAGGCCGGTGGCGGCCATCTCGCCGAGCAGGGCGAGGAGGCGGGCACGGCGGGCGGCGGCGGTGGGCTTGGGGGCGACGGCACCGACGAGGGCCATCGCGGCGTGCTCGATGAGGTGCCCGGTGGGGCGTACGGCGCCCGTGGCGTCGGTGGCGCAGACGATCTCCGAGCGCTGGGCGAACACGCGGGGTCCGGTGATGCCCGCGGCGGCGAGGGCCGGGCCGGTGGCGAGGGCGGAGTGGCCGTCGTAGAGGCGCAGGAAGGCGGGGGCGCCCGCGAGGGACTCCTCGACGAGGGCGCGGTCGACGGGGCGGCCGCCGAAGGCGTTGTGGTCGAGGCCGTGCCCCAGCACCCAGCCGCCGGGGCCGCGCTCCGCCGTGCGCAGGACGGCGCGCAGTTGGTCGAGGTCGCGGACGGCGGAGAGGTCGGTCCCGGTGGCCATCTCGACGCCCCAGACGGGGTGGCTGTGGGCGTCGGTCAGGCCGGGGGTGAGGGTGGCGCCGGCCAGGTCGACGACCTCGGTGCCGGGTCCGCGCCAGTCCGGTACGTCGCTTTCGTGGCCGACGGCGATGATCTGCCCGTCGCGGACGGCTACCGCGCCGGCTTCGGGACGGGCGGGGTCGAGCGTGCGGACTCGGGCTCCGGTGAGGACGGTGTCGGCAGCGGGCACGGCTCTGCTCCTTCGAGGGGGGTGGCGGGGGTTGCGGGTTCGGCCGCGGCGCCGGCTTCGGCCGGTTCCTCGGCGAAGCGGGCGTAGACCTCGGGGCGGCGGGTCCTGATCCGGCGGGCGAGGCCGAGGCCGGTGAGGAACACCGCGGGGACGACGGCGACGAGGACGGTGTTGACGGTGGTCGAGGCCCCGGTGAAGAGGCCGACCTTGGAGACGACGAGGAAGATCGCGACGGCCAGCAGGACGGCCGCGGTCACGGGGGCGATCAGGGTGCGCCAGGGCCCTTCGTCGTGGGCGGTGCGCCGGAAGTACACCGGTACGGCGATGGCGGCGAGCAGCATCAGGGCCATGAGACCGATCATGCCCGGGGTGTTCACCCAGAGCAGGAGCTGCTGGTACGGGTCGGCGCCGGCGAGGGCGAAGGCGAGCACGATGACGGCGCCGAGGACGGTCTGGGCGGCGCCTGCGAGGTACGGGGAGCCGTGGCGGGGGTGGACGCGGCCGAGGGCCGCGGGCAGGACGCCTTCCTCGGAGAGGGCGAGGACGTAGCGGTTGATGGCGTTGTGGAAGGCGAGGAGGGAGGCGATGACGCTGGTCACGATGAAGACGTGCATGAGGTCCGCCGCCCAGGGGCCGACGTAGGTGGTGATCGCGGCGAAGAACAGGCCGCCCGGGTCCTCGGCGGCGGCGGTGACGACCTCCTCGGCGCCGAAGGCCTGGATGACGGTCCAGACGATGAAGGCGTAGAAGAGGCCGAGGAAGGCGACGGCGATGTAGGTGGCCCGCGGGATGGTCCGGTCGGGGTCGCGGGCCTCGCGGCGGTAGATGACGGTCGACTCGAAGCCGGTGAAGGCGGCGAACGCGAAGGCCAGGACGGCGGCGGTGCCGGGGACGAGGACCGCGCCGGGGGTGAAGGAGGCGGCGGACAGGCCGTGGGCGCCGCCTTCGGCCAGCACGCCGACGGCGAGGAGGACGAGTATTCCGGTCTCGGCGACGAGGAGGACGCCGAGGAGCTTCGCGCCGAAGTCGATGGAGCGAAAGCCGCCGTACCAGATGAGCAGGAGGCCGGCGAGGGAGACCGGCAGCCAGGGGACGTCGATGCCGGCGAGGGCGTGGCCGGTGTCGGCGGTGGTGGTGCCGAGGAGGCCGTAGACGCCGATCTCCATGCCGTTGTAGCCGACGAGGGCGAGCAGGGCGGCGCCGATGCCGACGCGCTTGCCGAGGCCGCGCGCGATGTAGGCGTAGAAGGCGCCGCCGCTCCTGACGTGGCGGCTCATGGCGGTGAAGCCGACGGCGAAGACGGTGAGGGTGAGGCCGGCGAGGAGGTACCCGGCGGGGGCGCCGATGCCGCCGAGGAGGATCGCGACGGGCGCGACGCCGGCCATGACGGTCAGGGGGGCGGCGGCGGAGACGACGAAGAAGGAGATGTCGGCGGTGCCGAGGGCGCCCCGGCGCAGGGCGGATCCGGCCGCGGTGGGGGGCGGGCCCGGGGTGGGAGCGGGGGTGGCGGCGGAGGTGGGTCTCGGCGCGGGGTCCGGCGTTTCGGGCATGCGGGGGCACCCTTCTGCGAACGGCAGGCGGCGGGAATCCGAAAACCTAAAGGCTTTCGGTTTGCGGCAATGTAGCCTCCGGTTCTGGCGTACGGGAAGACCTCACGGCGGGAGAAGACCGATGGCACGGCCGCGCACCCCCCTGCTCGACCGGGAGCGGATCGCCGCGACCGCCCTGCAACTGGTCGCGGAACAAGGGGAATTCAGTGTTCCGCAGATCGCCCGGGCGCTCGGGGTGCAGACGGGCTCGCTGTATCACCACGTGGACGGCCGGGCCGGGGTGGTGGAGCTGATCCGGGAACGGGTGTGCGCCTCGATCTCCGGTTCGGCGCTGACCCTGACCCCCTGGGACCGGGCGCTGGAGGAGTGGGCCCGCTCCTACCGGGCGGCGTTCGCCGCCTACCCGCGGGCCATCCCGCTGCTGATGACCACGCCGGTACGGGCCCCCGCCGTGCTCGCCCAGTACGAACGGGCGGTCGCCCTGCTCCTCGCGGCCGGGTTCGGCCGGGAGCAGGTGATGCCGCTGCTGACCGGCCTGGAGAACCTGGTGCTGGGCTCCGCGCTGGACCTGGCGGCCCCCGAGGCGATGTGGGAGCCCTCGCCGCAGACCCCGCTGCTGGCCGGGGCGCTCGCCGCGGGCGGGCCGGGGCGGGCCGACGCGGCCTTCGACCTGGGCCTCGAAGCGCTCCTCGCGCACGCCCGCGCCCTGCGGGCGGCGCGGGAGTGAGAGGCGGGCACCCCGGGCGGGAAGGCGCGGGGCGCCCGCGCGCTCGGCACCCCGGTCCGGGCCCCGAGCGCGCGGCCGGCGCGGGCCGCCGGGGCCGGGTGCCCGCGGGTCGGGTGCCCGCGGGTCGGGTGCCCGCGGGCCGGGTGCGCGCGGGTCAGTCCCGCCCGGGTCAGGAGCCGTAGAAGAGCTCGTCGACGACCGCCCGTGCGCGGCGCGTCGTACGGCGGTAGTCGTCGAGCATCTCGCCGACCTTCCCCTCCGGGTAGCCGAGGTAGCGGCCGACGGCCGCCAGCTCGCGGGCCTCGGACGGGAAGGTGTCCCCGGCCCGGCCGCGGACCAGCATGACGGCGTTGCGGACCCGGGTGGCGAGCACCCAGGCCTCGTCGAGGATCTGGGCCTCCTCGGTCGGGATCAGTCCGGCGGCGTGGGCGGCCGACAGGGCCCGACGGGTTCGGGTGGTGCGCAGGCCCGGCTCCGCCCAGGCGTGCCGCATCTGGAGCAGTTGGACGGTCCACTCGACGTCGCTGAGGCCGCCGCGGCCGAGTTTGGTGTGCAGGGTCGGGTCCGCGCCGCGGGGCATCCGCTCGGTCTCCATCCGCGCCTTGAGCCGGCGGATCTCCCGTACGGCCTCCTCGCCGAGGCCCTCCACGGGGTAGCGCAGGGGGTCGATGAGGTCGATGAAGCGGCGCCCGAGTTCGTCGTCCCCGGCGACCGGTACGGCGCGCAGCAGCGCCTGGCTCTCCCAGGTGAGCGACCAGCGGCGGTAGTAGGCGGCGTACGAGGAGAGGGTGCGCACGAGGGGGCCGGAGCGGCCCTCGGGCCGCAGGTCGGCGTCGATGAGCAGCGGCGGGTCGGCGGTGGGCAGCTGGAGGAGCCGTCGCATCTCGGAGATGACGGTCTGGGCGGCCTTGGCGGCTTCCTGTTCGTCGACGCCCTCGCGGGGTTCGTGGACGAACAGGACGTCGGCGTCGGAGCCGTAGCCGAGTTCGTGGCCGCCGAAGCGGCCGACGCCGATGACGGCGAAGCGGGTGGGGAGGGTCTCGCCCCAGTGGTCGCGCACGGCTGCGCGCAGGGCTCCGGCGATGGTGGCGGCGGTGAGGTCGGAGACGGCTTCGCCGACCCGGTCGACGAGCGCGCCCTGGTCCGTCACGGCCGGGCTGTCCTCCGTCCCGTACGAGGCGATGATGTCGGCGGCGGTGGTGCGGAAGAGTTCGCGGCGGCGGACCCCTCGGGCGGCCGCGACGGCCGCCTCGCCGCTCTCGGCTCGGCCGACGGCGGCCAGTACCTCCTGTTCCAGGGCCTCGTGCGTGCGGGGCCGGAGGTTCTCGGGGTCCCCGAGGAGGGCGACGGCCTCGGGGGCGCGCATCAGGAGGTCGGGGGCGAGGCGTCCGGCGGACAGGACGCGGGCGAGGTTCTCGGCGGCGGCGCCCTCGTCGCGCAGCAGGCGCAGGTACCAGGGGGTCTTGCCGAGGGCGTCGGAGACCTTGCGGAAGTTGAGGAGTCCGGCGTCCGGGTCGGCGGAGTCCGCGAACCAGCCGAGGAGGACGGGCAGCAGGGTGCGCTGGATGGCGGCCTTGCGGCTGACGCCGGACGCGAGGGCTTCGAGGTGGCGCAGCGCGCCGACCGGGTCGGCGTAGCCGAGGGCTTCGAGGCGCTGGCCGGCGGCGCGGGGGGAGAGCTTGGTCTCGCCGGGGGTGAGCTGGGCGACGGCGTCGAGGAGCGGCCGGTAGAAGAGCTTCTCGTGGAGGCGGCGGACGGCGGTGGCGTGCCGGCGCCAGGCCTTGTTGAGCTCGGCGACCGGTTCGGTGCGCAGGCCCATGGAGCGGCCGAGGCGGCGCAGGTCGTTCTCGTCCTCGGGGACGAGGTGGGTGCGGCGCAGCCGGTAGAGCTGGATGCGGTGCTCCATGGCGCGCAGGAACCGGTAGGCGTCGCCGAGCTGGGCGGCGTCGGTCCGTCCGACGTAGCCCCCGGCGGCCAGGGCGTGGAGGGCGTCGAGGGTGGTGCCGGAGTGCAGGGTGGCGTCGCCGCGGCCGTGGACGAGCTGGAGGAGCTGGACGGCGAACTCGACGTCGCGCAGGCCGCCGGGGCCGAGTTTCAGCTCGCGGTCGACCTGGGCGGCGGGAATGTTGTCGACGACGCGGCGGCGCATCTTCTGGACGTCGGCGACGAAGTTCTCGCGTTCGGCGGCCTGCCAGACGAGGGGGGTTATGGCCGCGATGTACTGGACGCCGAGTGCGGGGTCGCCGGCGACCGCGCGGGCCTTGAGGAGGGCCTGGAACTCCCAGGTCTTGGCCCAGCGCTGGTAGTAGGCGAGGTGGGAGGCGAGGGTCCGGACGAGGGGGCCGTTGCGGCCCTCGGGGCGCAGGTTCGCGTCGACGGGCCAGATGGTGCCCTCGACGGTGGTCTCGGAGCAGATCCGCATGAGGTGGGAGGCCAGCCGGGTCGCGGACTGGATGGCCTTGCCCTCGTCGGCGCCGGGGGCGGCGTCCCCCACGAAGATCACGTCGACGTCGGAGACGTAGTTGAGCTCGTTGCCGCCGCACTTGCCCATGGCGATGACGGCGAGCCGGCAGCGGGCGGCGTCCTCGGGGGCGGCGGCGGTCGCGATGCGCAGGGCGGCGCGGAGGGTGGCGGTGGCGAGGTCGGCGAGCTCGGCGGCGGTCTGGGCGACGTCCGTGGTGCCGCACACGTCACGGGCCGCGATGGAGAGGAGGCAGCGGCGGTAGGCGACGCGCAGGGCGACGGGGTCGTGGGCGTCGGCGAGCCCCTGCTCGAACTCCGGCAGGCCCGGGTGCAGGTCGGCGGCCTCGTAGGTGACGAGGGCGAGCCAGTCGCGGGGGTGGCGGGCGAGGTGGTCGGCGAGCGCCTCGGACGCGCCGAGCACGCCGAGGAGCCGGTCGCGCAGGGGTTTGGCGCTGACGAGGGTGTCGAGGAGCCCGGGCAGCTGGTCCGGCGGCTGCGCCTCGGCGAGACGGACGAGACCGCGCAGGGCGAGGTCCGGGTCGGCGGTCGCACCGAGGGCGTCGAGGAGCACCGGGTCGGTGCGTACGGAGGCCAGCGCGTCGGCGTCGAGGAGCCGGGCGGCGGCGGAGGGGTCGGTGAAACCGCTGCGCAGCAGCCTGATGAAGGTGCTGCTCCTGCGTCCCGGGACTGTCATCCCGCCGCCTCCCGCGTGCGTCGCGGCCGGTGGCCCGGCCAGGTCTGTGGTGAGCCTAGCCGGAGCGGCGTTCGATTCACCGGCGCGCCGTGGCGCACATCATGAGGCGGATTATCGGATTTTCTGAATACTTGTAGATCTATGCGCCAAGGGGACCGGTCCCCGGCTGACCGGCCACGAGGAGCCCCATGTCCGAAGGACGCCCCCTCCTCGATCCCCCCTGCCCCGCCGACCCCACCCGCCCCGCCGATGGTGCGGCGACGCCCCTCACCGGACCGGGCGCCCGCCGGGTACCGGCCGCGCGCGGCGCGTCGCGGGCCGCGAGGCCGGCGGCCGCGGTCGCCGACTCGACCTCCCGAACGCGGCCGGACCCCGAGCCGTCCCCGAGCGCCCGTCCGTCCGTGATCGAGCCGCGACCGGCGCCGGACACCTGCGCATGGCTTCCGCGTGACGCCCGGGACGGGACGGGGTCGGACGGGACGGGGTCGGACGGGGATCAGCAGGGCACGACCGGGTCGGACGGGGATCGGCCGGACACGACCGCGTCGGACGCGACCGGGTCGGACGGGAATCGGTCGGACGCGGCCGGGTCGGACACGACCGACGGGCACGCCCCCGAGGGGTGGCTCCCGTACCGGCACGGCCACGCCCACGCCCACACCCTCGCCCACCACCGCCGGCTCGCGAGGATCGTCAAGGTGGTCGCGTTCTGCGCCGCCACCGTCGCCGGGAGCATGCTCGTCCTGCGCGGCAACGAGGCACTCGCCGGTCTCGGCGCGCCGACCACCGCCGATTCCCGGTCCACCACCGCGACCGCCGCCGGGCTTCCGGACCCGGGCCGGGTGCTCCAGGTCGTCGCGCACCCCGACGACGACCTGTACTTCATGAACCCGGACCTGCGGTACTCCATAGCCGCCGGCCACCCCGTGACCTCGGTCTACCTGACGTCCGGGGAGTCGGACGGCGTCAACGCGGGCTCCGCCAAGGGCGCCTCCACCCGCCCCGACAAGCCGGCCTACGCCGAGGCCCGCCAGAACGGCATCCGCGCCGCCTACGCCAAGATGGCCACCGGCGACCGCAGCAGCCCCTGGAAGCGGACCGTCGTGCCGACCGCGGGCGGCGCCCACGCCGAGGTGGACGTCCTCGTCGCGAAGCCCGAGGTCAACCTCGTGTGGCTGCAACTGCGCGAGGCGGGCCACGTCTACCAGGACGTCCCCGACAGCCTGCACGGCCTGTGGGACGGCAAGGTCCCGCACCTGGAGTCGGTGCTGGCCTCCGGCACCCCCGTCGAGCAGCCGTTCACGTACACGCGGGACCAGGTCGTACGGACCCTCGTGGGCATCCTCGCCCGGTACCGGCCGACCACCATCCGCACCCAGGACCCCACGCCCGGCCGGACCTCGGACACCAAGCGGTACACCGACCACCAGGACCACTTCTACGGCGCCCGGTTCGTGCAGCTGGCGAGCGCGGCCTACGCGCGGGAGGTCAAGGACCGGCCGCACTTCGCGACGCAGAACTACGTCGGCTACTTCAACAGCTCGCTGCCGAGCTCCCTCGACCCGGCCGAGGCACGCGAGAAGCTGGACATCCTGGACACGTACGCCTGGCTGGACCGGAAGAACCACTGCGGCAGCGAGGCCGGCTGCGGAGACCTCAAGGTCGCCGACCGCCCGGCGGGCAATCGCTGGACCGAGTCCATCAACTACGCCCGCGGCAGCGGCACTTCCTGGCTGACCTCCGACACCCAGCAGGGCCTGTGGGCCTTCAAGGTGCTCGACGGGCAGGTCGCGCTCTGGCACCGGACCGGGCTGATAGGCCGCTGGAGCGGGCCGCGGCTGCTGCCCGGAACCGGCATGGACCAGGGCATATCGACCGTCACGTTGAAGGACGGTCGGATCGCCGCCCTCGGCACCCGCACCTCCTTCGGGGAGGCGCCCTCCGACTACCGGCGCGAGGTCGTCCTCTCCGTGCAACGGGCTCCAGGCTCGGAGGAGTTCGGGGAGTGGGAGTCGTTGGGCACCCCGGAGGGCGCGGACGAGGAGTGGACGTCCGACATCAGCGCGCCGGCCGTGTCGGTGGACGGCGCCGGACGGATGGCGGTGTACGTGCGCGACGGCGCGTCCACCCTGCGCGGCCGGACCCGGGGGACGGACGGCGAGTGGGGGCCGTGGGAACGGCACGGTGGCGGTGACCTGCACGGCACGCCCGTCACCGCGACGGACGGTTCCGGGCGGCTGATGGTGTTCGCCGCGACCACCCGGTCGGTGACGGGCTGGGCGCAGACGGAGCCGGGCGCCGCGCTGGGCCCGGCCACGGCCACCGGCCTGCCGGAGACGACGGTGCCGTTGACGGCCGCGGGCCGCGAGGGCGGGGTGCGGCTGTGGTTCCGCAAGCCCGGCTCGGGCAACGTCCGCACCGCACTGATGACCGCGGGCGACGGGCTGAGGACCACCGGCCTCACCGACCTGGGCGGACTCCAGGGCTTCGGTTCGGTGACCGCGAGCGGAAACCTCCTCGCCGGGCGGTCGTCGGGCGGGCAGTTGGGCTCGGACCTCGGTCCGGGGCACCTGTGGCAGCGCTCGCCGCTGATGTTCGTCGGCGCGCCGTCCAGCACGATGACGGGCAAGAACCTGGTCAGCCTGGCGGTGGTCGGACTCGACGCGCGGCTGTACGTCACGTCCTCGGCGAACGACCCGGGCGGGGCGGGTGGCGCGGGCGACGGGGGCGGGGCGGGTGGCGCGGGTGGCACCGGCGGTTCGAGCGCCTACCTGGCGCCGTGGATGCCGGTGGGTCCGAGCAACACCGGACCCTGAGGAACCACCCGAAGCGTCGTATCGAGCACATTCGCCGCATATCACAAAGAACGCCCCCCACCGGGGCGTTCTTTGTTTTTCCGACCCGGTCAACTCCGTCCAGGATTCGGGCACATGCGCAACCGGGAACCCCAACGGGCACAATCACACCCGGTCGTTTTCGGAAAGCGGGCGTCATCGGCGGAATCGGTGAACCAAGTTCCCCGATTTGGCCTCTCACTGACCGAACAGCGGTTCTTCCCGCCCCGGAACGACCTCAAGGCGTTGACCGATGCCCGTTTCCCGCCGCCGCTTCCTCCTCGCGGCCGTGTTGCCCATGCTCACCCTGGGCGCCACCGGTGTGCTCGCCGTCGCCTCGGGCCAACAGACCTCGGCCGAGGCGACCGGCGCGCGGGGCACGCTGCCGGTCCTCCCCGCGAGCACCACGGCCGGAACGGTGGTGCAGATCGTCGCCCACCCCGACGACGACCTGTTCTTCATGAACCCCGACCTCAGTCGATCCCTCACCTCCGGGACCCGGGTCACCACCGCCTACCTCACCTCGGGCGAGGCCGACGGACGCAACGAGGCCCGCGGCGGCGAGGCCAAGGACCCGGAGCAACCGGCCGACCGCACCCACTACGCGGAGGCCCGGCAGAACGGCATCCGCTCCGCCTACGCCCAGATGGCCACCGGCGACCGCACCAGCCCGTGGAAGCGCACGGTCATACCGACCGCGGGCGGCGGGGAGGCCGAGCTCGACGTCCTCGTCGCCCGGCCCGAGATCCACCTCGTATGGCTGCAACTGCGCGAGGCGCGCAGCCCGTCCGGGAAGAACCCGGACAGCCTGCGCGGCCTGTGGAACGGGGACATACCCGCGCTCGAAGCCCAACTGGCCTCGGGCACCCCGGTCAAGCAGCCGTTCACGTACACCAAGGACCAGGCGATACAGGCGATATCAGGGGTCCTGGAGCAGTACCGGCCGACGACGATACGGATGCAGGACCCGACGCCCGGCCGGTACGAACACACCGGCAAGTACACCGACCACCAGGACCACATGTACGGCGCGCGCTTCGTGCAGGCCGCCACCGCCGCGTACGCGGAGCGGGTCACGGACCGTCCCCGCTTCTCCGTGCAGAACTACCTCGGCTACCACAACGGCGCCCTGCCGCACTCGTTGGACCCGCAGACGGCCGAGACGAAGACCGGCTACCTGCGGACGTACGCCTGGCAGGACCGCGCGGACTGCGGCAGCCCGTCCGGCTGCGGCGACCGCAAGGTGGCGGGCAGCCCCACCGGCCGCAACTGGGCCCAGTCGCTGCGCTACGCCCGTGCCGACACCACGTCCTGGCTGACCGAGGGCACCCCCGGCAGGCTTTGGGCGTTCACCGCGCTGGACGGCCGGATGGCCGTCTGGAACCGCGACCGCGCCGGCGCCTGGACGGGCCCCGCCCTGCTCCCCGGGACGGGCATCGACCCGGGCGCCTCCACGGCCCGCCTGCCCGACGGCCGCATCGCGGTCCTCGCCACCCGCACCACCCTGGGTCCCGGGCCCGCCGACTACCGGCGCGAGGTCGTCCTCGCCGTCCAGACCGTCCCCGACGGGCCGTTCGCGGCGTGGCAGTCGCTCGGCACCCCCGAGACGGGCGACGAGCCCGGCACCTCGGCGATCAGCGCCCCGGCCGCCGCCGTCGACCCGGCGGGCCGGCTCACCGTCTACCTCCGCGACACCCGCCGCACCTTGCGCGCGAGCGTCCAGCAGCCGTCGGGCGGCTTCACCGACTGGCAGCGCCTGGGCGGCGAGGACCTGCAGAGCGACCCGGTGGCCGTCGTGGACGCCGCCGGGCGGCGCCACGTCTACGCCACCACCGCCCAGTCCGTCCTGGCCTGGACGCAGCCCTCCCCCGACGCACCGCTCGCCGGTCCCTTCCCCACCGCGCTCCCCGCCACGACGGTCCCCCTCACGGCGATCCCCGACGGCGCGGGCGTCCGCCTCTGGTTCCGACGCCCCGACTCTGGCGTCGTCCGCAGCGCCCTGGTCACCGCCGGCAGCGGCGCCCCGCAGGTCTCCGCCCTCGCGGAGGCCGGTGGCCGGGCCGGCTACGGAGCGGTCGGCGTGGCGGGCCGCCTCGTCACGGGCCGCGCGGACAGCGGCACCATCGCCGCGGCCCCGCTGGGCGGACCCCCCGCCTGGACCGAGTCCCGCATGCTCTACGCGGGCGCCCCCGCGGCCGTCCAGGAGGCCGGGGGCGGCGTCACGACGGCGGTCCTCGGCCTCGACGCCCGTATCCACATCGCCACCGCCGGCCCGGCCGTCATCGGCCCCGCCCCCGTCTGGCGACCGGCGGCCCCGCCGAAGGCCTGACGCCGCACCCCGGCCCTCGAAAGGTGCCGCCGGGTGGACGGACCCCGGCCCTCAGAAGGCGCCGTCGGGCGGGCCCACGGTCTCGACGGTGCCGCCACGGCGTGCGCGTTCGACCGCCAGTACCGTCAGGTGGCTGGTGAGGGACTCCCGCGGCCCGGACCTCACGAGGGCGGGGTCGCCCGCGGCCACGGACGCGACGAAGGCGTCCATCAGCCCGGCGTCACCGCCGCCGTGACCGCCGCCCGCGTCCGCCGTCCCCTCGACACCGACCTCGACGCTCTCCTCGCGGCGGGTCAGGAAGTCGTACACCCGCACCCGCCTGCCGTCGCCCCGCAGTTCGCCGCGGGTCCCGAAGACACGGGTCCGACGGTCGGCCTGTTCGGTGAACGCGGTCATGGTGAACGTGGCCGTGGCCCCGGAGCCGAACTCCATGGACACCACCTGGTGGTCGACCACGTCGTTGTCGCAGGCGTACACGCACCGCCCGTACGGCCCCTCCCGCAGCGCCGTCTCCAGGGCCCGCGGGGTGAACTCGTCGATCACCACGCTCAGCGGCCATCCGTGCCTGCCCGCGGCGAGCCGGTCACCGTAGTCCCGCGGGGCGGAGTACGGGCACGTGGCCTCCACCGAACAGTCCAGGCAGCGGTCGGCGGCGCCGGCGGGCCTGTTCCCGGCATGGAAGTGGGAGAGCCGACCGAAGCTGGAAACGCGCACCGGCGGCTGCCCCAGCACGTACTGCAACCAGTCGAGGTCGTGGCAGGACTTCGCCATGATCATGGACGTCGATTCGTCCTCCCGCCGCCAGTTGCCCCGGACGAACGAGTGCGCCTGGTGCCAGAACCCGACCGGTTCGAGGTGCTGCACGCTGACGACCTCCCCGAGACGGCCGGAGTCGACCACCCGCTTCAGCGCCTGCGTGTAGGGGGTGTAGCGCAGCACGTGGCCGACCGCGAGGATCACCCCGGCCTCCTCCACGGCGGCGACGATGCGCCGACAATCGACCTCCGTCAACGCCATCGGCTTCTCCAGCAGGATGTGGCAGCCGAGCCCGGCGAACGCGAGTACGGGCTCCACGTGATCGCGGTCCAGCGTGCAGACGAGCACCGCGTCCGCGACCCGGCCGCGGGCGGCCAGCACCCGCCAGTCGTCCACCGCCGCGTCGGGCTCCAGCCCGTGCGCGGCGACGAGCCGGTCCCGCCGGACCTTGCGCGGCTCGGCCACCGCCACGACCCGGGCCCGCCCGGGATGCTCCAACGCCCAGGCCGCGTACCCCGTTCCCCGCTGCCCGGCACCGACCACGGCGAGAGTGATCATCGAAGCCCCTTCCCCTCTCCCCCGACCCCGCCCGCACGAACGGCGCCGGCACCCACGAATCCGACGCCGACCGACCACCGGCGACTCCCCACCCCATTGCGGCACTTGCCGCACCGCACCGTCAACACCCCCACACCAAGAGGCCTTTCGCGGGACAGGAGATACTCGGCCAGTGAGCCGGGGGCCTGCTCCGAAGGGGCATTCAGCAAGCTGCGACGCAATCGGCCCACGAAATCGAGGACGACCGTGGGGGCGGACACCACTATGAGCCTCCGGCTGACAGCAAGGACTCGGTTCAGAGCCTTGTGGACGTCGATGCACCCATGTTGGGTCCGCGAATCGGCCGCAGACCGCCGATCCGGGTCGGGACGTACGGGACTCGGCTCGCGCCGCGACCCCGGCCCCAACTGCACGGCAGGTACTAGCCTGTCCCGATGGGACTCGACATCACCGTGCTCACGGTCGACTGGGAGCACCTGGCACGGATCCCGGCGGACGACAGGGTGAACGTACTGGGCGATGTCGCCTGTCCCGACTTCTGCTGTGAGGCGTGCGAAGACGCCGACTACGCCGTGACGGGCGGCTGGGTGTGGCGTCGGCAGGTGTCCTGGTGCGCCGAGTACCGGTTCCACGGAACCACCGGTTCCTACGGCTGGCACCCCCGATTGGGCAATGCCTGGGAGGACGTACGGACCTCGGTGGCGCCCGAACTGCGGGACGCCTTGGACCACTTCCTGCGCGGCCTGTTCTGGGCCGGCCCGGACGACCTCATGGGGACCGATCCCACGACCGCCGCGGGGCAGGAACGGCCCGCCGCGCGCGGTTTCCCCAACGACCCCGCTCCGTGGCGTCCCCGGGTGCTCCTGCTCAGAGCCCCCGAGGAGGTGTCGGAGCTGGTCCGCTCCTGGCAGGTGGCCGCTCCTCGGCTGGAGGAACTGCGCGGGCCCTTCGAAGCCGGGGCCGCCGGGTGGGCGGGCCGGCCCGCCGGCTTCGACGCTGCCGCAGCGCTGTTGCGAGAATGGGGCGACGTGGCCACGGAGGCCGGCGCCCGGCGATGGGGCCTGGTCGGTCTCCCCTTCTAGGCCCGATGCCGTGTCGTCGGCGTTCGGCGTTCGGTGTCCGGCGTCAAGGGGTGCGGGTGGTCGATGGGCACCTCGGGTTCCGCGTCCGACGGCCCGCAGACGGCCCCGGGGAATGAGACGGCCCCGGGCCGGCGGTCGGTGACCGCCGGCCCGGGGTGTCAGGCATGGCTCGAAAGGGCTCTGAACCGCCCTTACAGCACCGGCATCATCTTGCGCAGCTCGAAGGCCGTGACCTCGCTCCGGTACTCCTCCCACTCCTGCTTCTTGTTGCGCAGGAAGAAGTCGAAGACGTGCTCGCCCAGGGTTTCGGCGACGAGTTCGCTGCGTTCCATCAGGGAGATGGCCTCGCCGAGGTTCTGCGGGAGGGGTTCGATGCCCATGGCGCGGCGTTCGGCGTCGGAGAGGGCCCAGACGTCGTCGTCGGCTCCGGCCGGGAGTTCGTAACCCTCCTCGATGCCCTTGAGGCCCGCCGCGAGGAGGACCGCGTACGTCAGGTACGGGTTCGCGCCGGAGTCGATCGAGCGGACCTCGACGCGCGAGGAGCCCGTCTTGCCCGGCTTGTACATCGGGACGCGGATCAGGGCCGAGCGGTTGTTGTGGCCCCAGCAGATGTACGAGGGGGCCTCGCCGCCCGAGCCGGCGGTGCGGGAGGAGCCGCCCCAGATGCGCTTGTACGAGTTGACCCACTGGTTGGTGACCGCCGCCGTCTCCGCCGCGTGGCGCAGCAGGCCGGCGATGAAGGAGCGGCCGACCTTCGAGAGCTGGTACTCGGCGCCCGACTCGTAGAAGGCGTTGCGGTCGCCCTCGAAGAGGGAGAGGTGGGTGTGCATGCCCGAGCCCGGGTACTCCGAGAACGGCTTCGGCATGAAGGTGGCCTGGACGCCCTGTTCGAGGGCGACCTGCTTCATGACGAGGCGGAAGGTCATGATGTTGTCGGCCGTCGAGAGGGCGTCGGCGTAGCGGAGGTCGATCTCCTGCTGGCCGGGCGCGCCCTCGTGGTGGCTGAACTCGACCGAGATGCCCATCGATTCGAGCATGGTGATCGCCTGGCGGCGGAAGTCCATGCCGACGTTCTGCGGGGTGTGGTCGAAGTAGCCGGAGTTGTCGGCGGGGACCGGGCGGGACCCGTCCAGCGGCTTGTCCTTCAGCAGGAAGAACTCGATCTCCGGGTGGGTGTAGAAGGTGAAGCCCAGGTCGGAGGTCTTGGCGAGGATGCGCTTGAGGACGTAGCGGGGGTCCGCGAAGGACGGGGAGCCGTCCGGCATGAGGATGTCGCAGAACATCCGGGCGGTCCCGGGGGCCTCGGCGCGCCACGGCAGTATCTGGAACGTGCTCGGGTCCGGCTTGGCGATCATGTCGGACTCGTAGACCCGGGCGAAGCCCTCGATCGCGGAGCCGTCGAAACCGATGCCTTCGTCGAAGGCCTGCTCCAGTTCGGCGGGTGCGACAGCGACGGACTTGAGAAAGCCCAGTACGTCGGTGAACCACAGGCGCACGAAGCGGATGTCGCGCTCCTCAAGCGTCCGGAGGACGAATTCCTGCTGCTTGTCCATGGCTTCATCCTCGCAGTTCAGACGGCCTGTGCACCACCGCCCCGAGGAGCGGGTGGGCACAGTCGGGCCGGCCCAGTATCGCCGGCGGTGGTTTCCGCCACATTACGCACCCCCGAAAGGTGATGACACCCCGCACTGACCGCGGGACGGTCATGAGCATTACCATCGGCGCCCATGGGGGCCGGGGAGCACATCGGGCGCGGGGACCGCGGGCGTCAGCCCGTGCGCCGCGCTGCCGTCGTGCTGCTGATCGCCTTCGGGGTGGCGGCCGTGATGGCCTTCCTGTGCGTGCGGCCCGCCGACGCGCACGTGCCGGACCCCGTACGGGCGCAGTCCGCGCACGCCGTCTGCGTGTCCCCGTACGACCTGCCGGGGTGCTCGCCGCTGTCCCGCGTGACGCCGGCCGTGCTGCCGGCGCCGCCGCCCGCCGTGGCGCTCGTGGGGGCCGGGTCCGGTGTTGCCGCCCGTACGGCGCCGGTGGGGCCGGTCCGCCCTCCCGGGACGCTCGCCCGTGCCCCCGACCTGCACGCCCTGCAAGTGCTGCGGACCTGACGGGTCCCGCTCCGCACCGCACCGCACCACAGGCTCGACCCCGACACCCCCCTCACCAGAAGGAACCAGGGCACATGGCCAGCAGGACGTCCGACCAGCACTCCCGCCAGACGCGCATAGCCGAGATGCGCCGCGCCGACAAAGCACGCGATCGGCGCAACAAGATCATCGCCATCACGGCCTCGACGGCGATCGTCGCCGGGCTCGTCGGCTTCGGCGCTTGGGTGCTGATCGACCAGAAGCAGAAGGACGAGGCGGTCGCGAAGGCCAAGGCCGCCGCCATCAAGAACCCGGTCAGCGGCGAGCAGGAGTGGGACGCGAAGAAGCTCGGCCGCAACCACGTCGAGACGCCGGTGAAGTACGAGATGAACCCGCCCGTCGGCGGGGACCACCACCCGCGCTGGATGAACTGCAACGGCGACGTCTACACGGAGCCGGTCCCCGAGGTGAACGCCGTCCACTCGCTGGAGCACGGCGCGGTGTGGGTGACGTACAACGACAAGGCCCCCAAGGGCGACCTGGACAAGCTCTCCGAGAAGGTGCGCAAGACCCCGTACACGCTGATGAGCCCGGTCAAGGAGCAGACCGGAGCGATCATGCTCAGCGCGTGGGGCAAGCAGGTGACGGTGGAGAGCGCGGCCGACCCCCGGGTCGAGCAGTTCTTCACCAAGTACGTGATGGGCTCGCAGACCCCCGAGCCGGGTGCGGCCTGCACGAACGGGCTGACCGGCAAGTGAACCGTACGTACTGGGCCGCGGGCGCGGCCGTCGTCCTGGCCGTGCTGTTCGCGGTCGGGGCCACGGTCGCCACCGCGAGCGGCTCGGGCGGCGGCGACGCGGCCCGCACCCCGGGGCTGCACTCCCCCGACGCGGGGTTCGCCCGGGACATGGCGGTGCACCACCAGCAGGCGGTCGAGATGTCGTTCATCGTCCGCGACCGCACGCAGGACGAGGCCGTTCGCACCCTCGCCTACGACATCGCCAACACCCAGGCCAACCAGCGCGGCATGCTGCTGGGCTGGCTGGACCTGTGGGGGCTGCCAAAGGTGGTCGCCGACGAGCCGCCGATGTCCTGGATGGGGACTGCCGAGGGCGGGGGGCACGGCGCGCACTCCGGGCACGCCGCGGCCCCCACCGGCTCCGCCGGATCCGGGGCGATCATGCCGGGCATGGCCACGAAGGAGGAGCTGACGCGGCTCGGCGCCGCCGGCGGCCGGGACGCCGAGGTGCTCTACCTCCAGCTGATGACCGACCACCACAAGGGCGGCGTCGCGATGGCGGAGGGCTGTGCGCGCCAGTGCCAGACCCCGGCGGAGCGGGCGCTGGCCCAGGGCATGGTCGAGGCCCAGCAGTCCGAGCTCACCCTGATGGCGGACATGCTGAAGCAGCGCGGGGCGGCGCCGCGCGGCTGACGCGCCCGGCTCGTCCGCGAGCGCCCGTACGGGTGAGGAGGCCCGGTCTCCCAGCCGTACGGGCGCTTCCGCTTTCGCGTCGGGCGCGGTGGGGTCGAGCCCCGTGGAGTCGCGTACTCCGAACGGGCGAACGAGGATGGGGACGCCGGGACGGACGCGTCCGCGCCCGCCGCGACGGCGTGCTCAGGAGGTTCTCACGATGACCACCGCCGGAGAGATCATGCACCCCGGGGCCCAGTGGATTCCCGCCACCGAGACCCTGGACCGGGCCGCTCAGCTCATGAGCCGCCTCAACGTGGGCGCGCTGCCCATCAGTGACACCGAACAACGGCTTTGCGGCATCCTGACCGACCGCGACATCGTGGTGGGCTGCGTGGCCATGGGGCACGACCCGTCGAAGATCACGGCGGGCGACATGGCCAAGGGAACGCCGCGCTGGATCGACGCGGGCGCGGACGTCTCCGAGGTGTTGCAGGAGATGCAGGACCACCAGATCAAGCGACTGCCCGTGATCAGGGACAAGAAGCTCGTCGGCATGATCAGCGAGGCCGACCTGGCCCGGCACCTCTCGGACAAGCAGATAGCCGACTGGGCGGAGCAGGTCTACGCCCGGGGCTGACGGGTCCACGCGCGGGGGCGACGGGCCCGCGAACGCGCGGCCGACGGGCTCGCGCACAGCGGGACCGCCGGAACTTCGGGCCTACGGGCCTACGCACGATGCCCCCGGGGCCGCTCGGCGGCCTCCAGGACCGCCCGTGCCACCTGGTGCGGGCGGTCCAGCATGACCAGGTGCCCGGACGGTTCCGCCACCTCGAAGCGGGCGTCGAGCAGCTCGGCCAGGGCCTCCTGCCGGGCGAGCCAGCGCCGTGCCGTGCGCCCGGAGCCGCCGACGTGACCCACCATGACGGTGGCGGGCGCCTCCAGGGGGTGCGTACCGCGCAGGGCGGCCACCTCGGCGGCCGTGTCCGGGTAGCGGGAGTTCTCCAGCAGCGCCCCGCGCCAGACGCGGCCGGTGCGGTAGCAGCGGCGTACGAGGTCCTGCGGGGCCGGGTCGCCGCCACCGGTCCGCGAGGCCCGTACGACCAGGCCGCGGGCGGCCGGGCCGAGCGCGGCGGGGAGTCCGGCGGCGGTCACCGCCCGGCCGAGGGCCCGGGCCGCGCCGGTGCGCAGCGCGGCGGGCAGCAGCGCGCGCGGGTGTTCCTCGACGCTGGAGTCGAGGAGGACGACGGCCGCGGTGCGCCCGGGGTACAGGCGGGCGAAGGCCTCGGCGTGGAACCCGGCGATGGAGTGCCCGACGACGGTGACGGGCCCGGAGTCGGTGACCGGGCCGAGGGCGTCGAGGAGGGCGGCGATCCGGTGCGCCTCCCCGGCCGCGGTCGCGGGTTCCGCGGCGGGCCCGCTCAGCCCGTGTCCGGGCCGGTCGAAGCGGACGACGGTGCGGCCCCGGTCGGCGAGGAGCCGGGCGACCGGGTCCCAGTCGAACCAGGCCATGGCGAGCCCGGCGGCCAGCACGCACACCGGTCCGCGCCCCTCGACGAGCACGTGCAGCGGGACCCCGTCGACGCGCACGAAGCGTCCGGCGCCGTCGTTCACGTCCGGCGCTCGCGGTGGACGGAATGGGCGAGCAGCCCCAGCCAGAGCGCCACGAGCAGCACCTGGAGCCGCTGGCCGGCGCCGAGGGCCCAGGTTCCGTGACCGGCGGTGAACATGGCGATGGCGGTCAGGGTCCAGGCGGTGGCGAGGAGTTCCAGGGCGACGAGGGCGGGACCGTAGCGGGCGAGCGGGGCGAACCAGCCGTAGCGGCGGGCGGCGATGGTGAGGGCGACTATGCCGGTGAGGGCGCCGGTCATGGCGAGACTGCTGCTGACGGCATGGGCCTGATGGGTGGCGGGGACCAGTCCGGCGGTCTCGCGGGCGGCGCATTCGGGGTCCACGGTGGGCGCGCAGCTGAGCGGCAGCCAGGCGTCGGCGGCGGTGGCCGCGCCGAAGAGGGTGATGCCGGCCCAACCGATGACCGCCCAGGGGCGGCGGGACTCGGCGTACCGCACCAGACGGGCCAGGGCGAGGAGTCCGCCGAGGAGGACGAGGACGCCCGCGGTGAAGTCGGTGGCGCGGAACAGGCCGCCGAGGGGCTGGTCCTGCGCGGCGAGCTCGCTGACGTACGTCTCGATGGGGTTGAGGCCGGTCGAGAGGACGACTTCCAGCACCCACGCGGTGTAGGCGGCGGCGCCGAGACCGATCAGGGTGGCGACGGGCCAGGCGCTCCGCACGGAGGGGCCGTTGCTGCCATTTGTACGCATAGTGTGACTAATCCTAAGCAGATCCGGGTCCGGTCCCCCGGTCGGAACCACCGGGCCGACCGGGCCCACGGGAGGTAGGACGAACGGGCACCCGCCGACGTTGCCCGCGCCGCGCGTGGCGGTCACCACTGCGGGGGCGGCGAAGCCGGGGGCGGATGGTGGCGCCCCGCGGCGGAGCGATCGCCACGGACCGTGCGAAGTCGGTGGATACCGGGCCCGGATCGCGCACCGGGAGGACGAAGTCGGTTGGTGGGGCTGCCCCGTCGTGGCAGGCTGGCGCACGCCCCGCCCACCCACCGCCCGAGGACGCCCCGGTATGAGCACGCCCCCGAACCCGCCCAGCGACCCCGTCGGCCCGCCGACGGAGGCCGAGGGGACGCCCATACCCGAGACCCCGGCGCGGACGTCCCTGTCGAAGTCCCCCTCCACCGAACCCACCCCGACCGACGCGCCCCCGGCCACCCCGACCACGTCGCTGAGCAAGCCCCCGCAGGACGCGCCCCCGGCGGCCCCGGCCACCCCGGCCACCTCGCTGAGCAAGACCCCGCAGGACGCGCCGCCCGCCGCACCCGCGGCCCCCGCCGTCGCCCCTCCGGTGCCGACGCCGACGCCCACGCCGACCCCGGCTCCGGCTCCGGCTCCGACCGCGGCTCCCGCTCCGGCTCCGGCGCTGCACGACCACTTCGGGCCCGACGTTCCCCCGGCGGCTCCCCCGGCCCCCGCGCCCGTGGAACCGCCCGCCGCCGGCTTCGGCGCCCCCGCGGCGGCGGAGGCCCCCGCGACGCCCGCGGCCCAGGCCGAGCACAACCCGTTCGCGCCTCCCGCCCCCGGCGGGTTCGCGCCGCTCACGCCGCCCCCGCCGCCCGCCGGCGGCTACGGCGCACCGGCCAACGCCTGGGGAGCCCCGGCCGGCCCCGCCTTCGGGTATCCGGGTCAGCCGGGGTACCCCGGCCAACAGGCCCCTCCCGGCTACCCGGGCCACCCGGGCCATCCCGGCTACCCGCCCCACCCCGGATACGCCGGCTACCCGGCGCCCGCCCCGTCCACCAACGGGCTCGCCGTCGCCTCCCTGACCCTCGGCATCATCGCGATCCCGGTGACCTTCGCCCCGTTCTTCTTCTGGCTCGGCACCATCATCGGCCTCACCGGTCTCGGCATGGGCATCGGCGCCATGGCCGCCGCCCGGCACGGCGCCGCCCGCAAGGGCATGGCCCTCGTGGGCACGATCCTGGGCGTGGTCAGCATCCTGACCTCCGTCGGCGGCGGGTTCCTGACCGTGGCCGTGGCCCGGAGCTCGTCCGAGAGCATCGACGAGGACTGGGAGGAGGACGAGCCCTTCACCATGCCGTCGGGCGGCCCGACGTTCAGCCTGCCGCCCAAGCCCCGCGACGAGGGCCCGGGCATCAGCACCCCGCTGCCGTTCGGCCAGACGTACTCGTACCCGAACGGCATCAAGGTGAGCCTGTCGTCGCCGAAGAAGTACGTCACCAACAGCAAGGTCATCGAGGTCGGCAACGCCGTGCAGCTGACGCTCACCATCACCAACACCACGAACAAGCCGCACGAGGTCATCTACGCCGTGCCCGACATCAAGGACGAGAAGGGCAACGAGGGCAAGGTCGTCTACGACGTCCGGATGCCGCAGCACGTGGAGGGCGTCATCGAGCCGGGCCGGTCCGCGACCGGCACGATCGCCTACGAGATTCCCGAGGGCGCCGAGCGCATCGACGCCGTGATCTCCCCCGGCGTCCTGCTGCGGGACGTCAAGTTCAGCGGCCCGATCGGCTGACGCCGACAGGCCCGGATGCCCGGACCACAGGACATCGCGTCAGAAAGACGATTAGACTGGGCGACGTGCCTCAACTACGTCTCGCTCTGAATCAGATCGACTCGCACGTCGGCAACATCGCCGCCAACGCGGACTCGATCGTCCACTGGACCCGGCACTCCGCCGAGCAGGGCGCTCACCTGGTGGCGTTCCCGGAGATGGTGCTGACCGGGTACCCCGTCGAGGACCTCGCCCTGCGCGGCTCCTTCGTCGAGGCCTCCCGCGAGGCGCTCCGCGAGCTCGCGGAGCGCCTCGCGGCGGAGGGCCTCGGCGAACTGCCGGTGGTCGTCGGCTACCTCGACCGCACCGAGCAGGCCGTGCCCCGCCTCGGCAAGCCCGCCGGGTCCCCGGAGAACGCGGCCGCCGTCCTGCACGGCGGCCGGGTGGTGCTGCGCTTCGCCAAGCACCACCTCCCCAACTACGGCGTCTTCGACGAATTCCGGTACTTCGTGCCGGGCAACACCCAGCCGGTCGTCCGGGTCCGCGGCATCGACGTGGCCCTGGCCATCTGCGAGGACCTCTGGCAGGACGGCGGCCGCGTCCCGGCCACCCGTTCGGCCGGGGCCGGGTTGTTGATCTCCGTCAACGCCTCCCCGTACGAGCGCAACAAGGACGACGTGCGCCTCGAACTGGTCCGCAAGCGGGCCCAGGAGGCCGGTTGCACCCTCGCCTACGTCGCCATGATGGGCGGCCAGGACGAGCTGGTCTTCGACGGCGACTCGATCGTCGTGGACGCCTCCGGCGAGGTCGTCGCCCGCGCCCCGCAGTTCTCCGAGGGCTGCGTGCTGGTCGACCTGGACCTCCCGGCCGCCTCGCCGGACGCCCCGGAGGGCATCGTCGACGACGGCCTGCGGATCGACCGCGTCGTCCTCTCCGAGGAGCCGGTGGAACCGTACGAGTCCGTCGTCCCCGGCGGCTACGCGGAGCGCCTCGACGACGACGAGGAGATCTACGACGCGCTCGTCGTGGGCCTGCGCGCCTACGTCAGGAAGAACGGTTTCCGGTCGGTCCTGATCGGCCTGTCGGGCGGCATCGACTCCGCGCTCGTCGCCGCCATCGCCTGTGACGCGATCGGCGCGCAGAACGTGTACGGCATCTCGATGCCGTCGAAGTACTCCTCGGACCACTCCCGGGGCGACGCGGCCGGGCTCGCCGAGCGGACCGGCCTGAACTTCCGGACCGTGCCGATCGAGCCGATGTTCGACGCCTACATGGGTTCGCTGGGCCTGACCGGCCTGGCGGAGGAGAACCTCCAGTCCCGGCTGCGCGGCACCATGCTGATGGCGGTCTCCAACCAGGAGGGCCACATCGTGCTGGCCCCGGGCAACAAGTCCGAGCTGGCGGTCGGCTACTCGACCCTCTACGGGGACTCCGTCGGCGCGTACGGCCCGATCAAGGACGTCTACAAGTCGGACGTCTTCCGTCTCGCCCGGTACCGCAACCGGGCCGCCTTCGACCGCGGCGAGATCCCGCCGATCCCGGAGAACTCGATCGTGAAGCCGCCGAGCGCCGAGCTGCGCCCGGGCCAGGTGGACACGGACTCCCTGCCGGACTATCCGGTGCTGGACGCGATCCTGGACCTGTACGTGGACCGCGACCAGGGGCTGGACGCCATCGTCGCGGCCGGCTTCGACCGCGAGCTGGTCGCCAGGACCCTGCGCATGGTCGACACGGCGGAGTACAAGCGCCGCCAGTACCCGCCGGGCACGAAGATCTCCGCGAAGGGCTTCGGCAAGGACCGTCGGCTGCCCATCACGAACGGCTGGCGCGAACGGTCGTAGGCACGGCCGCGCCGACCGGGGCAGCGCTCGCGGCCACGGCCGCGAGCGCCACGGCCACGACTAAGGCTTGACGGTGAGGCGGGCCGCGATCGGCAGGTGGTCGCTGCCCGTGCGCGGCAGCGTCCAGGAGGCCTCCGGCTTGATGCCGCGCACCATGATCTGGTCGATGCGGGCCATCGGGAACTGCGCGGGCCAGCTGAAGCCGAAGCCGTCGCCCGCCGCACCCTGGGTGGAACGCATCTGCGAGGTGACCTCGGACAGGGCCCGGTCGTTCATGGTGCCGTTGAGGTCACCGAGCAGGATGACCTTCCGCAGCGGTTCGGCGGCGAGCGCCGCGCCCAGCGCGTCGGCACTGTTGTCGCGCTGGTTCGCGGTGAAACCGGCGTTGAGCTTGACCCGTACCGAGGGGAGGTGGGCGACGTAGACGCCGATCGCGCCCGTGGGACCGGCCACGGTGGTGCGCATGGCCCGGACCCAGCCGAGGCGGATGTCGACGGGCTTGCTGGAGGTCAGCGGGTACTTGCTCCACACGCCGACGGTGCCCTCGACGGCGTGGTACTTGTACGTGTCCGCCAGCGCCTTCTCGTATATCGGGACGGCGCTCGCCTTGAGCTCGGTCAGCGCCAGCACGTCGGCCTTGGACTTCGCCACGGACTCGGCGGTGCCCTGCGGGTCGAGGTTGTCGGCGTCGACGTTGTGCGCGGCGACCATCAGGTTGCCGCCGGCGCCCGACTTGTCGGTGACGAGGCCGCCGAAGAGGTTCGCCCAGACCACGGTGGTCAGCAGTATCGAGATCAGCGCGGTGGCCGACTTGCGGATCACCGCCGCGACCAGCAGCACCGGCACCATCAGGCCCAGCCAGGGCAGGAAGGTCTCGGTGAGGCTGCCCAGGTTGCCGACGTCGTTGGGCAGCTCCGCGTGCAGGATCATGACCAGCGAGGTCACGGCGGCCAGTGAGGCGGTCACGATGCCGCGCTTCCAGATGCCCCGGTCGTGCCTCAGTCCGGCCAGCCGGCGCCGGAGACCGGTTCGCGAGGGCCCCGGCTCGGAGCCGCCGTTCCCCGTCTCCGTCATGTACGCCTGTGCCATGCCCATGTCCTCGCTGCCGTGCTCGCGCTCCGTCCCCGCCCCTTGACCCTAGGCGATGCGCGGAGCCTTCGGTGCCGTCCTTCGCGGCCATACAACCGGAGGGACGAACGGCCGTGCGGCAAGGGTTCCGCTTGTCACGAAACGCGCACATTGGCTCGGGCGCGCCCTGAGCCGGAGCAGGAGTGTGACGGACCGGTCATCGGCCGCCCTACGTGGTACTTCCGTCGTGGGCCGGACGGGTGCCACCATGGTGGGTGAGTCCGGGGACGCCGTGAGGGCGCCTCGAGATGACACAAGGAGCAGTTGCAATGTCGCATGCCGTTTCGCCTGCCCGCGAAGCCTCTCCGACCCTGTACGGGGGTGCGGGCACCCGCCGCATCACCGTCCGCGACCTCACCCTCGCCAAGGAACGCGGCGAGAAGTGGCCCATGCTCACCGCCTACGACGCGATGACCGCGTCCGTGTTCGACGAGGCCGGGATCCCGGTCATGCTCGTCGGCGACTCGATGGGCAACTGTCACCTCGGCTACGAGACCACCGTCCCCGTGACGATGGACGAGATGACCCTGCTGTCGGCGGCCGTCGTACGGGGCACCAGCCGGGCCCTGATCGTCGGCGACCTGCCGTTCGGCTCGTACCAGGAGGGCGCCGTGCAGGCGCTGCGCAGCGCGACCCGACTCGTCAAGGAGGCCGGGGTCGGGGCGGTCAAGCTGGAGGGCGGCGAGCGTTCGCTGCACCAGACCGAGCTGATCGTGCAGTCCGGCATCCCCGTCATGTCGCACCTGGGCCTGACCCCGCAGTCCGTGAACGCCATGGGCTACCGGGTGCAGGGCCGCACCGACGAGGCCGCGCACCAGCTGCTGCGCGACGCGAAGGCCGCGCAGGACGCGGGTGCCTTCGCGGTGGTCCTGGAGCTGGTCCCGGCCGAGCTGGCCGCCGAGGTCACCCGGTCCCTGCACATCCCGACCGTGGGCATCGGCGCGGGCTCGGAGTGCGACGCGCAGGTGCTGGTGTGGACCGACATGATGGGTCTGACCGGCGGGAAGATGCCGCGGTTCGTGAAGCAGTACGCCAACCTCCGCAAGACGATGGGTGACGCGGCGAAGGCCTTCGCCGAGGACGTCGTCGGCGGATCGTTCCCGCAGGCGGAGCACGCCTTCCACTAGATCGGGGCCCGGCCCGACGCCCCGCCGACACGGATGTCGGCGGGGCGTCGTCCGCCTGTCGGACGCTTGTAGGGGCTTTGTCAGTGGCGGATGGTCCCATGGTGGGCATGACGCGAAACGACAACCATCCCAACGCTGTGGAAGTGCGGGGTCTGGTCAAGCACTACGGCGAGACCAAGGCCCTCGACGGTGTGGACCTCGATGTGCGCGAGGGCACCGTCCTCGGGGTCCTCGGCCCCAACGGCGCGGGCAAGACGACCCTGGTGCGCTGCCTGTCCACCCTGGTCGTCCCGGACGCCGGCACCGCCCGGGTCGCCGGTTACGACGTGGTCCGCCAGCCCCGGCAGCTGCGCCGGACCATCGGCCTGACCGGGCAGTACGCCTCGGTCGACGAGAAGCTCTCCGGCTGGGAGAACCTCTACATGATCGGCCGGCTGCTGGACCTGTCCCGCAAGGACGCCCGGCTGCGCGCGGACGAGATGCTGGAGCGGTTCTCCCTGACCGAGGCGGCGAAGAAGGCCGCCATGAACTACTCCGGTGGCATGCGCCGCCGGCTCGACCTCGCGGCGTCGCTGATCGGCAACCCGGCCGTCCTCTACCTGGACGAGCCGACCACCGGTCTCGACCCCCGCACCCGCAACGAGGTGTGGGACGAGGTCCAGCGGCTGGTCGCCGAGGGCGCGACCGTCCTGCTGACCACGCAGTACATGGAGGAGGCCGAGCAGCTCGCCAGTGAGCTGACGGTCATCGACCGCGGCAAGGTCATCGCCAACGGCAAGGTCGACGAGCTGAAGGCGCGCGTGGGGGGCCGCACCCTGCGGGTCCGTCCCGTGGACCCGTCCGACCTGCCGGGCATGGCCCGCTCCCTCGCGGAGGCCGGGCTGGACGGCATCGCCGGTTCGCAGGCCGTGCCGGACGAGGGCGCGCTGCTGGTCCCGATCCTGAGCGACGAGCAGCTGACCGCAGTGGTCGGGCTGCTGGCCGCCCGCGGGTACGCGATCGCCGACCTCGGCACGTACCTGCCCAGCCTCGACGAGGTGTTCCTGTCCATCACCGGGCAGAAGCCGTCGTCCGTCGAGGACTCCGTCACCGCCGAGAAGACCGAGCAGAATCAGGAGGTCGCGGCATGAGCACCGTAACCACGACGAAGCAGCCCGCCGACACCGCGTCCCTCCCGGCTCCCGCGGTCGCGCCGCCCGGCGAGGGCCGGATCGGCCTGCGGGCCAACCTGCGGCACATCGGCGCCCTGGTGCGCCGCAACGCCCTCCAGATCAAGCAGGACCCCGAGTCGATGTTCGACGTCCTGTTCATGCCGATCATCTTCACGCTGCTGTTCGTGTTCGTCTTCGGCGGCGCGGTCTCCGGCAAGGGCAACCAGGGCGAGTACGTCAGCTACCTGGTCCCCGGTCTGATGGCGATGATGGGGATGAACATCGCCATGGCGGTGGGCACCGGCGTCAACGACGACTTCAAGAAGGGCGTGATGGACCGCTTCCGGTCCATGCCGATCGCCCGGTCGTCGGTCCTCCTCGCGAAGATCGTCGTCGAGATCGGCCGGATGCTGATCGCCATCGCGATCCTGCTCTGCGTCGGTTTCATCCTCGGCCTGTCGATCGACGGCTCGGTGCTGGACCTGTTCTTCGCCATCGGCCTGTCGGTCGTCTTCGGCGCCTCACTGATGTGGATCTTCATCCTGCTGGGTCTCACGATGAAGACCGCGCAGGCCGTCCAGGGCATGGCGATGCTGGTCCTGATGCCGCTCCAGTTCGGCAGCTCGATCTTCGCGAAGCCGGACACCATGCCGGGCTGGCTGCAGAGCTTCACCGACTACAACCCGCTGTCCAACCTGGCCGACGCCGCCCGCGCCCTGATCAACGGCGCGCCGCTCGGCAACTCGGTGTGGATGACCCTGGCCTGGTCCGTCGCCATCACGGCGATCACCATGCCGCTGGCCGTCCGCAAGTTCCGCCAGAAGACCTGACCCCCGCCGGGTCGCAACGGTCCGTTCGGATCGCGTCCCGGACGGGCCCCCGACCCGGGCCCGGATCAGAACAGGGCGGTGGCCTCCTCCAGGGTGAGGCCGCCGCCTTCGGCGTACGCCGCCTCGTACGCCGCGTCGCCCAGCGCCGCCCGCACCAGTTCCTCGGCGCGGGCGGAGTCCTCGCGTTCGGTCGACACGGGGAAGTGCCCGGCGGGCAGCAGGGCCCGGTAGGCGCCGATCAGCCGGGCGGCGTCGCGCAGCCGCCGGTCGCCGCCGAGCAGCGCCAGGGAGAGGCCGGCGGTCATCAGGTAGACGGCGGGCATCTGGGGGGCCACCAGCCGCGCCATCGGCTCCTGGACGGAACCCATGGCCTGCCGGATCCGGTCCAGGGCGTCCTCGTAGCGGCCCTCCTGGTTGTCCAGCCAGGCCATCGTGCCGAGCAGGAAGCCGTCGAAGACGGCGAACGCGCCGAACGCGAACTCGTCGCGCAGGAGTTGGAGCTGTTCCCGGGCCTCGACGGTGCGCCCGGTGCGCCCGAGGATGCCCGCGAGGAACATCCGGGCCGCCGGCAGGGCCTCGTTGCCGTACTGCTGGACCGTGGCCGTGACGTCCTTGAGGATCTGCTCGGCCTCCTCGTGCCGGCCGCTCTCGGAGAGCGTCCCGGCCATCCGGACGCGCAGCACCGCCACCTGGGCCCTGGCGCCGAGGCGTTCGGCGTAGGCGATGGCCTCGCGGTAGTCGCGGGTGGCCGGACCGTACTCGCCTCGCTTCTCCAGGGATTCGGCGCGCGCCGACAGCGCTTCGGCGCAGCCCCAGGCGTCGCCGAGGTCGCGGAACAGCGCCAGGCTCTCGTCGGCGTCGCGGGCGGCGTCGCCGGCCCAGTCGGCGCGGTTGGCGAGGACGTTGGCGCGCAGTTGGAGCGCGGAGGCCAACTCCCAGCGGTAGCCGAGCGCGCGGGCGGTGGTGACGGTCGCGTCCACGACCTCCTTGAGCAGCCCGGGGTTGCCCGAGATCATGACGGCGTAGATCCACAGCGAGCTGGGTGTGCGGCAGGTCTGCGGCAGTCCCGGCCGGTAGGCGGTGAGCACCCCCTCGACCTGGGCCCGGACGTCCGGGCTGTTCCAGGTGTCGTTGGTCTGGTCCCGGGCGGCGAGCCGGACCAGGTGGACGGCGCGCCAGGCCTCGGTGAGGAGTTCGCCGGAGTAGGGCGGAGGCGAGTCGACGAGCCGTTCGTGGACGGGCTCGGCGGGGACCACGGGCGGGGTGAAGGGGTCGGGGCCGAGCGTCGCGGCCGCCTCGGTCCAGTGCCGGGACTCGGCCCGCAGGTCGTGCATGTGCCAGTACCAGCCCAGCGAGTGGATCAGGCACAGCACCTCGTCGGCGTCGCGGGTGGCGACGGCCCGGCGCAGGGCGGTGCGCAGGTTCTCGTACTCGGTGGCCAGCCGGTCGGCGGCGGCCCGCTGACCGTGCCCGCGGAGCAGGGGTTCGGTGGTGCGGGCGAGTTCGCGGTAGTGGACGAGGTGACGGTGCTCGGTGGCGCCAAGGTCCCCCGGCGCCTCGGCGAGGCGTTCGCCGGCGTACTCGCCGACGGTCTCCAGGAGGCGGTAGCGCATGTCGGAGCCGTCGGGGCCGGGGGTGGCGACGACGAGGGACTTGTCGACGAGGGAGCCGAGGGTGTCGGCGATGTCGAGGGCGCCGTGCGCGCAGACGGTCTCGGCGGCGGCGAGGTCGCAGCCGCCGGCGAAGACGGACAGCCGGCGCAGGACGGTGCGTTCGGCCTCGTCGAGGAGGTCCCAGGACCAGTCGACGACGGCCCGCAGGGTCTGTTGGCGGGGCAGGACCGTGCGGGATCCGCTGGTGAGGAGCCGGAAGCGGTCGTCGAGCCGGTCGGCGATCTGGCGCGGGGTGAGCAGCCGCAGTCGGGCGGCGGCCAGTTCGATGGCGAGCGGCAGGCCGTCGAGGCGGCGGCAGATCTCGGCGGCGGCGACCGGGTCGTCCGCCGGGCTGAAGCCGGGTCGGGCGGCGGCCCCGCGGTCGCCGAGGAGACGGAGCGCGACCGGGTCGGGCAGGGGTTCCACGGGGCGCAGGGTCTCCCCCGGTACGCCGAGGGGTTCGCGGCTGGTGGCCAGGATCTGCACGCCGGGGCAGTGCGTGAGGAGCCGTTCGGCGAGTTCGGCGGCGGCACCGATGACGTGCTCGCAGTTGTCGAGGAGCAGCAGGATCCGGCGGCGTGCGCAGTGTTCGGTGAGCCGGTCGAGGGGGTCGTCGCCGGCCCGGTCGGTCAGGGCCCGGATCTCCTCGGCGGCGGCGCCCCGGAGCTTGGTCTCGCGGGCTCCGAGGGCGGCGAGGACGGCCTCGGCGACGTCCTCGGGGTCGTCGACGGGAGCCAGCTCGACGAGCCACACCCCGTCGGTCCAGGCGTCGGGGAGGTGCGCCCCGTCGGCCGGGGTCGCGTCGGCGCGGGACCGGGCGCGGGCGGCGTGTGCCTCGGCGGCCTCCTGGGAGAGGCGGGTCTTGCCGGCGCCGCCGGGGCCGAGCAGGGTCACGAGCCGGGCGCGGGCGAGGTCCTCGCCGATGACCCGGATGTCGTCCTCGCGGCCGACGAAGGTGGTGAGGCGGGCGCGGAGGTTGCCCGGGGCGGGGGCCGGCACGGAACGCCGGGGGGCCCGGGCGTCCGCGGTCGGCCCGCCGGCGGCCCCGGTGCCGGGCGCGGGGTCCGGGTCCGCGGGCCCCGCGGAAGCGCGGGTCGGCGGGGACGCGGGGAGGACACCGGGCGCGGGCGCGGAGGCGGTGCCCGGCGCGGGCGCGGTGCCCGGCGCGGGGCGCGGGACGGGCGGGCTGAGGAGCTCGGTGTGCAGGGCGCGCAGGGCGGGGCCCGGGTCGGCTCCCAGGCGGGCGGCGAGGTCGCGGCGGACGTCCTCGTAGGCGGCGAGGGCCTCGGCGGGGCGGCCGGCGTCGCGCAGGGCCCGGATCCGCAGCACCTGGAGGGGTTCGTCCAGGGGCCGGCGGGCGCACAGTTCGGCCAGCTCCGGCAGGATCCGCGGGGCGTCGCCGAGTTCGAGGGCCGCGGCGAGCCGGCCCCGGCGCGCGTCGAGGCGCACGGCCTCCCACCGGGCGGCCTCGGCCGCCGGGTCGGGCAGATCGGCCAGGGCCGGTCCGCGCCACAGGGCGAGTGCCTCGTCGTAGCGGGCGGCGGCGCCCGCCGGGTCGGGGGCGTCCGCCGCTTCGCGGACGAGCCGCTCGAAGCGGTACAGGTCGATGTCCTCGCGCCGCGCGTCGAGCAGGTAGCCGCCCTCGGCGGAGCGCACGGCCCCGTGTCCCAGGGCCCGCCGCAGCCGCCCGACGAGGGCCTGGAGCGCGGCGGGGGCGTCGGCGGGTGGTTCCGCGTCCCACACGTCGGCGACCAGCAGGGCGGGCGGGACGGCCCGCCCCGGGCGCAGGGCGAGCGCGGTCAGCAGGGCCCGCAGGCGCGGGCCACCGACGGCGACGGTGCTCCCGTCGTCGCGGATGGCCTGGGCGGTGCCGAGAATCGCGTAATGCACCGGCCCATTGTCGCCGCCCCCGCACTCCTGCCCGCGCACGGGCCGGGGTAGGTTTCGCCGCATGGGTCACCAGGGCAGCCGCAGCGAGCGGCAGATCAGTTCCGTATTCCTCGGCGTGGTCGCCGTCATGGCGGTCACGGGCTGGGCCGTGTGGACGGGCTATGCGGCGAGCCCGGGGTTGGCCGTCTTCCTCTTCGTGACCTCGGCGTGGATCGTCTCGCTGTGCCTGCACGAGTACGCGCACGCCCGCACGGCCCTGCACGGCGGTGACATCAGCGTCGGCTCGAAGGGCTACCTGACGCTGAACCCGCTGAAGTACACGCACCCGTTGCTGAGCATCGTCCTGCCGGTGGTCTTCGTGATCCTGGGCGGGCTCGGTCTGCCCGGTGGCGCCGTGTACATCGAGCGGGGTCGGATCCGGGGCCGTTGGAAGCACAGCCTGATCTCGGCGGCGGGTCCGCTCGTCAACGTGGCCTTCGCCGTGGTGTGCACGGCGCCGTTCTGGCTGGACGCCCTGGACGGGGTGCCGGTGCCGTTCCGGATGGCGCTGGCCTTCCTGGCCCTGCTCCAGGTGTCGGCGGCGATCCTGAACTTCCTGCCGGTGCCGGGGCTGGACGGCTACGGGGTCATCGAGCCGTGGCTGCCGCACCGGGTGCGCCGCGAGGTGGAGCCGCTGGCGCCGTTCGCGCTGATCGGCGTGTTCGCGCTGCTGTGGATCCCGTCCGTCAACACGTTCTTCTTCGACACGGTGAGCGGGGTGCTGAGCGCGCTCGGCGTGTCGGACCTGGACACGTACTGCGGTCGCGACCTGTACCGCTTCTGGAACGACGCCGACGGGTACTTCTGCGCGGTCCCGGCCGAATAGCCCCGGGCGCAGGCCCGGCTCAGACCTTCTGGGGCTTCTCCGCCTTGGCCTTGCGCACGTAGTACCAGGCCATGTTGGACGTCAGGCCGGCCAGCAGCACCCACACGATGCCGAGGAAGCTGCCCTCCACGAAGGCGACCACGGCGGCGGCCACGGCGAGGGCGCAGACGACAACGGCGAACACGGCAAGGCGGGGCATCGGGAACAGCTCCTCGGCGACACGGGGCGGGGTCGAGCTCCTCCAGTGTCCCCCATGCACCCGGCCGCGCACGGCCGGGGCACGGCCGGGGCACGGCCGGGTGCTGCCGGGGCCGCCGCGGGCGGCCCCGGCGGCGGGCTCACACGTCGGTGAGGCGCAGGCCGGCGTGGGCCTTGTAGCGGCGGTTGGTGGAGATCAGGTTGGCGACCATGGCCTCGACCTGGTGGGCGTTTCGCAGCCGGCCTGCGAAGACGCCGCGCATGCCGGGGATGCGGGCGGCGAGGGCCTGGACGAGGTCGGTGTCGGCGCGGGACTCGCCGAGGACCATCACGTCGGTGTCGATCTCCTCCACGGAGGCGTCCTGGAGGAGGACCGCCGAGAGGTGGTGGAAGGCGGCCGTGACGCGGGAGTCGGGGAGCAGGGCGGCGGCCTGCTGGGCGGCGCTGCCCTCTTCGACCTTGAGGGCGTAGGCGCCCTGCTTGTCGAACCCGAGCGGGTTGACGCAGTCCACGACGAGCTTGCCGGCGAGGTCCTCGCGAAGGGCTTCCAGGGTCTTGGCGTGGCCCTCCCACGGCACCGCGATGATCACGATGTCGCTGCGGCGCGCGCAGTCCGCGTTGTCGGCGCCCTCGACCCCGAGGCCGAGTTCCGCGGCGGCGGTCTCGGCCCGGTCGGCGGCGCGGGAGCCGATGATCACCTTCTGGCCGGCGCGGGCGAGCCGGTAGGCGAGGCCACGGCCCTGGTCGCCGGTGCCGCCGAGGACGCCGACGACGAGGCCGGAGACGTCCGGCAGGTCCCAGGGGTCCTTGGCCGGCGGCTTCTGCGTGCTGTCTGTGGAGGTCATGGGGGCGAGGGTACTGCCGAGTAGTCGCCGGTTCGAGTCCCGTGGGGCACGGCCAAGTGGAAGGAAGCGCTCCTGAAGCTGTGCCCGATGGTGCAGGATGCCGTCATGGACGCCGTCAGGGTCGCGCTGCTGCGCGAGGTGCTCGCCGGTACGCAGTGGCCGCGGGAGGCCCGCCGGTTCGCGGGTTCGCTGCGCCGGTCGGTGGCGCCGTCCGGGACCGGTCTGCTGCTGGTCGGCACGGAACAGTACGAACCCTGGCACATGGCCGCGCACCTGGTGGACGAGGCCGCCTGGTCGGGGCTGCCGGAGCTGGCGCCGACGCTGGTGCGCCACCGGGTGCTGCCGGGCGAACCGCCGCACCTGTCGGTGGGGCTGGGGCGGCTGGAGGCGGCCCGGCGCGGGCACACCCTGCTGGTGGTGGCTCCGGAGCGGCCCGACGCGGGGCTGCTGGAGCGGGTCCACGACGCCCGCCGCGCGGGGGCCACCGTACTGGCGCTGGACGGCGGGGACCCCGATCTCGGCACCCTGGCGCACGACGCCCTCTCGGTGCCGCGCGACACCGCCGGGCTGGACCTCGACACGGTGCAGCACCTGGTCAGCGCGGCGGCCGGGGAGAACGGCCCGCCCGCCCGGCGGGGGTCGCGGCGGTTGCGCGACCGGCTGGCTCGGCTGGCCGATCAGCTGACCGCCCCGCCGGCCGGCCGTTGGTAGGCGACGCGGGTCAGTACACCTAGGGCGTCGCGGTCCCGCCCTCGCCCTCCTCGCGGGTCTTGTCGTTCCACTTCGGGTCGTTCTGCCATTCGAGGTTGCGTTCCTGCGCCGTCTCCATGGCGTGACCGGCCTCCTCGGGGCTCCCGTACGGGCCGAAGCGGTCCTTGGCGGGGCAGTCGGGGCCCTCTTCCACCTTGTTGTGGACCAGGCAGTAGTACCACTCGCCCGGTTTGCCCACCTGACGCTTCTTGAACAGGGCCATCGTCGTCCGGCTCCTCTCGATGCTGCTCTCGGAGCCATGCTGCCCCATCCCCGCTGGATACACTCGCTCGCATGTCTGGCCAGTCGCTGCTCGTACCAGGCGAGCTCTCTCCCGTCCGTTCCGTTCCCGGAAACATCCGCCGGCCCGAGTACGTGGGCAAGCCCGCGCCCACTCCGTACACCGGACCGGAGGTGCAGACGGCCGAGACCATCGAGGCCATGCGCATCGCCGGCCGGATCGCCGCCCAGGCGATGGAGGAGGCCGCCAAGCTCATCGCGCCGGGGGTGACCACCGACGAGTTGGACGCGGTCGCGCACGCGTACATGTGCGACCACGGCGCCTACCCGTCGACGCTGGGCTACCGGGGCTTCCCGAAGTCCCTGTGCTCCTCGTTGAACGAGGTCATCTGTCACGGCATCCCCGACTCGACCGTCCTGCGCGACGGCGACATCGTGAACCTCGACGTGACCGCGTACATCGGCGGGGTGCACGGCGACAACAACGCCACCTACCTGTGCGGGGAGGTGGACGAGGAGTCGCGGCTGCTGGTGGAGCGGACCCGCGAGGCCCTGAACCGGGCCATCAAGGCGGTCAAGCCGGGCCGCCAGATCAACATCATCGGCCGGGTCATCGAGTCGTACGCCAAGCGCTTCGGCTACGGGGTGGTCCGGGACTTCACCGGGCACGGCATCAACTCGTCGTTCCACTCCGGTCTGATCATCCCGCACTACGACAGCCCGCACGCCACCACCGTCATCGAGCCCGGCATGACCTTCACGATCGAGCCGATGCTGACGCTGGGCACCCACGACTACGACATGTGGGACGACGGCTGGACCGTGGTGACGAAGGACCGCAAGCGGACCGCGCAGTTCGAGCACACGCTCGTGGTGACGGACAGCGGGGCGGAGATCCTGACCTTGCCGTAGGCATGAACCATCCGGACCTTTTTACCGACAAGCCGTCGGGAACACATTGACTTAGGCAAGCCTAAGTAGGAAGATCGGGCATGGCGGCACTGCCGCCACGCCTGTTTCCCCTTCCTTCCGGAGGTCCGTCTTGGACGCCTTCTCCACGGTCATCCGTGTCGCCTCGCACGAGCAGCACACCGAGGCCGAGACCTCGACGTTCATGAGCGACCTGCTCGGCGGGCGGCTCGGCGTGGACGCGTACACCCGCTACACCGAGCAGCTGTGGTTCGTGTACCGGGCGCTGGAGGAGGCGGCCGACTCCCTCCGGGAGGACCCGGTGGCCGGGCCGTTCATAAGGCCCGAGCTGATGCGCCTGGCCGAGATCGAGCGGGACCTGGCCCACCTGCGCGGGCCCGGCTGGCGCGAGAGCCTGGTCGCGCTGCCCGCGACCGCGGCGTACGCCGAGCGCGTCGCCGAGTGCGCGACGTCCTGGCCCGGCGGTTACGTGGCCCACCACTACACGCGCTACCTGGGCGACCTCTCCGGCGGCCAGATCATCCGCGACAAGGCGGAGCGCACCTGGGGCTTCGAGCGCAAGGGCGACGGCGTCCGGTTCTACGTGTTCGCCGACATCTCCAACCCGGCCGCCTTCAAGCGGACCTACCGGGAGCTGTTGGACGCGATCGCCGCGGACGACCTGGAGAAGCAGCGCATCATCGACGAGTGCAAGCGCGCCTTCGACTTCAACGGCGCGGTCTTCCGCGAGCTGGGCGAGCAGTTCCGCCTCAGCGCCTGACCCCGTCGACGAACGGAGGGCCGGCCC
>NZ_JBHVPG010000017.1:0-40726 GCF_042887545.1 Streptomyces sp. NPDC057939
CCTACGCGCTGCGCGCGTAGAACAGAGACCCCCCGCGCTGCGCGCGGGGGAGAACACCGCCTCGCTACGCTCGACGGGCTCTGCGAAGCAGAGCCGAGCCGGCCCTTCGGGCCGGTGTCCTGCGCTTCGCTTCGGACTGGTTCGGGCTCCGCCCGAACGGCCCGCCTCGCGGGGCCAAGTAACCCTGTTTCACAGGGTTCCGGGCCGGCCTTCGGCCGGAGACCCTTCGCTCCGCTCGGAGCCACCGGGAGCGCGCTTCGCTCTCCCGGTGGTCCCCAACTCGCTTCGAGGGTTGGGGGGTTGCTGCCGCTGCGCTTCGGTGTACGCGCGTGCTATCGATAGCACGCCCAGCCCCGCGCGTGGTTCTGCTCAAGTACTGCATACGCCCCATTGCCGTACTGCAACCTGCAGGCGTGGTTGAGATCCAGGCCTCGCACGTTATAGGTCGCCCAGCCATAGGGTGCGCCAATCCACATCGAGTCCAGGCAGCGCCAACCCCTCGCGTGGTTCTCAACCAAGCGGGCGACGCTGCCGTCCCCCGGAGCAACTGTCCTCTGACAATAGGCTCCCAGGTCGATGCCACCGCGGCGAGTGGCCGCCGAGGCCGACGGAGCCATGACGGCCAATCCCGACGTGACTACAACCATGACGGCCCCTACCCTCAACCACTTCCGTAGACCCATGCCAGCCACTCCCGTCGCCTCAACGTCCCGCACCTTCGCGGACCGAGAGCAAGTCTGCCCTCGCCAGACACGGACTGGAGACCCATCGGACCACCCGAACGCAAATGCGAACAGTGGCCGCCTGCGAGCACCGACAGTCTGCATAAAAAGGAGAAGTCTGTGTAAGTTCCCGTGGAAACGGTCACTTCCCACGTCTGTGACTGTCTATCTGTATAGATAGACAGTCCGGCTTGCCGGGCAACCTTCCACAGTCGCTCTGATCTGCCAGAACCTGCGTCCGGCACAGGCCGGTCAGGAATGATGGGCGCATGGCGCACACCATGGTTCTTGCCGTCTCCCCCCCATCACCTGGAGCAGCGCGGCGGGATGCGCAGACCAAGATCCGGCCAGCAGCGCCCCACACGCACCCTCACCCTCCAGACCGAACTGGACACACTCGGACTCCTGCGGGACCGATCCCGGCCAGCGTCCCAACAACGGGTCAAACCCTCGGCGGACGCGGCCCGCACACGGGCGCAGGACTCACCGCGCGCCTGGTCGTCACCCTGCCCGACAAACTCTGGGTACCCCTGACCCGAGGCGTCCACTGGACCAACCAACCGCACCTACAGGCCTTGCAGGAGTGGACCGACCGGCAAGGGGCCCGGCCCCGCCCCAGGCGCCTCGCCGAGCAGGCCCGGACCACCGGCGCCATCCTCCGCAACGCCCTGGAACACCCTCAGCGGGCGCGGCACCTGAGGCCTCGGGCGCACTCATACCCGGGGCTCGACCGCGGTGCTGGCCTCTCAATACAGTTCCAGGCGCGGCTGCCGGACCATTGAGATTCTTCGAGTTGGCCACCGATCGGGTGGTGGTCGTGAAGCGCAACGAACGAGGCCGCCGAGGTGTTGATCGAGATGTCTGATGTCTCATTCACGTTGCTCGGGGGCCTCGTTGGTCATCCATCCTGCCGCACTTGACCTGCCGCATGCGCTCGTGGAGTGGGTTGCCATGCTGGTTGTCGCTCGTGAGGGCTACCGGCGGGCAATGGTGGCACTGGTGTACCTGCGAGAGCACACCACTCTGGCCAAGATCGCCGCCGGGTTCGGGATCAGCGAGTCCACCGCCCACGCCTACACCCACGCGGTCGTCGACCTGCTCGCCGAACGAGCACCGGGTCTACTCAAGACGCTGTGCGAGCACGATCCCGACTTCATCCTGCTCGACGGAACCCTCGCCGAGTGCGACCGGGTCGGCGACGGCCGGGCCGACCACTCCCACAAACACCGGCGCCACGGAGTGAACGTGCAGGTCGTCACCGACCCGGGCGGCCGGCTGCTGTGGCTCTCGCCCGCCCTGCCGGACCGCACACACGAAAAGAGCCTCAACCGGGCGCTGGCCGCAGCACGAGCGCCCGTTGAACGCGGTGTCGCGAGCCTGAAGTGCTGGCGGATCTTCCGCAGGTCCCGGTGCAGCCCCAACCGCATGACGTCAATCGTCAAGGCCATCCTCACGCTGGAGCGGCAGCGCTCAAGATCCTTGTGGGCGCTTCGTCTGGCGATAACCGCCATATGAAGTGCTCACTCGCAACCGAAACCCCTGGGGTCAGTCCTGATCCTGGCTGTACTGGGCCGCGTACCAACTGGAGTCGATGGCGGGGTTGCGCAGCGCCCCCCAGAATCGGTCGTCGGGTATCGGTGGCAGGGGCTGATTGCCCAGGTCCGCATGCAGATCCGCACGCCAGTCGAGAGTGAAGTGACTCCGGGTCTCCGCGCTCTCGCACACGGACCTGTACGGGGACCCCCAGATCCCGAGGGCCATCTTCTCCGCGGCCCACCTGCGCGTGTGGTCTCGGCCGGTGTCGGCTTGTGCGAGCACCGCGCGGAGTCGCAAGGCGAGCGGGCCGGTCTGGTCAGGCTGTGGCGGAGCCATACCGCACTCCCACGCGTCCAGGGCTGTCTTGACCTCCGGGTAGTTGTTCAGACCCGTTTCGACCGCCAGTCTGCGCAGCTGCTTGCGCGCGGCGTCGACCACCTGCTCATACGGCAGGACTGCGATCAGCGCACCGAGTTCCTCATGCCCGTCCAGGTGGCTCACGTGGAGGAGGTCGGTGGGGCTGTAGGACAGGTCCAGCTCTGGCAGCTGCTCATCCGGTGCGGGTAGGGGCTCGTCGGCACTGTACTGCGGCTTGGCAGGCGGACGCGCCTCCCAGAACAGTCGGCCGTTGAAGGTGACGACACCGGCGTCCTGGCCGCGCTCAAGCGTGCCGGCCAGTTCGGCCAGGTACTCACCCAGCGAGTCGGCCTGCCCGAAACTGGTGCCGGTCTCGTCGAAGAACCGTCCGATCACACCGAAGGAGTCCCGCCCGGTACGGCAATCCATCAGAAGACCGTCCGACGTCACGTCGTAGGAACCGATTTTTACGTAATCGTGAAGCCAGTAGCCCTCGGTCTCCCCGTCGAGGCCCTGGTCGATACCGCGCATGAACCCGGTGTCCCCGAGGATTCCGCCCACTCCGAGCAGCCGGTCACCCGTACTGAAGCGGAAAGCCTCAGGTCCCTCCAGCGCCCCGTTGTGCCGGAGGAGTGAAGCGACCAGGTCCGGATGAAAGGTGACCCCCAGTTCCTGTTGCGCTGCTGCGATCTCCTCGCCGCCCGCAGGCGGCCGAAGCGTGGCGAACGTGCGGGGTGCGTGCTCGCGCAGCCACGCGTCGATGCGAGTCCATGAGTCCTGGACCAGGTCTGATGTCATAGGGCCGACCTTAGAACCAGCGGCCGACAACAGCTTGATCGTCGCTCACCGGCCTTGCCGGCGGGGTTGGCGTTCAGGCCGGCAAGCGGACCCTTGTCCCGGATCACCAATCTGCCGGCACCGGATGCTGCAGCCGCGCACTCGACGCTGAAGCGCGCTCAGTCGTGATCGGTGGCCAACTCGAAGAAGCTCGCTGACTGACGACACTAAAAATCCTCATGCCGCCTCCTACCACTGTGTGCCTCGGGACCTTTCGGTCTCGCAGCAGCACGCCCGTGAGTTCCCGGAGGAGTTCCTCGCCCGCAAGCGTGGCAACATGATGCAAATTTGCCGGGCGGACTCACCCAGCTCCGGCAGGAGCCTGCCCGTGGCGCTCGTTGGCTCTCAGGGCGACCTTGCCGCCATCGTGTCATCCGAGGTATGGCATCGCGCCCGCGGGCCGTCAGGCGGGGGGTCTCCGGGGCGGGGCGCTGCTCGCTCTCGAAGTGTCTTGGGCCTGGACGGTGCCGATCGGGTGGCTCGGTTGCATCTTTTGTGGATGACGCGGAACCGTTGCGCCGTCGTGCGTGTCACAGCAGGCAGGAGCGACCAACTCCCATGACCGCAAGGGGGAAACATGAAGTTCACCCGTTCTATCCTGACCACCTCCGCATTCGCCGCTCTGGCTCTGGGGGCCACGACGGCGCTGGCTGTGCCGGCCAGTGCCGCGCCGAACACCACGCCGCAGAAGGTCTGTGGAAGCGGCTACAAGACCGTGAACTCGGCTGCCGTCGGCTCGCTGGGCACCGTCTACCTGACGTACAACGCCTCGAACGGCAAGAACTGCGTCGCGACCATCCGGAACAACCCGGGCGCGGCCGTGGACATGGCTCTGTGGATCGAGAACAACGCGACCTCCGAGCGGGGCGAGGACTTCGGCCGGTACACCTCTTACGCGGGCCCGGCCTACGTGTACGGCAAGGGTTACTGCGTCGACTGGGGCGGCGGCATCAGCAACGTCCACGTGCAGGTGTACAACTCCAACTGTGGCGCCCGTAAGGAGCACCGGGTCACCGAGGTTCGCTGACCCGGGCTTCGGCTCGAATGTGATGGCTCCGTGCGGTCGTCGGGAGCAAGGTTCATCGACCTGACGACCGCACGGTCATCGCCGTCGTCCGGCTGGTGCCCGGCAGGCTCGTGAGTGCTTATGGGGTGGGGTGCAGGGGGGTGGAGCCGAGGTTTTGCCGGTCCTGGGTTCCGAAGGTGGACCAGAGGGCGGCGGTGAGCAGGAGGAGGGCGCCGAAGAACAGGTAGACGGGCCTGCCTCCGAAGCGGTCGAAGAGGAAGCCGGTGGCGAGGATCGCCCCGGCGCTGACGACGCGGATGACGGCGTCGAGGAGTCCGTGCCAGGTACCGAGGAGCGCGGCGGGGGCGCGGAGCTGGACGAGGAGTCCGGCGGACCTGAGGTACACGGTGAAGCCGAGGCCGAAGAGGATGAGCGCGCCCGCGAGGATCCACTGCGTCCCGCCGAACAGTGCTGCCGTCAGGGTGCCCGCGCCCGCGAGGGCGGTGGCCCAGCGGAGGCTGGAGTAGATGCCCTCCGGGCCGGCCTTCGCGACGACGAGGCCACCGATGATGGCTCCGATGGTGGAGAACGCCAGGAAGGAGCCGGCGCGGGCCGGGGACATGTCTAAGGTCTCCCTCATGAGGGAGAGCAGGGACAGGATGACCGTCGAGAGGGCGAGCACGGTCAGGGCGTGGAAGGTGAGGAAGCGGCGCCAGGCCGGGCTGGTGGCGAGGGTCCGTGCGACCACGCGGCGGGACGGGAGGGGGGCCGGTTGCTCCTCGGCCGCGGTGCCGGCGTCGGACGTCGGTGTGTGGGCCGGCTTCGGGTGTGTGGCCCCCGGTTGTCGGGCCACTACGGCGATGAAGCCGGCGAAGACGGCCAGGGCGAGTACCTGGAGGCCGGCGGCGACGAGGAGGGCTTGGGATCCGGGGAGCAGGGCGATGACCAGGCCCGCCACGACCGGGGACAGCAGTTCGCTCGCCGAGCGGATGGTTCCGCCGATGCCCTGGACCCGGACGAGGGTCTTGGCGTCGAGGATCCGCGGCAGGAGCACGAACAGGGCCATTTCCCCGATGTGGTGGACGAGGTCCACCGTCGCCGCCGCCACGACGATCGCCCACAGGTGGGAGGAGAGGAACGTGGAGCCGATGCCGATGAGGACGAACACGCCGATCTTGACGAGGTAGGCCACGACCAGGACGGTCTTCGGGTTGCCCCGGTCCAGCAGGGGGCCGGCCGCGATCGAGGCGACGACCTCCACGCCGTAGCCCACGCAGTACACCAGGCCGACCGTGCTGACCAGGCCGGAGAGGTCGAGGGCCAGGTTGGCGAACGCGATGTCGTAGATGCCCTCGCTCATGGAACGGGACATGACGAGCACCGCGAAGACCACGAGCAGCAGCGTCAGCCAGCGAGACGCGGTGGGGAGCACGGTGCGGCCGGTCTTCGGCTCCTGCTCGGTCGCGGTCACTGGTAGGCCAGCTCTCGGACGACGTTGCCCGCGAGGGCGGTGCCCGGCGCTTCGAAGGTGGGCAGGGGGCCGTCGGCGCGTACCGGGACGAAGAGCTCGGGCAGGCGCGCGCCCCGGGAGTCGTGGACCTCGTACTCCACCCGGTAGTGGAGCGTCCCCCTGCCCCGGGCCCGCATGAGCACGCCCGGTTCGATGGTCAGGACCGCCCGCGGGTCCTGCGGGAAGGGAAGGGTCTGACAGGCTCCGAAGGTGGGTGAGTCCGCGCGGCGGTCGACGAGTTGGAGGTCCATCTCGGGATTGTCGTACAGCAATGGGGACAGCTTGAGAGTGAGATGTGGATGTGAGCTGAAATATTGCGGCCACGATGTCGGAATGTCGTAAACCATGGTGTCGGCCATCCCGTTCTCGACGTTGGAGCCGATGCCGTACGAGTCATCGCGGATCGACTGGTAGGAGCCGACCCCGGTGGTGACGGTGGCGAGTTCCGACGTGGGCAGTACGGGTTGCTGCCCGCCGAGGTCCCGGTCGATGAAGTAGCGGTGGAGTTCGCCGCCGATCTCGGCGGAGGCTACGACGCCCTGTTCGGTCGCGCCGCCGAGCCAGCTGCGGGAGACCACCTTGGAGATCAGGAACTGTGCGGCCGTGGGGAGCTCGACGGTGTTGGCGACGGTCCGGGGGCGTGCGCGGTCCATGTCGGCGACGGAGTAGGTGGCGTTGTCGTCGAGCGGGGACCACTTCGAGGCGGGGTCCTGCGGCGCGTGGAGGGAATAGTCGTTGCGGGTGGTCACGGTGCCGAGTTGCTCGAACCAGTGCGCGTAGCCCGGGGGGATGGCCAGTACGCACGATCCGTCGGCCGGGACGTCGATCTCCAGCTTGCGGTCGTACTCGGGTGAGTCCGCCCGGCAGTCGTACATGTGGACGGTGACGGGTCCGGCGCCGGCCGGGCCGTAGAAGGAGAGCCGGTCGTACTGGCCGAGGTGCACCGCGTACTCCTCGTACGCGAAGTGCGGGCTGTGCACCATGTAGTGGTACGGCCGGTCGTTGCGGGAGGACCGGATGTGCCGCGCTCCCGGGAGGCCGGAGTCCGCACCCATGGTGCGGGTCCTGGTCATGATCAGGTGCGGCTTGGGGAAGGCGGACATGGACGTTCCTCTCTGCGGTGCTGGGATTCGGAGTGGTCGCAAGTGCCTGGGGCGGGTACACCGAACCGGTGTACCCGCCCCCAACGACTACCGCGGTGATCAGACGGTGGTGACGACGACGCCCTCCGGGAGGGCGGCCTTGAACTCGTCCAGGTCACCGAAGGAGCGCGAGGTGATCTGCTCCTCCGTGTCGGCGTCGATCATCCGCGACGCGATCTTGCCGAGGATGCTGCGGAAGTACTCCGGGGTCTCGAAGTAGGGCTCCAGGGCCGAGCTCAGGCTCTCCAGCGCGGCGCGGGCGGCGGGGTCCGCGACGTCACCGGACATGGCGGCGAGCTCGGTCTTCCAGGCGGTGGTCTCGACACTGGTGATCGACATGATGTGTTCCCTTCGTTGGGTTCTTCAGGTCGGGGTTCAGCGGGTGAGCGATATTGCCTTGGCTTCCATGCGCGCCAGCGCGTGGAGAGCCGGTCCGGGCAGGTAGCGGTCGCTGTCCTGCTCGGGCCTACTGGCGCCGGCTCCGGACGGATCGGCGGTGCTGACGTCGCGGCCGAGAGGGTGGTCCAGGGCCCAGGGTTCGAGGTCCAGGAGTTCCATCTCGGAGCGGAGCCACACACGGCCCGTTCCGGTGAGCCGGTACCAGGTACCGGGGGGTACGCGGACCCCGATGGTGGGGTCACCGAGGCGGATCACGGAGCGTTCTCCCTCCGCGCTCACCACCTCGATCTGCGCGTCCGTGCTGCCCGCCAGCCACGTGAGGCGGCGGCGGGAGTATTCGTGGCGGACGAAGCGGCCGCCGGCGGTGGCCTTGGCCGGGCTGGAGCTGTCCTCGGTGCTGCTGGGGCCGTCGTCTGCGCTGCCGGCGTCCAGGTCCACTTCGAGGACGTCGGAGGTGCAGCTGTCGGTGGAGGGCACGACCGTGAAGGACTCGGGGCCCGTCAACACGAAGTTGTTGCGCGAGGCCCACGCGTGGATGTCGCTCCCCGTCTCGGCGGCCCGCCAGGTCGGCCTGAGCGTCGCGTAGGTGGTGTTGCCGCCGATGGAGACGCGGTACCGGGCGGCGTAGGCGCCCTGTTCCTGCGCGTTGGTCTGCTGGGACATCCGGGAGAGCAGCAGGTGCGCGGCGACCGGCAGCTCGTGGCGGTTGGTGCGCACCACGGGAGCCTGCTGCGAGGAGCGCAGGAAGGACACGAGGTCGTTGTCCGGTTCCCAGTCGGGGTTCTGGTCGGCGTACCAGACCGGTTCGTCGCGGGTCACGACGCCGCCCAGGCCGTCGAGGGTGTGGGCGATGCCCTTGGGGATGATCAGGACCCGGTAGGGCGAGACGGCCATCTCGATGGTGATCTCGTCGCCGAGTTGGGGCGAGTCCTCGCGGCAGTCGATCAGGTGCACGGCGATGCGCTGGCCCTCGCCGAAGAAGGTGAGCCGGTCGTCCTGGCCCACGTGGATGCCGTAGGCGGAGTAGGCGAAGTCCTTCTCGTGGGTGACGTAGTCGGTGATGCCCGGCCCGTTCGAGATGCGGGTCACCCGGACGACGCCGTTGGTGCCGTCGCTCTCGCTCACGTTCGTGGTCTCCAGGCGCGCTCCCGGCAGGGAGAACTCCATGGAGGTGACGTCGTCGGGAACCTGGAAGGTCCCGATGTGGCGGCGTTCGGTGGTGCGGTCGAGCGCCGTACGCGGGCCTGCGTCAGCGGTTTCGAGCATGGTGGATCCTCTCTCTTGCCTTCGTGGTGGTGGCCGACGCGCGGGCCCGGGGTGGGGGGAGGGGAGGAGGTGAGGGTGGGTGTGCTCTGCCGCTACCAGAAGTCGCGGGGGCCGCCGGTGTTCGTGGCGTCGGTGGCGGTGGCGGTGGTCGCCGCGTTGGCGGTGTTGGCGGTGGGCGCGGTGTCCGACAGGGTCCAGGCCATGAGGCGTGGTGTGTGGGCGACGGCCCGCAGACACGCCGCGCGAGCGGTCAGCAGGGCCTCGGCCTCGCAACCGGCGAGGACGAAGAGGACCAGGTCGATCCGGTCTCCGTCGACGCGTGTCCAGAGGTGCTCGATCCGGTCCACGGGGTCGAACTGAGCGGTGAGGAGTTCCTTGAGGTCGTCGGGTGCCGCAGGTGTTCCGTGGGAACCGACCAACCGCATGGAAATCATGTACATGACGCCCTCGCGTGATCTGGCACCGTCGGACTCCGGGTGGGTGGGGTGGGTCGGGGTGGGACCGAGGTCAGACCGACCGACCGGTGCCGGCGCCCTGACCGGTGTCGGCTCCGCCCCGGGGCGTCACCCACCCGAACCCGTCATCGGCCACCACCTGCCCCGTCCCCCAGCCGAACCCGTCCCCGGCCGACGTACGTCCCGCGTCCGGTGCTCCGTGGGACACGGCTCCGGAGGTTGCGACGGCGACGATGAGAGCGGCGGATGCGAGCAGGACTGCGGCGACCCGGGACATGGAGGACTCCACCCTTCAGAATCAGGTTCTTTGCCTTCGTTGTCGCGTCCACCCCGTTTGCGGGGTGTTGCGTTCGATGGCTTAAGGCTGTCCCACGTCGGCGGCCGTGTCACTAGCCGCAGACGGTCGTCAAGACGCCAGGCGGGTAGACGCCACCTCGGACCACCTGCGGGCTTGAACACGTCCTGGCATATGCGGAAGGTTGCTCAAGTGGGTGATCCTGGCCATGTCCTAACCAAGGGGGACCACATGTTGCAGCTACTCGGGCTCACGCCCCACGCCGAGACCGTTTACCGGGCGACCCTGCTGCACCCCGACCACGGGGTGACCGATCTGATGGCGGACACCGGCCTTCAGGAGAGAGTGATCCGCGCCGCGTTGGACGAACTGGCCGCTCTCGCCCTGGTCAAGCCGTCCGATCAGCGCGGGGGAAGGCTGCGTCCCGTCAGTCCGGAAGTCGGCCTCACCACGCTGCTGGCCTCCGCCGAGGCCGATCTCGCGGCGCGCTTGGCCCAAGTGGAGACCACCCGGGCCGAGATCGCGGCGATATCCGCCGAACACATCGGCACACGGGTGTCGGACAGTGCCACGCGGCTCGAAGGTCTGGACGCCGTCCGTAGCCGGCTGGAAGAACTCCAGCGGACGACCGAGTTCGAATGTCTGTCCCTCAACCCGGGCGGCGCGCACCGGCCCGACGCCCGCAACGCCGCAACCCCGCTCAACGAGGAGGCCCTGCTGCGGGGCGTGGCCATCCGGGCCGTCTGCCGCGACAGCTTCCGCAATGACCCCGACACCCTTGCCTACGCCCGCTGGCTCATCGAGCACGGCGGGCAGATGCGTACTGTCCCCACCGTGCCCATCCAGATGATCATTGTCGATCGCCGGGCCGCGATCGTGCCCCTGGACCCGGAGGACCCGCGCAAGGGCGCGATCGAGGTGCACAACCTCGGCATCATCACCGCCCTGTGCGCCCTGTTCGAACTGTGCTGGTCGGCGGGGACGTGCTTCGGCGAACAGCCGCCCGCCAACGACAACGGGTGCACCCCGACGGAACGCGCACTGCTGGACATGGTCGCCGCCGGGGACACCGACGAGGCCGCAGCGCGCAACCTCGGCATCTCGGCGCGCACGGTCAGCCGGATGATGTCGAGCCTGATGGAGCGACTGGACGCGACCAGCAGGTTCCAGGCCGGGGTGAACGCGACGAAGCGCGGGTGGCTGTAGGGGGGCGCGGCCCCCGGTGCCGGAGGAGTCAGTCGCCGAGGCCCCTGTGGGGGTTCGTGGGGCCGGGATCCGGGGCGGGGCCGGGGGCCGGCCGGGAGTGGCCGGGGCGGCCGACGGACGTCGTGGGTACGCCTGTTTGCCAGAGGTGACTTCCGGGGGTGCTCGGTCCTGGGGGGTTGGGTGACTTGGTGTGCCCGTTGCCGGGGGTACGGTCGGGGCCGTCGGCTCCTGGCGTACCCAGCTGCCACAGGTGGCTTCCGGGTGCGTTCGGTGTCCGGGGGGTCGGGGTGGGTCCGTCCGGCTCCGCGCTGGGGCCGTCCGTCTCCATGGTGGGTCCGGGTCGCTTCCACCGCTCGGGGATCGTCGAGCGCCGCTGGACGGCGTCCGCGTTGCCCGCCTCGGCCTCCGCCACCGCGCGTGCGCGCAGCACGCTCTGGCGGGCGGTGGGGGCGAAGCCGGGGAAGGCGTTGCCGGTTTCGGGCGGCAGGGCGCGGCCTCCCATCTCGAACAGTTCCGCTTGGATACCGGACTCGGGCGGGAACACCTCGCGCGGTAGCTGCCAGGAGGCCGCTCCGTTCACGTCCACCCGGTGCTCACGGCCGTCCACGGCGAACGTGAGGCCATAGCCGATGTACTGATCGTCCTTGTCGAACATCAGGTCGCCGCTGACCTTGCCTCCCCCGTCCCGCACCTGGTCCGCGAGCTGCTGGACCGCCGCGGGGAGGGGGTTCGTACGGCCCAGGCTGGCTACGTAGCCGTCGGCCACCAGGGTCTTCGTCTCGTCGCCGTCCTGGTACTGGATCTGGACGACGGTTCGTCCGTCCTCGCCTCGGACGGTCTCGATCTCGCCCAGGCGCGCGGGGACCGTGTGCAGGCGCCCTTCCCCGCCCTCGCCGAATTTGTCGTACATCTCCCCGTACTGCACTTGGTGCTTGAGTGCTTCCGGGACCTCTCCGCTGCCGACGATGGTGACGTGGGCGTTGGGATTCTGGCGGAGGATGATCTCCGCGTTCGCGACGCCGGTTCCGCCGTTGCCGGCGATGATCCAGTGCTGGGCGTCCCGTGCGTCGAAGCGGCCGTCGGCGACCTCGTCGCCCATCAACACTCTGCCCGGGGCGTCCTCGCGTGCCTGCTCCCACTTCTGGGTGGCGCCGAGGACGCTGAAGCAGTTCTGGAGGCGGGGAGTGGGCTTGCCGTCCGGACCGGTCTGGATGGCGTCCTTGAGCGGATGCCCGTCCAGGGCGGCGAGTACGGTCCCGGCGTCCAGGCCGCTCCGTTCCGCTCCGGTCAGCCACGTGCGCAGTTCCGCCGCGCCGGCGATGTTCCGTCCTTCGAGCTCCGCCAGTCTCTCGCCGACCAGCCGTACGGCTTCGCTGCGGCTCTCGACGCCGTCCTTGCCGCGGATGTTTCCCGGCACCAGCTCCGGCGGCAGGCCGGTCGCCACGGTCGGTACCCCTTCGCAGGCCACCCGCAGCGGAGCGCGGTTCGGGACGCCGTTCTTGGCGGACCGGGTGATTTCGGCGATGAGTTCACCGTTCTCGCCGAGCCGTAGACCGGCGTGGCCGTTGATCACGTCGCCCTGCGTCGCCAGCTGGTCCTCCCAGAGGCGGATGGCGTGGATGGGGATCCGCTGGCGGGGGTTGGTGACGCCCTGATACGGATCGACGCCCATCCACTGCGCCAGGTCGCGGTCCTGGTCCGCCGACTGCACGATCCCGATGGCGGGATCGAGGTGCCAACGCCCGGCTCCGTCGATCAGCAGTGCTTCGGGGTCGCGTCCGCTGAGGCTCGCGCCGCCGCCGATCACGACCTTGCGCCGCGGGAGTTCCCCCGCCGCCAACTGGTCGGACAGCTTCTGGTCGACCCGTTCGCTGAGCTGATCCCGGTATGCGTCCCATTCGGTGGCGGCGGGTTTCAGCTGGTCGCGGGCCAGCGGAAGCCCGTTCTGGTCGTAGCCGGGCATGGGCATGGTGACGTCGCGGCGGCCGATGAACGCCTCGACCTGGCGCTCGGCGACCATGGCGGCGTCGCGGGCGGCCTGGAGGGCGGCGGCGTCGGCGGGGTCGAGCTGCTCTATGGGGCGAGCCAAGGGACCAAGCAGCAGACGGGCTTCGTCCGTGAGGAATTCCGCTGCTGCCAGGCGTCGGGCCCTCGCCGCGGCGTTTTGCGGAGGGAATGCGCGCTCATCGCTCACCTCGGCGGTGGGGCGCATTCCGTACTGGTCCAGCAGCGCGGAGAAATCCGTGCGGGCACTGGTGCGCTGCTCCTGGGGCAGCCGTGCCGTGGCACCCTGTTCGGCGAGCCAATTGAGCTCGCCGATGCGTCCCATGTCCGCGGCGGACAACTCGGCCTCCGCGGAGAGGGTCGTCCCCCGGCCCAAAAGATCTTCGCGTACGGGAGTCAGTCGTGCTGCCGCGCGCTCGCGGATGGCGAACGCTTCGCCCACCGCGTGGGCGAGCACCCGCCCCACGAACTCGGTCGGCAGGCGGTCGGAGATCCGGAGGACGTAGTGGTCCGACGTCGTGTTCGTCGCGGTGCTGGCGATCGTTCCCGTGTCCAGTGGGATGGCATCCACCCAGATCCTGGCGGGCCGGACCTGGCTGTCCCGCCTGTCGGGCAGGTCGAAGAACCGACGCCCGTTCTCCGTCCCGGGCAGCGGGTAACCGAACCGATCGCCGAGGACGAGGGGCGCCACCAAGCCCATGTCCCGCTCGGCGGCGGCCAGCAATACGCCCTGATGATCGGGAGCGCTCGACCATCGTTGCCCTACGGCCCGCCCCAGCGTAGCCATCAGGATCCGGGGATCGGTCAACCTGTCCACGTGATGCCCCTCTCACGCCGCCGTAGCGACGTCACCGCGCAATGAACCTTAGGATCATGCCATGTTGATAGCTCGATCCTCGTCCGAAGCGCACCTGTACATGGACCTGCACGCATGCGAGTGCGGCAGCTTCGACTTCGACCGGCAGCACCGGTTGGAGTTGCGGGGCGACGACCTCGTGGCGGTGTACGAGGGGGCTTGCCGGCAGTGCGGCCGAACCCGTCACTTCGAGTTCCGGATGACGGAAGAGATCCCGCCGCCCGCGCCCGCCTTCGGCGGCCCCGAACCTTCCCGAATCATCGACCCCGGCGAGTACGTCGCCGTCGCCTACCGGGTTTCCCGGGCCGCCAGCCTTGAGCTGCTCAACCGGCCCGAGTCCGAGCACCACAAGTACCGCGCTGCAATGGCCTACGCCCTCGCAGCCTTCGAAGAAGTGCTGAAATTCGTTCCGCCGGACCAGGACGCCATCCCGGCGGACGCCTTCACCTCCGAAGCGGGCAGGACTCGCTACCGGAACGGGCCGGGGAAGTTCCGGCGGACCCTCATTGAGATGGACATCGACAGCACGCGTCAGGTGCTCGCCGATATCGACAAGACGATTCCTCCGCGCGACTGAACCGGCCCAGGAGGCCGCAGCCGGTGGCCCGGTTCATCCGGGCCGGTTCTCCGTCCCGGCGCCGTGGGGGCGCTGGGACGGAGGTCACGCTCGGGCGCCCGGGTCCATGGATCGATCACGCCCAGGAGTCGCGTCCGCCCAGGCTCGCGCCGCCGCCGAGCACGACCCTCCGCCGCGGGGTCTCCCCGGCGCCACCTGACCTTGGGGTCGCACCATGTTGATAGCCCGGTCCTCGTCCGAAGCACACCTCTACATGGACCTGCACGCATGCGAGTGCGGCAGCTTCGACTTCGACCGGCAGCACCGTTTGGAGTTGCGGGGCGACGACCTTGCGGCGGTGTACGAGGGCATTTGTCGGCGGTGTGGCGTGAGTCGTCACTTCGAGTTCCGGATGGCGGAGGAGGTTCCGCCGCCCGCGCCCGCCTTCGGCGGCCCCGAACCGTCCCGGATCATCGACCCCGGCGAGTTCGTGGACGTCGGTTACCGGTTTTCCGGCTCTGCCGGGATGGAAATGCTCAACCGGCCCGAGTCCGAGCACCACAAGCACCGCGCGGCGATGGCCTACGCCCTCGCCGCCTTCGAAGAAGTCCTCAAATTCGTTCCGAGTGGACAGGACGCCATCCCGGCGGACGCCTTCACCTCCGAAGCGGGCAAGGCCCGCTATCGAAATGAACCGGTGAAATTCCGGCGGGACCTCATCCAGATGCACATCGACAGTGCGCGCCGGGTGCTCGCCAACATCGACAAGACGATTCCTCCACGTGACTGAACCGGTCCGGAGGGCGTATTGGCCGGGGACGGGTCAGCCCGGCCGCGATGTCCGCGGGGCTACGAACGTGCTGAGGTGCATGGGTTCAGCGGAAGGCGTCGACGTTCTCCGAAGCCCACTGCTGGAAGGGGCGGGCCGGTGTCCCGGTGATGCGGGCGACCGTGTCACGGACCGTCAGCAGCTCGTCGTTCACGTCTCCGCCGGTGACGTCGAGCACGGTGTCCGCGGCATCGGCCCCGAAGACGGCGGCCATCCGTGCGTGGGCCTGTTCGCGGCTGACCTCGGCGAAGGGCACCTCCCGGCCCAGGGCTGCCGCGATGGCCTCGACCTGTTGGCGGGCGGTGACCGGTTCCGGTCCGGTCAAGGCGTAGGTGTGCCCGTGGTGGCCGGGTTCGGTCAGCGCGATCCGTGCCACGGCCGCGATGTCCGCGGGATGGATGGTCGGCAGTGCGGTCGCGGCGAACGGGGCGTGCACGGTGGCGTCGGCACGGATGGTGTCCGCCCACATCAGCGCGTTCGAGGCGAACTGTGTCGGCCGCAGGATCGTCCAGGCCATTCCGCTCGCCTTGAGCAGTTGTTCCACCTCAAGGTTCTCGCGGGCCGGGCCGAGGTGCGGGTGGGTGTGGACGGTGATGGAGGACACCAGGACGACGTGCTCCACGCCTGCCGTGCGGGCGGCTTCGAGGATGTCTGCGTCAGGGCCGAGGCGCGAGAGGAGGAACAGCGAGCGCACGCCCTCCAGCGCGGGCTTCCACGATGCCGGGTCCGCGAAGTCGCCCTCCACGACCTCGACCCCTTCGGGCAGGACGGCTCGTGCGGCATCCCGGGTGAGTGCTCTCAGTGGCCCGGTCGCGTGCTCGTGCAGTTCCTTCAGCAGGGTGCTGCCTATGTTCCCGGTTGCTCCGGTCACGAGGATCACGGTGGTTCCCTTCGTCGGATGATCACGGGGGTGACACGAGTGGAACGCTATGACCTCGATCGCGCTTGAGGTCAAGGAAACACCTTGGCCCTGTGCGTGGTTGGGCACGTGCGTCGGCATCGAGGGTCCGGTGATCGCGACGGGCGGGAACCTCGGTTCCCCTCCGACGGGTCGGGCGGAGGGGAATCGAGGGGTGGGCGTCAGCAGGTGATGAGGCCGAGGAACTTGTAGTTGGCGGCTGAGGAATACGGGAAGACCTGCTTGTTGTACACGGTCTGCTGGCCGGGGCTGAGTGTGTAGCAGGTGGGGTCCGGTGTGAACGCCGGGGCGAAGGACGACCTGACGCGCTGGACGTCCGTACAGGTGTTGGTCATCTCGGTGTGGAGGACTCCGAAGAAGGTCGTGGCCCAGAAGGTCGACTGGACGCAGCTCGGCGCCGGTGCACCCACCGCGGCCACGGCCTGCTCCCCCTGCGGGGCGGCGCCGGCGGGGGCCGCGCCGAGGAGCGCGACACCGGTCAGTACGGCTCCGGCGACCGCGCAGGCAATCTTTCGCATGTTCTGTTCCTCTCGTCGTGAGCAGATTCGTTACATCAAAGGCATGAGGAACAGATGCCAGAAGAGTGGATCAAAGACTTGAATGGCCTCTCCCGTCGGAACTGGGGATGACCGGGCTCGCGCTCCGGGGGTGTGCGAACGGTTACTTTTGGTAATTTTCGGGCCGGCTCGGGGTGAGCCGGACCATAGGACCCACGTCACATACGAGCCGGGGTAGTAGGCCCCGAGGGACGGGGCGGTCGTCCGTGCGGGGCACCCGGCGTGCGGAGGGCCGGGGGCGTGCCGGGGGTCGTGGGTCCCTGGCTGCGAGGGCGGGTAGTAAGTGGGTTCGTTGCCAGGCCGGTGGGCCGTCTGTAGAACTGGATGAGTCGCCGAGCGGCCCGGGTGTTTCACCCGCCGCTGACGAAGCCCTCCGCATCACCTGAGTGGCTCACGCACGTCCTCGACGTGCAGCGACCGCCCTCGTCCCCTGTGGAAGGCCCTCCCGTGTCGAACACCGTCATCCGCCGCATCGCCGCCTCGAAGAAGGCCCTCGCGGGCACCGTCGTCGCCCTCGGCGTCGCCGGCTCCATGCTCGCCACGGTCCCCGCCCAGGCCGCACCGATGAGCGCCAAGGCGGTCGCCCAGCAGATGATCAAGGACCCGGCACAGTTCGCGGCGTTCAACAACATCGTCTCGCGTGAGAGCGGCTGGAACCACACCGCGACGAACTCCTCCTCGGGCGCCTACGGCCTGGTCCAGGCCCTCCCGGCCTCGAAGATGTCCTCGGCCGGCTCCGACTGGAAGACCAACCCCGCCACCCAGATCAAGTGGGGCCTGGACTACATGAACTCCCGCTACGGCAGCCCCGTCGGCGCCTGGAACTTCTGGCAGACCCACCACTGGTACTGAGCCGTACCGACGCGAGAACGCCCGGCAGGGATACCTGCCGGGCGTTCTCGCGTTGTTCCCGGGCATTGGGCCGAAGGCCCGGGCCCGGGGGTCAGGCGCGGGCGCCCGGGTCGTGCTTGGACAGGGAGGCCTTGACCTCGCGGGCGTAGGGGCCCTCCCACCACGGGATCGTCTCGACCAGGACCGGCTGGGTGCCGGAGGCCAGGACGAGTGCCCGGCCGGGGGGCATCGCGCCGAGGTCGGAGACCTTCAGGACGCGGTCGCGGCGGACGGACTCGTTCATGGTGCGGTTGCCGGTCCAACCACCGGTCTCCGTCTCACGGGTCGTGCTGTACTCGCGCGTCTCGTACTCGCCGGCCAGCTCGGACAGGTCGCCGAGGAAGCGGGTGTCGGAGACGCCACCGCCGTAGACCCGGACGTTGGCGGCTGACCAGAGCTTCTCCATGCCGCGCTCGCCCCACACCTCGATGCCCTGGGCCCAGGACTGGAGGATGGTCATCAGGATGATGCCGCGCGAGCCGTAGTGCGAGTACAGGTCGGGCAGGGCGCGCCAGCGGCAGACGTTCGCCGCCTCGTCCAGGACTCCGACGAGCGGGCGGGACAGTCGGCCGCCGCGCTGGGTGGTGGCGTACTCCTCGGCTGCCTCGACGACGGCCACGGTCAGGGCGGTGACCAGCGGGCCCGCCGAGTCGCTGCCTTCGCGGGAGAGCGAGAAGAGGGTGGAGTCGCCGCGGACGAACTCGTGGGGGTCGAACTCGGGGCGGTCGTCGGCGGCGGAGGCAGGTGTCACCCACTGGTTGACCGCGGGGTTGATCAGGCAGGACGCCATCTGCTGGGCGACGCCGTAGATGCCGCTGCGCTGCTTGTCCGGGGCGGTGATCACGCCGGACAGGGAGTCGGCCGCCATGAGGTGTCCGGCGCCGCGCAGGATGCGCTCCGGGGTGTCGTCCTTGGGGTTGGCCAGCCAGGTGTAGATCTGGGTGATCGAGGACTTGGAGGTCGCCGCCGCGAGCAGGAGGTTGGCGAGCAGGTCCTGTCCGGCGGGGTCGAAGAAGGCGTCCGTGGAGGCGTCGGCGTCGCGGGAGCCCGACGCGAAGTGGTCGGCCATCTTGCGGGCCTTGGCCACGTCGGTGACGTACGACAGGGGGTTCCACCACCAGGCGGGCGGTTCCTGCGCCACCTGCTGCGGGTCGAACACCCAGACCTGGCCGCGGGCCTGGCGCGGGCCGCGGGTGGCGTCGACGATGTCGCGCTTGTTGGAGGTGACGAGGACGGCGCCCGGGGCGTCGAGGATCGCGGGGATCGCGCGGCGGGTCGTCTTGCCGGTGCGGGGGCCCCAGATGTCGACGTGCATGTCCTCGAAGGACCCGTACAGGGGCTGGCGGCCGCGCAGCGAACGGCCGATGAAGACGCCGGGCGAGGTGCTGTCCACGCCCAGACGCTCGGCGGTGGCGGAGGCGCCCTTCATCGTGAGCTTGCCGAGCTTCTCGCCCTGGGCGAGGTGGCGGGCGGCGCCGTCGACGTCCGGCTTGTTGCGCATCCGCTGACGGATCCGGTACACGGCGGTCGCGGCTCCGACGAGCAGGACCACCTCGGCGGCCGCGACGGCGTTGGCCGCGCCGTGCGGCCACGCGTAGTCGCCCGTCGCCAGGGACACGGCGAAGGAGAGCGGGTTGGACGGGGGTGCGGGTGCGTCCGAGAAGGACGCGCCGAGGCGGGCGGCGAGCCAGGCGCCGCCGAGGAGCACCAGGATCGCCCCGACGAGGCAGGCGATCTCGATCGTCCAGTCGCCGTCGGAGCGGGGCTTCTTCTGTTGGGGTGAGGCCATGGTCAGGACTTTCCTTCGGCCGGGGACGGCGCGGTACGGAAGACGAACAGGTTGCCGTCGTCCTGGACCGTGCCGTAGCCGTTGCTGGTGAACTCCGGGATCTCCCTGTACGGGGAGAGGGGCGCGCCGGTCAGGGCGTTGAACCCCTTGGTGTCAGGGCTCTGCTCCGCGTAGAGCACTCCGCCGGGCGACTGCGCCATGGGCCGCAGGTCCTGGCCGGCCTGCGGGCGCCACAGTTCGCGGCCGGTTTCCGGCTCCCAGGCGACGACCTTGCCGCCGAACTGGCTGACCGCGGTCCTTCCGTCCGGGGACACGACCGTCCTGTCGTCCGTCCTCGTGAGCGTCAGAGCGAGGTCGATCGAAGGGCCGTCGGCGACTCGTCGTCCGGTGGCCAGGTCAACGGTGGTCATCACCGTCGCGTCCGATGCCTGTGCGTGCCACAGGAGGATGGCCCTGTTGCCGCTCAGCGGGCGCAGCTCGGTGTCGGCGTGCTTGCCCGACCGGCCCTCGGCAGCGACGGACGGCGGCGGTGTCATCTCCCGAGTCGTCCATGTCTCCTTGCCGGTCAGGCGGTCGATGACGGCGAGGTACCTGCCCTTGCCGTCATGGTCGTCCTTCTTCTCGGCGTAGTGGCCGAAGCCGGGGCCGATGGGCTGATCGCCCCCCGGGATCCTCGTCACCGGGATGTCCGCGCCGCCTCCGATCGGGCGGTACGTCAGCTTCTCCGATTCCTCATCGAGCTGGACGAAGCCGTCCACGACGGGGAGGGCCAGGGGGTGCTCGTTCTTCACCTCGGAGCTACCCAGCTTCTCTCCGGCCGGGCTGTACATGGTGTAAACGGCGCTGGACGAGTCCTGACCCGCCGACGCCCCCGCAGGTACGGGTTGGGAACGGATCAGCAGGGCCGGGGAGCCGTCCTTCCAGCGGCCGACGGCCGAGGGTGAGGAGGACCCTTCGTTGAAGCCCGTGCGGAGACCGCTGGACGGCACGACGGACATGACGCTCTCGTACTCCGCGCGCTGCTTGCCCGTGGCGGCGTCGAGGAGGCGGGTGATGAACCGTTGCGGTTCGCCTTCGCCGCCCGCGCCGGAGCCCGGTACCTCCTCCGTGAGCACCACGGCGTCACCGAGGACGCAACGGGTCGCGGTGGTCTTCGTGTCCTCCGCGGGGCCGGGGCAGACCGTTCGGGGGGCGCCGCTGATGGCACGGGCCCAGACGGGCCGGCCTTGGAGTCCCGGGTCCGGCAGGCCCGCGTAGACCGGGCCCTTGGCGGAGGTGGAGGGCTGTGCCGTCGCGGGTGCGGGCCCGGAGGCGGTCTTCTCCGCGGGCCCGCAGCCCGTGGTCAGTCCCAGGGCCAGCACCGTGCCGCTCGCGATCACGAGCAGCACGTGCTTGTCCTTCGTCATGTTCCGTTCCTTCTTCTACGCATGGTCGCCGCCGGCGCCGCCGTCGGGGTGGGTGCCTGCCGGGATCGGTACGCGGTAGACGCCCATGATCTGGCCCTGTACGTCCCAGGTGCTGAACTCGACGTTCTTGCCCGGGCGGGGGGCGTGCAGGATCTTCTTGCCGGCCGGGTCCCAGATGACGGCGACGTGCTCGGGGCCGTCCGGCCCGGGCTGGAAGAAGATGATGTCGCCGGGTTGGGCCTTGCTCAGGTCGACCTTGGAGGCGCTGAGGTTGTCCTCCTGCGTGTAGGTGACCGTACCGATGTCGATCTTGCCGCCGCTGGCCTGGTAGTAAATCCACTGCGTGAAGCTGGAGCAGTCGAAGGAGACGGGGTTGTCGCCCTGGAGGCGTGCGGCGCCCCAGACGTACGGCTTGCCGATGCCGCGCTGCGCCCAGCGGAGCGCGGCCCGCACCACGGGATCGTCGGCGCCCGGCAGGACCCCGGTGGAGCCCGCGCCGTCCGGGGGCACCGCGGTGCCCTTGCCGCCCTTGGCACAGCCGGCGTATTCGGCGTCCTTGCCCTGGCCGGCGTCACCGCCGGGCACGGTGCCGTAGTCGGGGTTGGCCGAGACCCTGCCCTCCATCCAGCCCTTCGGGTCGACCATGCCGGGGCCCCTGTCCTGGCCGGCGACGAAGGGGTTGTCGACGCCGGGGAGGCGGACCTCCCAGTGCAGGTGCGCACCGAAGGAGTTGCCCGTGTTGCCGACCGTGCCGATCTGGTCGCCGCGCTTGACGGTGGCGCCCTGGGACACCATGACGGTCGTCTGGTGCGCGTACAGGGTGACGACGCCGTTGGCGTGCTCGATGTGCGTCTCGTTGCCGTACGAGCCGCCGCTGGCCACCTTGATGACCTTGCCGTCCGCGGGTGCGTAGATCGGCGTACCGCCGGAAGCCCGCAGGTCCAGGCCGGTGTGGTAGCCGAGGCTCCAGGCGGAACCGTTCTGGTGGTACGGGGTTCCGACGGTGTAGGTGCCCTCCTTCAGCGGCCACTGCCAGTTCTTGCCGTCCTCGGCGGGCGGGGCGGCGGGCTTGATGAGGGGGAGGGAGAGGGCGACGGGCTGCATCCGGTCGCCGAGGTTGGCGCTCGCCAGGTTTCCGCGACCGCCCCGATCGTTCCGGGGGGCCGCGGCCTGGTCGGTGGTGCCGCCCGTGTCGCCGCCGTAGGGCGGGGTGGACCAGGAGCGCGGCGAGGCCGACTGGATGCTGAGTGCCTCGTTGGGCTGGGCGTCGTTGCCGACGGGCGCGGGGATGTCGGCCTTCTGGCCGAGGGTGGGGAAGCCCGGGTTCTTCTCGACGGTCGACTTCAGGTGCGCGTACCAGCCCTCGATCAGGCTCTTCTCGCCGGTGAGGTTGCCGCGGTAGCGGGCCGCCTGGGTGAGGACGACGCGGGGGTAGACGGTGTTGTCGTCCCGGGAGCCGGAGTAGCGCAGCAGGGCGTTCCACGGCTTCGTCTCGGCCTTGAGCGCGTGGATGAAGTTGGCGGCGGCGAACGCCGCGTCGTCGATGTTGTACAGGTCCTTCTTGCCGTCGCCGTTGCCGTCGGCCCCGTAGTCCTTCCACGCGGGGTCGCCGAACTGGAGCAGGCCCATGTAGCCGGCGCTGTTCTTGCCGCCGGGCGCCGCGGAGGGGTCCTGGCCGTACTTGGTCTCCTGGTACATCTGCCCGGCGATGATCGTCCAGTCGAGGCCCTCGTAGCGGGCGGCGGCGCGCATCGCGGCGAGCATCATGCGCGGGGGTATCTCGTTGCGGGCGGTGTCGCTGGGCAGGTAGATCTTGCCCGCGGGCATGATCGGGTTGGTGGCCGCCTGGTCGCTGGTGTTGCCGTTGCGCGCGTTCTCGTTGTAGTTGCCGCAGGCCGCCTTGGCGGAACCGCCGCCGAGACCTCCGACCATGGCCATGGCCAGCATGACGACGATGAAGCCGACTCCGCCGATCGGCAGGAGGCCGCCCGCGCCGGCAAGCAGGAGGACCTTCCCCTTGCCCTTCTTCTTGTCACCACCGGGGCCTCCGGCGCCGCCCCCGCCCTGTCCGCCGGCCAACTGGGCGGCCATTTTTGCTGTCTTGGCCACTTTGACGGCCTTCGACGCGGCTGCCAGTACGGCAGGAGCCACCATCCGGTCTCACTCCCCCGCTTGCTGTGACGCGCCCACGTTGCCCAGGCCCTGAAGGTTGAACGCCGACACCTTCCAGGCGCCGGCTTCCTTGCGGGAACTGACGAGCCAGGCGTTGGTCTCCGTCTGCGTCTGCTTGCCGTTCTCGGAGCGGGTCGTGGTCAGCGAGACCACACTGGACACGAGGGTGCCGCTGCCGTTGACGAGGTCCTCGGCGATCATCCCGTCGCGGACCACGGCCGCCTTCCCCACGGACGAACAGCGGTTGGCCTGGCAGGTCGCCCAGTCCTTGCCGGTGGGCAGGACCGTGTGCGCCTTCATCTGGTTGTCGCCGACCGTCAGCTCCAGCAGGGGCTTGGCCCATGCGGCGCCCTGGTCGGCGTACGTGTAGGTGCTCAGGCCGGCCATGTACGCGGCCATGGCCCGGTGCGCCTCGGCCAGTTCCGCCGGGGGAACCATGGGCGGTACGCCGTCGGCGGAGCCGCCCCCGCCGGCCTGTTGCCCCGCGCTGCCGGAACCGCCGGCGGTGCCGGTACCGGCGTCCTTGCCCTGAGAGGGTGCTGCGGGGGCTTTGGCGTCGGATGAGCCGCCGGCGTCGTCGTCACCGCTCAGGAAGGTGAACGTCAGCAGGGAGCCGACCAGCAATACACCCAGTACCGCCAGGGCAAGTGCCGCGCTTCGCTTGTTCTCGGCAGGTGATTCCACCGTCCCGGGCCTCCATCAGTCAGGTCGCCCGGACACGGTAGGGGGAGGGAAGGCGGATGACGCAGGGCCTTTCCCCGCGAGGAAAGACGGGGAAAGGGTGAGGAAAGGTCGGGAAGTGCGATGTGGTCGACGGATCGGGATTCCGTGCGGAGGTGCGGTGAGGATTCTTCTCGGAAGCGTCACCGGACCCGCTCACTTGGCGGACGCGCCCGATTCGTCGTCGGGGTCGTAGGGGTCGACGGGCAGCGGATCGAAGGGATACGCGGTGTGGCCGTCCTTGGGGGAACAGGCCGCGAACGGACCCATGTCCGCGTCCATCAGCACCCTCAGGTGCGGATCGGCGTGGTGGAGCCACCAGGTGGACATACCGAGGGCGGGGTCGTGCCGCAGGTGCTCCCACGCCAGCCAGAGCGCGGACAACCTGGCTCCCGCCTCGGGGTGCTCCCACCAGCGGGGACACCAGGTGGCGGTGGAGCCGTTCACGCGACGCCGCACCATCTGCGACAGGTACGTGGAGACGAAGACGAAGACGTCGGCGAAGTAGAACTCCACCTTCTCGTCGGTTGTTTGCTGCGTCTCGGCGTTCGTGCTCATGCGGAAGCCTTCCTCAGGTTCTTGTCGATCGATGGACGGCGGGGTGGCCCCGCCGCCGCGTGGTTCAGTGCTCGATACCGGCCGGCCAGGGCGCCAGACCGGCGGCCACGGGATTCATCACACCGTGGACGGTGGGGCCCACGGGAAGGTGCCGCCGACGGGATGCCGTTGTCCATGGATAGGCCGGGCATGAAAGCCTTGGCGCGCTTGGCAGCGGACGGCATCGTTGGACATGAATGCGGGGATGTCCGCAGGCCTGTGCTGCCGCTCGGGCAGCGGGACCGCGAACCGGATGGCTTCCTTGTCTGCTTTGGTCTCCTCACGGGTGGGGGGAGCGTCGGGTCTCACCGTCGCCTCCGCGAGCCTTCGGGTGCGGTCACGGTCAGCTGGAGGTTGGAGGTGCCCGGTCCGTCGTCGGTCCATGTCATGAAGGAAACGGCCTGCTCCTGGATGACGACTGCCTGGCCGGGGTGTGCGCCTACCGTCCAGTACGCCATCCTGTAGGGCGTCCGCGTCTGGATCCGGTAATCCCGATCCGGCCAGAACCCCCTTTCCGGCGGCTCCGGGAAGTCCGCCGCATCCCAAGGTCCGCTCCACGCCGGCTGCCCCAGCACGCTCTCAGCCGACCGCAGGAATTCGGGCCACTGCTCGGCAGCGTGAGCCAGCAAAGCGGGGTTCTCAACCGCGTCAGCGGCCTCTACGCGCCAAGCCCAGTGCGAAAGAGAGTCCACCGGGGCCCACAGCTCATTCGACTCCAACGACCACCTACCCTCGACGCGGCTGACCACCACGAGCTTGCGGTCGGCCGTCTGGGGCTCCCAGCCGTAGCGTTCACACCATGCGCGGCACTCGGACGAGCCGCCCTGCGGCGGGCCCTCCCATACCGACGCCCAGTCGACCCCGCGCAGACCCTCCAGCTCGGCGGCCAGGTCCTGGGCATTGCGCCCCGAAGTCTCCGTCAGCATTCCTTGCGACTCCTCGCACTCGGCATACGTGTGGGGCACGACGACCCACGGTCAGAGCAGGAAGATCCCCAGGACCAGCATCGCCACCACCGCGCCCATGATGAAGCAGACCATCGCGCCCCCTTCTTCCCCCAGTTCGCGGTCCGGCGCCCCAACTGTCAGGCGGGCGGCACGCCCACCGTGGAGGCCCGGCCCCCGATCGGCGTTCGGGTCCTCCGTGAGCCCTCAGGGGCGTGCACGGTCAACTGCAGGACCGAGGTGCCCGGCATGGCGGAGGTCCAAGCCGCGAACGACACCGACTGCGCCAGCACGATCACTGCCTGTCCGGGATGCTCACCCACGGGCGTCCAGTACGCCATCCGGTACGGGGTGCGAGTCTCAAGGCGGAACTCGCGGTCCTCCCAGAAGCCGTCCTCGGGCGGTTCCGGGAAGTCCGGTGCGTCCCACGGACCACTCCAGGCGGCCGGCCCCAGCACATTCTCGGTCGCCTTGAGGAACTCCGGCCACTCGTCGGCCGCCCGGGTCAAAAGACCGGGGTTCTCGGAAGCCTCGTCAGCGCTGAGGCGCCACGCCCAGTGGGTCAGGCGCCTGACCGGATGCCAGTTGCCACCTGCTTCGAGTGTCCAATCGCCTCCGGCACGGCTGTGAACCGCGAGGTTGCGGTCGGCCGTCTGCGGCTCCCAGCCGTAGCGCCCGCACCATGCGCGGCACTCGGACGAGCCGCCCTGCGGCGGGCCCTCCCAAACCGACGCCCAGTCGACCCCGCGCAGACCCTCCAGCTCGGCAGCCAGGTCCTCGGCGCCCCGCCCCGAAGTCTCCGTCAGCATTCCCCGCAACTCCTCGCACTCGGCATACGTGTGGGGCACGACGACCCACGGTCAGGACAGGAAGATCCCCAGGACCAGCATCGCCACCACCGCGCCCCAATCGGCCTGGCCATCTCTTCGAGGGTGATCGGAGCATCCGGTCTCACGGGTGCCCCCGCGAGCCCTCAGGGGCGTGCACGGTCAGTCTGATCTGCGAGGTGCCCGGTGCGTCGGCGGCCCAGGTCGTGAAGGAAACGGACTGCCTCAGGATGACGAATGCCTGCCCGGAGTGTTCTCCCACCGGCATCCAGTGGGCCATCCGGTAGGGCGTACGGGTCTCGGTGCGGTAAGCCCGGTCCAGCCAGAAGCCCTGTTCCGGCGGTTCCGGGAAGTCCTGTGCGTCCCAGCTGCCGTTCCAGGCCGCTGGCCCCATCACGCTCTCGGCCGACCTCAGGAACTCCGGCCATTCCGCGGCCGCGTGGGTCAGCAGGGCGGGATTCTCGGATGCGTCGGCAGCCTTGACCCGCCAAGCCCAGTGGGTCAGACGGAAGACCGGGTCCCAGTTGCCGTTGGCCTCGAAAGTCCACCTACCCCCGGCCTTGCTCCGCACCACGAGGTTGCGGTCGGACGTCTGCGGCTCCCAGCCGTAGCGCCCGCACCATGCGCGGCACTCGGACGAGCCGCCCTGCGGCGGGCCCTCCCAAACCGACGCCCAGTCGACCCCGCCCAGACCCTCCAGCTCGACAGCCAGGTCCTCGGCGCCCCGCCCCGAAGTCTCCGTCAGCATTCCTTGCGACTCCTCGCACTCGGCATACGCGTGGGGCACGACGACCCACGGTCAGGACAGGAAGATTCCGAGGACCAGCAGTGCCACCACGATCGCGCCCATGATGAAGCGGACCTTCGAGTCCCCCTTCTCCCACAGGTCGTGCACCAGTGCCCAGCCTGTCACGCGGGCCGCGCCCCCTTCGTGGATGCTGCGCCCCCGGCCGGTGTCCTGGTGGACGTGCTGCTCCTCGGCCTCGTCCTGGTCCTCCGCCGGTGGTCCTGTCACGCCCTGCTGGGCCTGGGCCACGACGACCAGGCCCTCCAGCAGGTCCGGCAACGTGTGCGGGGTGAGGGGGTAGGAGACGGTGCCGTGCGGGGTGCGCAGGCAGAGCTTCGACACCCAGGGGTTTCCCGGCTCGTAGCCGTCGATCCAGGCCTGTTGGGCCTCCGTCACGGGGCCGGTTTCCGCGTCGGCAGGGGCTTGGGGGAGGGCGTACTCGTCGCTCAACTCTCGTCCTTCGCGGGTAGTGGGGCCGGCTCGGCGTCCGCCGCCGGGCACGGCCGCTCATTCTGTCGGAGCGCGGAACGGACCGGTCCGTCCCGGGGAGGCGGGACACCCACCCGAGGATTCCTCGGCTTTCCCCGGCTTTCCCCACACTTTCCCGACCGGGGAAAAGGGGGGCTGCGTTGTCGTGTTCATTTGCCACACTGCCGTTCCGCACCTGGCCTCACCAGGGGGCCGCCGGGCACTCCCCGGTGGAGGGGGATCACACGTGTGGGAGAAACGGACTCGATGACGGACCACAACAGCTCTGCTGGCGGGGTCGACGGAGGCCAGACTTCCGGGCAGCAGCCGCAGTTCGGTCAGGCTGGTCACGCCGACGCCCGGCAGGTGCCGTCAGCACGGCCCCAGCAGCCGGCGACCGGGCCGCACGGCGAGCCCGACGCTGCAGCCGTTGCGTCGCAACCGTTCTCGGACGCGGCGCGCGCCCAGGTGGCCGCCGCGTGGGTACGCACCGCACGGCCGGCCAACGTGCCGCCGGGCGAGGCCTCCGTGCCGATCCTGCCGCCGCGCGCGACGCAGTCGTCCGGTGATGCGAAGAAGGACAAGCGGGAGAAGGCCAAGGCCGCCCAGGAAGCGAAGCGGGCCGAGCGCAAGGCGGCGTACGAGAACAAGAAGGCCGAGCGCGAGGCTCGCAAGCAGGGTCGGACCGGCAAAGCCTCCGTGCCGGTGGCCGACGCGGCCGCACCCTCGGCCGCCGCACCCTCGGCCGCCACTCCCTCGGCCGCCACTCCCTCGGCGGGTACGCCCGTAGCCGCTACGCCCACCACGGCCGTACGGCCCAAGTCGGCGGCTGCCGCCGGCGCCTCGTTCGACGTACCGCGTCCTGGCGGGCGGTTGCCCACTCAGGGGCGGCGTACGCACGTGGCGGTCCGCGCGACGCTCCTGATCACCACGTGTGTCTTCGCCCTTGGTTCGTGCGGGGTCGCCGGGCTGGTCATCGGCAAGTCGTCCGTCGCGGTGCAGAACGGTTCGCTGGACGAGGGCGATCTGCGGAAGTACCGGCTGACCGAGTTCCCGGTCCAGGCCGCGGCGACGTTCGCGGAGGAGTACGTGACGCTCTGCATGACGTACTCCCCGCAGGACTCCGACAAGCGCCGCGCTGCTCTGACGCGCTACGCCTCGGCGGGTGTGGACCGGGACTGCGGCCTCAGCGGCGCGGGCAGCCAGGAGGTCCGGGAAGCCCAGTGGGACGGAACCCTGGAGGAGCTTCCCGAGTACGGGCAGAACGGCCGCTACCTGGGTGTCCAGGTGAAGCTGTCGACCGGGCGCACCACCACCGTGTCGGTGCCGGTGTACGTGAAGGACCTGGCCACCGCGTCGGGACTGCGCATCGCGGGTGACATCGGCGAGATGCCGCTGCCCACGCGCGGCGAGGTACCGCCGGTCAAGAGGGACGAAGAGGTCGTCGACCAAGCGCTCTCGAACCAGCTGAAGACGCAGGTCCTGCCCGGGTACTTCAAGGCGTGGGCCTCTTCGGACACGACCGGCCTGACCCGCTTCACCACCACGGACGCGACGCCGGCGGCGACGACGGGCCTGGCCGGCGCGTTGGCGACGCCGGAGATCGCGGAGGTCGTGGCACTCGCTCCGGCCGACAGCGAGCCCGGCGCGACCATCAGCTATGGGACGGGCCAGACGGTGTCGGCCCGGGTGACGGTCACCTGGGGCGCCGGTGCCGCCCCGGCCAAGGGGACCCCCGCTCCCACGGTGAAGCGGTCCTACCGGGTGACGGTGGTGAACACCGCCCAGGGCTGGTTCATCAAGGACATCCGCGGCGGGGCGCTCGACCCTACGGGCGGAGCCGCGGACGCCGGGGCGACCCCGTCGGCGAGCCCGGCACCCGAGGAGAGCGGTCCCGCTCCCGCGCCGAGCGCTCCGGCCCCCGGCCAGAGCACGCCCGCACCCGGCCAGAGCACGCCCGCCGGGCAGAACAGCCCGACCCCTGGTGGCGCCTCCGGCGCGACCAAAACTCCCTGACCTCGATCACCCATGCGTTTCTCACACCACAACGGAAGGACCAGGTCATGATCCTGGCTGCAACCCTCGACGGCATGTTCAAAGAGGTCCAGTCGATCCTGGTGGGCATCGGCACCACCGTGGCGATCTGCGCCCTGCTCATCCTCGGCATTCGGATGCTGCTTTCGATGAAGCGTGGTGACGGCATGCGCGAGGCCTTCCAGGGCTTCGGCATGATCGCGCTGGCCGCTCTGATCATCGGTGGTGCGACCGGTATCGCCGGTCTGCTGATCCAGCTCGGCGGCCAGATCGGCAACGCCGGCGGCAAGGGCTGATCCGGGGACCGGTCGGATCCTCCGTCCGGTCCGCACCCGCACCTCGCGGCCCGCGATCACGTCACGAAGGGGGACTGGCTGATGGCACAGGACACACCGAGCGCACCCGAGCCGATGGTCGCCTACGACCACACGGACCTGCTCAACAGGCCAAAGCGCATCTGGAACTGGGGCAACATCCCGCTGCCCGGCCTACTGCTGCCGGCACTGGGCGCGGCTCTCGGGTTCGGTGTCATCTGGCTGGTGGCACTGCTCTCGCTCTCCGCCTTCCTGCCGTTCCTCGGCCTCTCGATCGTGACGTCGGTGCTCTACATCGGGCCTCCGGTCGGCATCTACTTCATCTGGGGTCGGCCGTTGCCGTCCGCCCTGACCCTCAGCCAGCAGTTGGTGGTCTGGGCCGATTTCTGGCTCCAGCCGAAGCGTCTGCAGGGACTGTCCGCCGACCGGGAGCCGGAGGTCCTGCACTGGCAGGTCGTCCTGTGGCAGCCGGGTTCGCAGCGCTGGCAACGGCAGTACGCGGAGGCTCTCGCGACGGCTGCCAGGCACGGCTCCTCGTTCGCGGCAACGCCGGACGAGAACGCCCTGCGGGCGGGCCGGGCTGCCGTCCACCCTCAGAACACGCACTCCGCGCACTCCGCGCACGCACACTCCGAGACCGCAGGATGACTCCTTCATGATCTTGATGATCCTTTTGGGCGGGGCGGTCGCCTTCTTCGTGATCGCCATGATCATCGCCTCCGCCGGTGCCAAGAAGGCCAAGGCCGGACAGGGTTCCGGCGGTACTCAGCGACAGCAACAGGGTGGTTCCTCACGCGATCCGGCGGGCCGCTCCCCGCGCCGCGAGGACATGCGGCTGCCCTACCGGTTCGCCGACGACATGATCTTCGTGCACGGCGAGTCGGTGTGGACCGGTCTCGTGCTGCCCACCGCCATCGACGAGTACCTCAACGCCACCGAGCTCCAGGCGATGGCCGAGGGCCCCGCCCGCGGGCTGCTCAACCTGGCCCGTGGTGACCGCAACGTCGAGTGCCACTACCGCAAGGTGTACCGGCCGATCACCGCCGTCGAATGGGCCGATCAGCTCAACACCCTGGCGTGGGACCCCACGGAGAACTACAAGGCGTACAACCTCCGCAAGGCGGACTACCAGGAGCGCATCGGCGCCACCCGCGAACGCAACATCCTGCTGGTGAAGCTGGGTTCGCTGAAGCGCGGTTCGAACAGCACCGGGGTCCTGCCCGGCGGCGACGACCCGGTCGAGGACCCGAGCCTGACGGCGGCCATGCGCGGGACCGCGGACAAGGCGGCCGCGGTCGCGACCGGCGTCCACGACGAGTACCTGTCGCCCGCGCTGCTGGCCCAGTGGTCCCAGGTCGCGCGGGAGGTCCACGAGAGCCTTGAGGGTCTGAACGGCGTACCTCTGAGCCGTGAGGAACTGGTCTGGCTGATCCGCAAGCCGCTCCACGGCGACCTGGCCGTACCGCCGGAGCCGGTGCTCGGCTCCCGTTCCTGGGGGCCGGACCAGTTCGACCTCGTCGTCGACTTCTCCGGCGAGAACCACAAGACGCACATCGTGCTGAACCAGTACGACGAGGTCACCGGCGAGCAGCACACCAGCTACACGACGACCCTGGTGGCCGCCAGTTGGCCGACGGAGACCCGTTTCCGGCAGTCCACGGCTTGGGCGCGCTACGCGTCGCAGCACGTGGACTTCCCGGTCGAGATCGACATGCGGTTCACCCTGATCCCGTACCTGAAGTTCAAGGACCGGGCGAAGAAGATCAGCGGCAACCTCGTCGACGAGATGAACGACATGGCGAACTCCGGCAGGTCGCCCGGCACCCAGCTCGCCAACCAGGTCACGCGCGCCCAGCACCTCCTCGACGACATCGACGAGCACAAGATGCCGGGCATGGAGGCGCAGATCCGCTTCACCATCTCGGCGTCCGACCTGTCCGAGCTGGAGCGGCGGCGCCGCATCCTGGAGATGCAGTTCAAGCAGGACCTGAAGGTCACGCTGCTGCGGCCGACGCGCCAGCAGTGGCGGCTCCTGCAGTCGCAGCTGCCGGGCGACGCGCCCAAGCTGCCCGTGGCGCCGTACCTGCGCCTGCAGGAGGTCGAGCAGCTCGGTGCCGGGCTGCCCACGGCCGGGACGGAGCTCGGTGACAACCCCGAGCACCGGTCGGGCAAGCAGCTCGGTTGGGTGGGCAACCTGGTGGGCTGGGCGGGGAAGATGCCCGTCCACTACTCCCTGCACGTCGGGCCGGCCCGCAACGACGGCGGTGGCCTGGCCATCGTCGGCGCGTCCGGCGGTGGCAAGTCCTCGCTCGCGCTGCAGAAGTTCTACGAGGAGTCGGAGTCGGGCGTGCGCTGCCTGGTCATCGACCCGAAGACCGACTTCGCGCAGCTCTGCTACTACCTGGCGTTCGGGTCGCAGGTGAACGACCCGGACTTCGCCCACGACGCGGACTCCGGTCTCCTCGGTACGGGGCAGAGCCGTTTCCGTCCGGTCAATCCGGAGTTCTGGGCGGAGACCGAGGTCGTCGACCTGTTGAAGGGGCAGGCCGGTGTGCTGGACCCGTGGGTGGTGGCGCGCGACGTCCCGTCGGGCCGTCTCCTCGCCGAGTCGATGCTCCGCGGGTTCCTCGGCGACGAGGACTACCAGCGTGTCCGGCTGCCCGTCATCGAGGGCATGGCCACGGTCGTCGGTTGGTACAACTCGGCGATCCGACAGGCCACCGAGCAGGGTCTGACCGCGCGTGAGGCCGAGGAGAAGGTGCCGCGGCCGACGCTTTGGCAGGTCGTCGACGAGGTCGTCAAGGCGTACGACGAGGCGGTGTCCACCGGGGACCGCGAGGCCGTCAAGGAACTCAAGCTCGCCCAGATGCTCCTCACCGAGCTGCGCACCCTGCCGTACGCGCGCCTCGCCTTCGCCGAGCGTCCGCAGCCCCTGTCCGCGATGCGCAAGCGCCGCACCGTGATCACCCTGCGCGGTTTCCAGTCGCCGTCGTCCTCGGACCCGCGGAACTGGAACCCTGCGGAGCGTCTCGCGGCGACCGCGCTGATGGCCGTCGTCGAGCTGGGCAGCCAGATGCTCGACGTCGGCTACGAGAAGAACCCGGTGACGGGCGAGATCGGGCTGCGTCCGAAGGCGCTCTTCGTCGACGAGGCGTACGTGGTCACCGCGACCGAGAGCGGGCGCGATCTGATGCGGCGCGCCCTGAAGCAGGGACGTTCGTACCTGGCCGTCACCGTGCTGATCACCCAGCAGGCCATCGACCTCGTACAGATCGAGGACTCCGAGGCCCGCAGCGGTGGTGCCAACCAGATCCACACGGTCTTCGCGTTCAAGCAGAAGTCGGCGCAGGAGGCCGCGCTGGTGGCCCCGCTGCTCGGCCGGCCCGAGAACGACGCGAAGGTGATCGGGGCCCTGCAGGAGCTCCGTACCGGTGTCTGTCTGCAGCGCGACGTCGACAAGCGGGTGGGCACGGTCGCGGTGGACCTGGTCTTCAAGGAGATCCTCGCGGCCACGGACACCAACGGCACGACGCGCCCGGCCCGGCAGGGCATCGACCCGCCGCTCAGCGTGTGGGACTGGACCTTCATGCAGGAGGCCGGACGGGCGGCGGAGGCGGCGGCGGAGACCGGGGAGAGGGAAGGGGCATGAGCGAGCGACACCCGAACCCCTTGCGACGCCGTGCCCCGCGCGCACTGCCCACCGCGGGTGTGCTCCTCGCACCCTGCGATCCCAAGTTCGACAGCAAGATCCCGACTGGGTGCGCCCAGGGCATGGGCGCCGTCGAAGGCTGTCTCCTGACGGACTTCCTCCCCGCGTGATCCGCCCTGTCCCCCATTCGTCCGATGCGGTACTCCGGAAGGAACCTGATGTCCGTGCGCCGTAGTGCCACGTCACCTGGAGATCTCTCCGCCCGTCCCTCACCCCGTGAACGGGTGAAGGCGGTCGGGCGTGCGGTGCGGGTCTGCGCGTTCGTGCTGTTCGCGCTCGTTTCGCTGACGATGGCCGTGCCCAAGCCGGCCGGCGCACTCGACTTCGCTTGTGCCTTCACCGGTGATGACGACTATCAGATGGACAACCCTGGCTTCATCGAGTCGGTCTGGCCCGCTGTCAAACAGTGGGAGAAGTCGGACCGCGGGAAGGTCAACGACACGACGGGCTTCGTCGACCACCCCACCAAGCTGGCGGGCGAGCCCGAGGCGTACACGATGTACGAACTCACCGGCATGCGCGGCATGAACTGGTCCATCACCATGCGCGGTCGGGGGGACGCCTCCCAGCCCGACAAGAACAGCTGGGGAATCAGCAACGGTACCGGCGCCGACCAATGCTCCATCATTGACTTCGTCAACAACGGCATCGCGGATCTGGTGCTCGACGGCACCAAGATGCTGACGCGCGTGGCCATCTCCATCAAGGAGTACGCGTCCAACCCCAGCCCGTTCTCGGGCCTGTACACGGGACGCGACACCGCCGTGGACAAGCTCAGGGACGAGCTCTTCAAGCCCGCTGTCCCCCTCATGATCACGTTGACGGGCATCTGGGTGTTCGGCAAGTGGCGAAAGAACGAGATGCGAGAGGCATGGGCGGGCGTCGGCTGGGCCGCGCTCTCCACCGTTGCCGTGATCGTCATGCTGACCGGCAAGAACTACAACAACTTCATCGACACGGCGGATTCCGGCATCGCACAGGCGAACAGCGCACTCAGCAGCGCGGTCCTCACACAGGTCGCCGGCGAGATGACGCCGCCCTGCGACCTGCCCGCGAGCGCCGAGAACTTTGGTGTTCGGGTCAACAGCTGCGCCATTTACGACACGCTGGTGTTCCGGCCGTGGGCCTTGGGACAGTTCGGCAGTGTCGGCACGAATTGCATCTTCCGCAAGGGCGGGGGCAGCATCCTGGAGGACGGCAGATGCAAGCCGACGAGCACGGATAAAAAATGCGACTGGGGTAAGCAGGGGAGCGCGCGCTGCGAGGATCTCCGAATTCGCCAGCTGGTTTCCCAGGCCAGGACCAACATGGAACTCGGCAAGGATCTCGACAAGTACAAGAACAACTGGATTCCGGTCCGCTACGACATCGCGGGCGGATTCGACACCAACAACGGAAAGCCGGACCAGGAGATCTACCCGGTCGCTTTCGACGAGTGGGCAGGAAGGAACGCCGGTGACCGCATCGGGATCGCCTTCTACTCGCTGATCGCCGCGCTGATCGTCGCCGTCATGGTGATCGCCCTCAGCGCCCTGACGTTGTTGTGGCACGCCGTAACCCTGATCATGATCATCATGCTGCCGCTGATCGCAACGCTGGGCATCCATCCGTCCCAGCAGAAATTGCTCAAGGGCTGGCTGGAGACGTTCATACATAGTTTCGTACTGCGCGCCGGTTTTGGTGTCATCCTCACGGTGCTGCTCGTGCTGTACCAAATGATCCTGCCGTCCAAGATCTCGCTCGGCATGCAGTTGTTGATGCTGCTGCTGGTCACGATCGCCGTCGTGATGATGCTGAAGAAGCTCCTGTCAGGGGCCTACAGCCCGAAGATCGCGGGCGCGGAGGACGGTCTCGGCGTGGGCGACATGGCGAACTCGGTCAGCGGCAAGTTGGGTGCGCAGAGCCAGCGCCTCGCGGGCAATGCCGCCGCCGGCACGGTCAGGGTCGCGGGCCGCGCCGCCGGTCGCATCGGGGGGAACGTCGGCCGCACCGCCGACAAGGTCTTCACCGGGGGCAAGCTCCAGGAGGGCGGCTGGATCGCACCGAGCAACACGAAGCGAAAGCGACGCCAGAGCGAACGGATGAGCGGCGAGCTCCAGCAGCAGCAGTACAAGGACATGCAGGAGGGACGCAACCGGACCTCCGCGCCGGCGCAGCAGCCGGCCGGGCAGGAGGAACAGGAGGGACAGACCCCGCCCCAGGAGGCTCCCGCGGCCACGACGTCCCCGCGCCGTAGCGGCCGGGTCAGCGCAGGCGGCGGCGCCGTGCCGCAGCAGGGAACACCTCCCGCACCGGCAGCGCAGACGCCCCGACCCGCACCCCAGGCGGCGCCCTCGCCCGCACCGCACCCGGCGCAGGCGCCGGCTCCGGCGCCCGCACCTCAGCCGGCGCCCCGTACATCCGGGCGCGTCAGCGGGGACGACGGGGCCCCGCCGCGAAGCCCCGAGCCGCGCACTCCGCAGCCGCCCACCCCGCCCCACCAGCCTCCGCCGCCGCGCAACGGCGACCGGATGCCCCGCTAGGAAGCCCTGACCATGGCAAGTGTCATCACGGACCGCTCCCCGCAGGAGCTCGCCGTCGAACTGGCCGCGCTGTTGCGCGTGGACTGGCGGGCGGTTTGGCCCGGGTACCCGAAGGGTGAGCGGGAGCTGGCCGAGTGGTGCGCGGCCTTCGGGTGGCAGCCGCTCTGGGCGGAGGCGGGGCTGTGGGTCCGTACGGGTGAGGGCGGCCGGCTGCACCTGGCCTCCTCATCCGCCCCGGGCCGGCCGGTCAGCCGCGCCTCGTACACCGCCTGGAGGGTCAGGGCCGACGGTACGTCCGACAACACGGAGGTCACGGCCGTCGCCCTCGACCGCTGGGAGGCGTACCTCGCCCACATCGGTTCCCTGTTGGGCCCGCCCGGCTGGCAGGGGGCCTGGGACAGCCCCGACTTCCCGGCGCCGCCCGCTCCCGGGCGGTGGGGCGACGCCGAGGAGCGCCGGGAGCAGCAGGCTCCGTACCGGCTGGCCCGGTGGAGCTACGCCAACCCGCTCGCGCCCGTGTTCGTGCTGGACCTGCACTGCGGGCCGGGTACCACGCGGGGTTGGGGATCGGGAAGTGGGACGATCTCCCTGACCTGCCACGGCCCGGCGGACCCCGAAGCGCCGACCGGGCCGGGCTGGCTGCTGTGACGTACGAGACGCGAGGAAGAGACACCACCATGGACACGTTCGAACCGCCGGTGGACCGCACCCCACAGGAGCTCATCACCGAGCTGCGCGGTCTGGCCGGCGTGGACTGGGAGACCGTGTGGAACGGCCCGCCCCTCCCGGGCCAGGGCCTGGACATGTGGTGCGCGCAGTTCGGCTGGACGCCGACGCAGTTCGAGTACGTCCTGAACGTGGTCTCCGACACGGGCGGCGTCCTGACGCTGAACGCCCTGGGCGGAAGCTGGGCACCCGTGCAGAGTCTCTCGCACTGGGTGTGGGGGTGTGCGGCGCAATCCCCGGAAGGCAACCCCCAAGTACTGGCCGAGGCCGCACGGGTCTGGCCGCTCTACGTCACCGCCGTGTGCTCGGCACTCGGCGAACCGGCATGGGAAGGCGCGTGGGATTCGTCCGCCTTCCCCACTGAACTCGGCCCCCACGCGGTCCCCAAGTTGGAGACCCGGCTCCGGCAGAAGCGTCCGTACCGCATCGCCTACTGGGAACCGGCAGCCCCGGGAGGAGCGCTCACCAGCCTGTACGTCGCGCCCGCCATGGGCACCGCTGATGGATCACGCACTGGAGTGGTGAACATGAGCCTGAAGGTCTACCCGCGCCCGATGACATTCGAGCGCCCATGACCTCGGAACCGATACCGAAGGCGATAGAGCTGGGAGCCCTGCGCCGGGCGCACGCCCGTGCCGCGGCGGTCGAGGAAGCACGGGCCGACCCGGAATCCGTCACCCAGCGCATCACTGACGCCGCCATCGAGGCGGGGCTGGAAGACCGGGCCGCCGATGGCGCCGTGCCCGCTCGGTCGAAGGAGAGGCTCTACATCGACCGACTGATCAGGGACCAGTCGAAGCTGAAACCGCCACCGGGTGCCCACCCGATCAGCGCCTTCTGGTCGTTCGGAATCCCACATCCTGAGGCACCGCTGAACAACGACGGGGTTCCGTTCCTCGATCAGCGGTTCATCGCGGAGGAATGGGCCCACCAGCAGAACGAGCGCGAGCCTGGTTCCGCACAGACCCTGGAGACGAGCCGAGGGGGGCGCGAACTCGACAACATGTTCCTTTGGGAGGAACAGGTCATCGAGGCGCTCGGTGGTGCGAAGGCGGGATTCGGCCCGAACTACGCCAATGAGTGCTGGCACAAGATCTCCGCCACCTACGCCGAGGTCGCCGCGGGCGAGGTCTTCGTCTTCGCGGACACCGCGAACACCCGGTCGGTCCTCCACCAGAGCGAACTGGGTGCCCTCTGCGCGAACGACAAGGTCGGTCCGGACAACATCCGGTTCGTGTACGAGGCGCCCGTGACGTGGCCGGAGGTCACACGGAGCGAGGCCGGTACGAACGCGGTCCGTACCGTTGCGCAGTTCGACAATCCGGCCCTCCCCCGGTACATCGACCCTCACACCTACCCGGCCGATGAGCCGGAGGTCCGCAAGGCGAAGATCGACGGTCTGCTGGCCCTCGCTGCCCCGGCCCAGGAGGCAGCGGCGGCGTCCGGGGTGGAAGCGCCCGCTGTCACGGGGCCGGGAGTCGAAGCACCCTCGGTCGAGGCGCACGAGGTCGAAGCGCCGGTCGTCGAGGCCCCTGCGGCTGATGGACCCGTAGTCGAAGCACCCCCGGCCGAAGCGACCGCGGCCGTCAAGGAGCCGGTGGTCGAAGTCCCGCAGAGGAGCGTCCGCAAGCCGCTCTGGCAGGTGGGCTTCGATCACACGCCCACCGCCGCCCAGCCCTCGACCCCGGGGCCGACCGCCGGGCCGGCCGGCGTTTCCGGGGCAGCCTTGGCGCCGGTCCTCGTATCCAGCCCCACCGGAACCGGAATGGACGGTCCGTCATGACCCCCCGCCCCTCGCGCACCGACTCCGCCACCACGGTCGCGGCCGTCGTCGGCGCCGTCCGTCGCCTCGTCCGCCAGGAGCGGGACGACGCCTGGGCCGTACGGCTGCTGCGTCGGATCGTCTTCGGACTGGCCGCCGCCTATACGATCTTCATCCTCGCCTCGGCCAACATGGCGTCGTTCATCGTGGTGAGCGCCCTCCTGGTGCTCGCCGGGTTGTTGTGGTTGCTGCGCCGCCGGGGACAGTTGCTGCTCGGGCTCGCCTCGACGATCGTCACCGCCGCGGTGGCCGGGTTCTTCGCGGCCACGGTCGAGATCGCCACCCGGTCCAGCAGTGGAATGCTCGGTGGACAGGCCGTGTTCGGCTACTGGGCGCTCGCCGCCATGGCCCTGCTCGGGGCGTGGATGGTCAAGGAGCATCCGGGGCGCCGCGGCGTGACCGTGGTGTTGGCCGACGCGGTCCTCCTCGTGGTTTCCGGTGTGGGAACCGTTCTCCCGGCAGTCGCCGTTCCGCTCGGCTTCGTCGGGGTGGTCCTGGTCCTGACGTTCCGTGGGGGCGGCGCGGCCGCGCTGCGGCGGCGCGGCGCGAAGCTGAAGAGCCGATTTCCGCGACGCGCTGTGTCGGCCGCCGACACACGGCGTTAGTTGACTGATGAACCGTCACAGCCCGCGATCAACCGGCACGCGCCTGCGGCCGAGACAACTTTGCCGTTGCCAACACGCCTGTTCTAGAGTCCCCGTGTGCTTGATCGCTTCGGGGGATATTTTCATGGTCATGACCATACGCGGAATGCCGTCGGCATCCGTTCAGGCAGCCACTGCTTCCACACCTCTACCCTGCCAGCGGCGACCGGACATTTTCGGCCAGCCCCTACTAACGGACCCGCCTGCGGACAAGACGGGAGTTCCGCTCCAGACGCGCAGGCGCCAGGCCCTCACACACGCCGCCCGGCAGCTCTGCTCGTCCTGCCCGCTCTGGGCTCAATGCCTGTGGGATTCAGTCGCCCAGTCCGATCCCGGCGGCTATGCCGCGGCCACCACCCGACAGGACCGGCGGTGGATTCGCCGCCGGATCGGACTCGGTGACGCACAGGGGCGACTGACGGGCGCTCAGGAGTACGAGGACCCCTCGTCGGACGTCCACGTCGTGGTCGACGCGTTCGACGCGCTCCAGGAACACAGGGCCGGCCGGACGAGCCGGACGGTTGCTCCGGCGTCGGCCGGCACCGGAGCGTGGGCGGCGCAAGGCCCCGGGGCGCAAGGGGAACACCGAGTCTTGGCGGGCATCCCCCCACAGGCCGGTCAACAGGAAGCCCACACACGCGAGGTATCGATGGCGGCACCGACGAGCCAACGGATCACCTTCTCGCTCGACGATCCGGCCCGCGCCATCCAGGAGGCCGTGCTCGGCCCCCTGGTCCACGCGACGCTGCCCACCCTCGACACCACCCGGCAGATCGCAGCGATGCTGCTCCGGGCACCCGCCGGTGGACTCACACCCCAGCTCCTCGACGGGCTGCGCCTGGCACATCGCTCTGTCGAGGCCTGGCGGACGGCTGCGGGGGACGCGTTCTCGGACCGCCCGCCGGTCCGTGGACTCACCGGGTCGGTCGGTGTCGAGCTCGCGACCAGCGATCCGCTGGCCGCGCTGCGGCAGGACATATTCGAGCCACTGCTGCACCGGCTTGCCGAATCGATTCGCCGCATCAAGGTGCTCACCGCGATGCTGAGCGACGCCCCGGACGGCGGCGACCCGGACAGTTCACTCCCGAACGGGCGTGAGCTGACTGCCATGTATGTTGCGCTGTGCGAACTCGATGTCCGCATAGAGGAATACACCGCCGTCGCACCACCACGGGCGCAGTCTCCGACCGGACCGGCTGACGCCGTTCGGCGCGCCTCGCCCCTGCGGTCCGTGCCCGACACCGCCGCGGCCGGCGCGCTCGCGCCCGCCCCGTGGAGCGCACCGAGTCTGCGGCAGGCCGTGGAGCAGGCGGTCGCCTCCTTCCCGGGGCCGTTCTCCGGTCGGGACGTCCTCGCGGCGCTGCCCCCGGGGACCTACCAGGATCCGGCGAAGTCGGTCAGCAACGCCCTGTCAGCGATGGCCAAGTCCGGCCGTCTGCTCCGCCTGTCCCGCGGCACTTACTCCGTAGCATCCCCGTCCACCGGCGCCATCGCCGCAAGCTCCTGAGGGCCGTGCCATGCACCCGACCCACCCGGCCACCGAAGTCCGCGTCTTCTCGCAGAACGCGGGTCTGATCGACGGCGTCCCCGTGACGGCTCCGCCGTTCGTGGAGATCGAGGACGTCGTCATCTCGATCCTCCAGCAGCGCGCCCAGGACATGGGCGCTCCGACGACGGCGACCATCGCCGACGACCGTTACGGCGGTTCGATCCGGCTGCTGATCAACCCGGACGGGAGCACCGAGTCGTTGGACTGAGCACCGCGTTCACCGATTCGCCGGACCCGGCGCACATCGGGTCGTCTCCGCTTGGGGGGGCGCCGGGGCGGGGGCGACTCCACCCCGCACCGGACCCGGGGGTATTTGTAAGGTGGTCCATGAACATTGCCGCGGTAGGCAGGTG
>NZ_JBHVPG010000017.1:40736-44579 GCF_042887545.1 Streptomyces sp. NPDC057939
CCGGTCCCCCCTCGTGGTTCCACGGCGCACCGCTTACACCTTTCCGCGGCCCCGGGCCCACTTGGGGCGGTCCCGGCTGCGGCGCGCGCGGGCGCGGCCACGACTCCTCCAGGAACGTCAGGCGGCTTTCTTGATCAGGTCGACCTGGACCTTGGCCGCGTTCGCCAGGTCCTCCTTCATGGCCGCGCTGACGTAGGCGACCACGTTGCCGACACGCAGGATGACGTCGGCCCGGCCACCACGGATGTTGAACACCTCCGTCTCGTCCGCGCCGGTGTCCAGCGGCAGGTCCTTGGTGGAGTCCTTGCGCGCGAAGGTCCTGTTCCCCAGCTCGGTCGACGCCGCCTTCGCGGCCTCCTGGGCCTCGAACGAGTAGAGGGTGAACTCGATCTGCCGGTCGGTCGCGTCCTTGGCCACGGCCAGCTTGCGGCCCACGCCCAGCAGCCCGTTGCACGGGGTACCGGTGCCCTCCTCGCACGGCCGGCGTGCCTGATCGCCCTCCAGCACCACCGCGTCCTCGCCGCCGAAGGTGACGAGGCCGTTGCTGACGCTCTTGTTGGTCGGCATCGCCGAGCGCAGCTTCTGGGCTCCGGTCGACTCTTCCTTCTTGCCCACGCCGTCGAGTCCGACCTTGGCCGCGTCCTCCGTGTCACCACCACAGGCGGTCAGCAGCGTCGTCAACGCCACCGCACACACGGTGCCCCGCACAAGGCTCTTCACTTTGAACTCCATTCACGTCCGACTGGCTTGGAGACCCCACCCAATCACCCGGGCCCGTCCCGTCCGTCCCCGGGGTGGGAACCGGCGGCGGGTGCGGAGCGAGGGCTTCCGTACCTCTGGGCGGCCGGGCCTCGTGGGGTTGTGGCCGGTGGCCGGGCCGGACGCGAAAGGGGCGGCGTGCTCCGACGGGGTCGGGGTACGCCGCCCCTGGGGCGGAGTCGGCGGGGCCGGTGGCCCGCGCTGTCACCGCGGTTACTTCGGGTCGCGCTTGAAGGAGGCGGTGGACCAGCGGTAGCCGAGGGCGGCCAGGGCGACGGACCAGGCGAGGGCGAGCCATCCGTTGTGGCCGATCCCGGTGCCGAGGAGGAGGCCGCGCAGGGTTTCGATGGCCGGGGTGAAGGGCTGGTACTGGGCGATCGGTTGGAACCAGCCCGGCATCGCGTCGATCGGGGTGAAGGCGCTGGATATGAGCGGCAGGAGGATCAGGGGCATGGCGCTGTTGCTCGCCGCCTCGGCGTTCGGGCTGACCGTGCCCATGCCGACGGCGATCCAGGTGAGGGCCAGGGCGAACAGCACGATCAGTCCGAAGGCGGCGAACCATTCCAGGACCGTGGCGTCGGTGGAGCGGAAGCCAATGGCCACGGCGACGATGCCGACGAGGACGACGCTGGCGACGGATTGCAGGACGCTGCCGATGACGTGCCCGATGAGGACGGATCCTCGGTGGATGTTCATGGTGCGGAAGCGGGCGATGATGCCCTCGGACATGTCGGTGGAGACGGACACCGCGGCGCCGATGACGGTGGAGCCGATGGTCATGAGCAGGATGCCGGGGACGACGTAGGCGATGTAGGCGGAGCGGTCGGCGCCGCCGCCGAGGCCGGCGCTCATCACGCCGCCGAAGACGTAGACGAAGAGCAGGAGCAGCATCACCGGCGTGAGCAGCAGGTTCAGGGTGAGGGAGGGGTAGCGGCGCGCGTGCAGGAGGTTGCGGCGCAGCATGGTGGCGGAGTCGCGCACGGCGAGGGAGAGGGTGCTCATCGGACGTTCTCCTCGGGCTGGTTCGGCCCGGCGGGCACGGCGCCGGCGCTCGGGGTGTGCTGGGCGGGGACGGTGGTGTTGCCGGTGAGGGCGAAGAAGACGTCGTCGAGGTCGGGGGTGTGGACGGTGAGTTCGTCGGCCTCGACGCCGGCCGTGTCGAGCCGGTCGAGGATGCCGCGCAGGTCGCGCTGGCTGCCGTCGCTCGGGATCCGGAGCGAGAGGGACTCGTCGTCGCGGGCGGCGGTGTGGAGGGTGGCGGCGGCGGACCGGTAGGTGGCCGGGTCGGTGAAGCGGAGGCGGACGTGGCCGCCGGGGATGAGGCGCTTGAGTTCGGCGGCGGTGCCCTCGGCGGCGATCCGGCCGTTGTTCAGGACCGCGATGCGGTCGGCGAGTTGGTCGGCCTCCTCCAGGTACTGGGTGGTGAGGAAGACGGTGACGCCGCCCGTGACCAGTTCGCGGATGATCTGCCACATGTTATGGCGGGAGCGCGGGTCGAGGCCGGTGGTCGGCTCGTCGAGGAAGATGATCCGCGGGCTGCCGACCAGGGTCATGGCGATGTCGAGGCGGCGCTTCATGCCGCCGGAGTAGGTGGAGGCGGGTTTGCCGGCCGCTTCGGTGAGGTCGAAGCGTTCCAGCAGTTCGGTGACGGTGCCGCGGCCCTCCTTCTTGGGGAGGTGGTGCAGGTCGGCCATGAGGAGCATGTTCTCCTCGCCGGTGATCAGGCCGTCGACGGCGGAGAACTGGCCGGTGACACCGATCGCGGCGCGTACCGCTCGGGGATCGCCGGCCAGGTCGTGGCCGGCGACGTGCAGGGCGCCGGCGTCGGCGGTGATGAGGGTGGAGAGGATCTTGACGGCGGTGGTCTTGCCGGCGCCGTTCGGGCCGAGGAGGGAGAAGACCGTGCCGGCCGGGACCGCCAGGTCGATGCCGTCGAGCACCGTCCTGTCGCCGTAGGACTTGCGCAACCCGCGCGCCGCGATGGCCAGGTTCGTCATGAGGGTGCTGCTCCTTGGGGGCTTCGGAGGATCGGGGCTTCGGGGGATCGGGAGCGGGGACTTCCGGGCGGGGCTTCGGGGGCTCGTCAGAGGCTGCGGGCGGTGATGTCGCCGTACGAGGTCGTCGCGCGGATGGTCAGCTCGGCGGTGCCGTCCGTGTTCCTGAGGGCGTTGCTGATCCGGCCGTGGGCGGTGCCGGCGTCCATGGAGGCGGAGACTCCGGGGGCGGCGGCGATCGACAGGTCGCCGGCCTCGGTGCGCAGCGCGACCGTGCCGCTCGCCGCCTCGGCGACCTGGACGTCGCCCTTCTGCGTGCGGATGTCGGCGGGGCCGCCCAGTCGGCCGACCGTGATGTCCCCGGCGAGGAGGCTGAGGCGGGCGCTCGCGGCCTCGTCGAGCTCGATGGAGCCCTGGGCGCCCTCGAAGGTGACGTCGCCGAGCCGTCCGACGCCCCGGAACTCGGCGGCGGCCGCCTTGGCCTCGACGCGGGAGCCGGCCGGCAGGTGGACGACCACGTCGACGGAGCCGGAGTTGCCGCGGATCCGGCTCTTCGGGGCCGGGGCCGCGATCCGCAGGACGCCGTCCCCGTACTCGACCGTGATCTGCTTCGCGGCGTCGACGTCCCGGCTCCTGGAGTCGTCCGCGGGCAGGACCTCGACCGTGGTGTCGGCGCGGTCGGCGGCGACGAGCCGGATGCGTCCGGCGGGGATGTCGAGGACGGCGGAGACGGTGGTGGGGGTGAGGAACTTCTGCATGATGGCTTCCTTCGCCTTGTCGTTTCTGATGAACGAAAAGCTACGTTGCCTTCATGAACTCGGCAACTAGTTCGTTGCATCTGAATCACGTTCATGCAGCTCAAAGGCTGTTAATTGTTGCAATGGTTGATCGAAGCAACGCAACACATCGATGCCAACCGTTGCATTGAGTTGGAGTGAAGGCTCAGATCCGATCGGTGGGGCACGGTGGCGGGGCACGGCGGCGCGCCGCCGGCGGGCCCAACCCCACCGGGGGGGGGGCCGGCCCCGGCGCCACCGGGGTAGGGCGCACCCCGGGGGGTAGACAACCACCCACATGTGGGGGGCATAAC
>NZ_JBHVPG010000017.1:44589-145280 GCF_042887545.1 Streptomyces sp. NPDC057939
GTGGTACGCCTAAGATCCTATCGGGGGGGCCGGGGGGGGGGGCCCGGCGGCGCGCCGCGGCCGGCCATCCCCGGGGGGGGCGGGGGCCGGCCGCGGCTCCACGGGTCAGTCGAGCACCGCGGTGGCTTCGACCTCCACCAGGTGCTCGGGTACGTCCAGGGCCGCGATGCCCAGCAGGGTGGCCGGCGCGACCGGGGTGACGCCCAGCTTCGCGGACGCCCGCGCGATCCCCTCCAGGAGTTGAGGCATCTTGTCGGGGGTCCAGTCGACGACGTGGACGTTCAGTTTCGCCACGTCGTCGAAGGACCCGCCGACCCCGGCCAGGGCGGTGGCGACGTTGAGGTAGCACTGCTCGACCTGCGCGGCGAGGTCGCCCTCGCCGACCGTGGCCCCATCGGCGGTCCAGGCGACCTGCCCGGCGATGAAGACCAGCTTCGTGCCCGTCGCGATCGACACCTGTCGGTAGACGTCGATCTCCGGCAGTCCCTCGGGGTTCAGCAGTGTGACGGCCATCCGGCCCGCCTCCTTCTCGTGTGAGCCCGTGGCTAAGCCAGTGGGCTCCCCGCAGCCGCCGGACGGGGCGTCCGACGGTCTCTTGCAGTTACTCGGTAACCGTAGGAGAGTGGCGCCTGACGTGGAAGAACGCACTTTTTAGTGACTGGGGTACCTCATGGTGACCAAGCAGTACGCGGGCTCGCCCGATGAAGCGGATCTGAGGCGCGCGGACTCCCTGGCGCGCGAGATCTTCTCGGACGTGGCCAACAAATGGGCTCTCCTGATCATCGAGGCCCTGGGTGGGGGAACACTGCGCTTCGGCGAGTTGCGGGACGGGGTCGAGGGCATCAGCCACAAGATGCTCACCCAGAACCTGCGCATGCTGGAGCGGTACGGCCTGGTCGAACGGACCGTGCACCCCGTGGTGCCGCCGCGGGTCGACTACACCCTCACCGAGCCGGGCCGGGCCCTGCGCGTGACGATCGACGGACTGTGCGACTGGACCCACCGGTACCTGGGCCACATCGACGCCTCCCGCCACCGCTTCGACGCCTGACGGGAACGACCGCCGAAAAAGGATTCAAAAGTTTCGGCGCCGATGTCGAGAACCCGTGGCCCGCTCCGTCCCCGTGGTGAACGCGACCACAATGGGTCGCACCAGTGAGGAGAAATACGATGGCCAAGTACTTGCTGCTCAAGCACTACCGCGGCGCACCGGCTCCGGCCAACGACGTCCCGATGGACCGGTGGACGCCGGAGGAGATCTCCGCCCACGTGCAGTACATGAACGACTTCGCGGGCCGACTGGAGAAGACCGGCGAGTTCGTCGACGGCCAGGCGCTCGCCCCCGAAGGGGCGTGGGTCCGCTACGACGGCGAGGGGCGCCCGCCCGTCACCGACGGACCGTTCGCCGAGACCAAGGACCTCATCGCCGGCTGGATGATCATCGACGTCGACGACTACGAGCGGGCCGTCGAGCTGGCCGGGGAACTGTCGGCCGCGCCGGGAGCCGGTGGCAAGCCGATCCACGAGTGGCTGGAGGTGCGCCCGTTCCTGACCGCGCCGCCCACCATCACGGAGTGACGCGACCGATGGACGAGGTCCTGCTCAGGCGCCTCACCCCGAGCGTGCTCACCGTCCTCGTCCGCCGCGGGGCCGATTTCGCGGCGGCCGAGGACGCCGTGCAGGACGCGCTGGTCGAGGCGCTCCGGGTGTGGCCGGCCGACCCGCCGCGGGACGCGAAGGGCTGGCTGGTCACCGTCGCCTGGCGCAAGTTCCTCGACGCGACGCGCGCCGACGTCTCCCGTCGGCGGCGCGAGGGCCGCGTCGAGGAGGAGCCGACGCCGGGTCCGGCGCCCGCGGCGGACGACACGCTCCGGCTCTACTTCCTGTGCGCGCACCCGTCGCTGACCCCGGCGTCCGCGGTCGCGCTCACCCTGCGCGCCGTCGGCGGGCTCACCACCCGTCAGATCGCCCGGGCCTACCTGGTGCCCGAGGCGACGATGGCGCAGCGCATCAGTCGGGCCAAGCGGACCGTCTCCGGCGTGCGCCTCGACCGGCCCGGCGACGTCGCCACCGTGCTGCGCGTCCTCTACCTGGTCTTCAACGAGGGCTACTCGGGCGACGTCGACCTCGCCGCCGAGGCGATCCGGCTGACCCGGCAGCTCGCGGGCGCCGTCGACCACCCCGAGGCGTCGGGGCTGCTCGCCCTCATGCTGCTCCACCACGCCCGGCGTGCCGCCCGGACCGCGCCCGACGGCAGCCTCGTGCCGCTCGCCGAGCAGGACCGCGGTCGGTGGGACACCGGGTTGATCACCGAGGGCATCGGGATCCTCCGGGCGGCACTCGCCCGCGACCGGCTGGGCGAGTTCCAGGCCCAGGCCGCCATCGCGGCACTCCACGCGGACGCGCCCACCGCCGGGGAGACCGACTGGGTGCAGATCGTCGAGTGGTACGACGAGCTCGCGGGCCTCACCGACAGCCCGGTCGTACGGCTGAACCGCGCGGTCGCCGTCGGCGAGGCCGACGGAGCGCGCGCGGGCCTGGCCGCGCTCGCGGCGCTGGACCCCTCGCTGCCCCGGTACGTCGCGGTGGCGGCGTACCTCCACGAGCGCGACGGCGACCGGGCGACGGCGGCCCGGCTGTACGCCGAGGCGGCCCACAAGGCGACCGACCTCGCGGAGCGCGACCACCTGACGCGCCAGGCCGCCCGGCTCAACGCCCGCCGCGACCGGTGAGGGGGCGGGGCGCCGTCACATCGCGGTCGCATCGCGGTCACCGGCGCTGTCGCTGCCGCTTCGTGTACGACCAGGTCACCGCCGTCATCAGGGGCGGGATGGCGAACAGCGGGGCGAAGGCGACGGCCCAGACGGTCCGGGCCGTACCGCTCGACATGTACGACTGGCTCTCGACGGTGAAGGCGACCACGAGTTGCCCCAGTGCCACCAGCAGCAGGACGGCCGAGGCCGTCCAGGAGAGCGCGGCCAGGGTTCGGGGGCGCATCGGCTGCCACCGGTCGCTGACCAGGAGGAGCGGGAACAGGGCCGCCAGTTCGGCGAGGACGGAGAGACCGACGACGTACGCGATGCCCCAGCCCGGGATGTCGAAGACGTCCCGCAGGACCTGGTCGCTGTAGCCGACGTGGACACCGGACGCCATGGCGATGCGCCAGAGGCCGGACGGGACGGCGCACAGGGCGATGGCGTGGGCGGCACGGCGGGCCCAGGGGGGCGCGGGGGCGGCGGCGGGCAGCGGAGCGGTCGCTGTGGTCATGACCCCCATGTTGGTCGTGGACATGACGGCCACGCGTCGTCCGTCGCGGCGGACCGTGTCCACCGTGCGGAGGACGCGCTCCCCCGCCCGGGTCATACCTCGGTGGGGTGCGCGTCCTCCCGGCCTGCCCTCAGTGCCTTGGCCCGGCCGGCCGGGGGTGGTCACGGCAGGATTTCGACGTACCCGTCCGTTCCGTGCACCCGGATCCGCTGCCCGTCCCGGATCAGGCGGGTGGCCCCTTCCACGCCCACGACGGCCGGCAGGCCGTACTCCCGGGCGATCACCGCGCCGTGGGTCATCAGGCCGCCCACCTCCGTCACCAGGCCCGCGATCCCGACGAACAGCGGCGACCAACTCGGGTCCGTGAACGTGGTGACCAGGATGTCGCCCGCTTCGAGATCGGCCTCCGCCATGTCGAGGACGACGCGGGCCCGTCCCTCGACGGTCCCGGCGGACACCGGTACGCCGATCAGGGCGCCGGCCGGTGCGTCGTCGCGCCGGTAGGCCCCGGAGAGGGCCTCGCCGTCCGAGGTGAGCACCCGGGGCGGCGTGAGCGCGTGGTACGAACGGAACTCCTCCTTGCGCCGCTGGATGAGCAGCTCGTCGACCCGGTGCGAGCGCGCGACGTCGTGGAGTTCCTGGAACGTGAGCCAGAAGGCGTCCTGCGGCTCGTGGAGCACGTCGGCCCGTACGAGGCGCTCGGCCTCCCCCAGCAGGGCCTGCTTGTAGAGGAAGTAGCGGCTGACGATGCCGTACTTCGGGTACTCCCGGTATCCGATGAAGGTTCTGACCCGGTCGATCATGCGCTTGGTCTCGTCGGCCTTGCCGTCCCCGTCGGGGAGGGTCCGCAGGCGTGCGAGCACGTCCTGTTCCTTCCGCAGCGCCTTCCGTCGTCCTTGCTCGAAGCGACGTCCGGCGGCGCCCGGCTCGAAGTTCCTGACGTTGTCGAGGATCACGGGGACGATCGTGGAGGGGCGCTCGCGCCACCGCGGCCGGGTGATGTCGATCTCTCCGACGCAGCGCATGCCGTACCGGTCGAGGTAGGCCTCGATGGCGTCGCGCGCTTCGGCGCCGCCCGCGAGTTTCGCCAGCTCGTCCAGGAACTCCTCGTCCTCGACGCCTTCCAGGAACGTCACGACGGCCGGGTGCGGTCGGATCGCGTCCGCGACGTCGAGCAGCGCCAGTCCCATCTCCGACGTGATGTTGTCGGGGGCGGACAGGGTGAGGGTGTCCGCGGCGTTCTTCTCGCCCAGCCACTCCCGCAGCTTGTCGTTGAGCCACCACGTGGCGTCCATCCCGGCCATGATCGCCTGGATGTTCAGCGGATCGCCGAGGACTCGTCTGTGTTCCTCGAACGCCTCGATCAGGAAGTCGAACAGCACCGGTCCGGTCTTCGTCCGGATGTCGCGTTCCAGGGCGGCGACGGACAGTCGGCTGCGTTCGATGAGCCCGGTGACGATGGCCGGATCGGTCTCGATCGGGGCGGGCGCAGGGCCGGCCGGTGGCCCGCCGGGGCTCGCGTCCGGGAGCGACGGGATGAACCCGTCGCGGTCGAGGACGGTCTCCAGGGCGTCCCTGATGAGCGGATCGCCCTTGCCCATGGCGTCCAGGAGGCCGGCGCGGCTCGTGGGCGAGGACAGGCCCCGGGTGACGTCGACGAACAGCCGGCCGCCGGCCTCGTGCATCGGCACCATGGCCGTGAGCTGCCACATGGAGAGCCCCAGGGGCTTCATGGGGTCGGTCATCATCTGTCCGTGGCCGACGGAGACGTAGACGCGGTTCTCGTCGTCGTGGCGCCGGCCGTCGGCGGTGGTCCCGGGGACGGGGAACAGCGTCGTGATCGGGCGGCTCTGAACGATCCGGAAGTCGTCGTCGCCGGGGGCGTCGACCAGGCACCATTCGATGTCCTGCGGGCGGCCGAAGTGCGCTTCGATCCGCCGCCCGATCCGCACGAGCCGCAGCACCTGGTCGTCCGTCAGCGTCGGCTCCTCCTGCCGCCGCGGGTCGATCGCCACTTCCCGCGTACCGCCGCCCGGCAGGGCGTGGACGGCACGCTGTTTGGCGGCGATCGACCTGTCGACGACCTCGCCGCCCCGCACCTTGAAGACGTCCGGGTTCACCAGGCCGGAGACCAGGGCCTCGCCGAGGCCGAAGCCGGCGTCCACGGTGGCGACCTTCCGGTCGCCCGTGACGGGGTCGGCCGTGAACAGGACGCCGGCCGCGTGCGGGAGGACCATCCGCTGCACGACCACGGCCATGTCGACCGTGCGGTCGTCGATGCCGTTGCGGCGGCGGTAGGTGACGGCCCGCTCGGTGAAGAGCGAGGCCCAGCACCGGCTGACGTGCCGCAGGATCTCGGTCGGCCCCACGACGTTCAGGTAGGTGTCCTGTTGGCCGGCGAAGGAGGCCGTCGGCAGGTCCTCCGCGGTCGCGCTCGACCGGACGGCGTAGGCGGCTTCCTCACCGAACCGGGCGAGCGCGCCGGTGATCCGCGCCGCGACGTCGGCGGGAATGGTGATGTCCTCGATGGTGCGGCGGATCTCCGCGCCGAGCGTGCGGATCCCTTCCCTGTCGTCCCGGTCGTCCGGATTCAGGCGGGACAGCCGATCGAGCCGGTCCTCGATCGACGGCTCCTGCGCCATGACCCGCCGGAAGGCGTGCGTCGTCACGCAGAAGCCATCCGGCACGTGGACGCCTTCGATCCGCGACAGGGCGCCCAGGTGTGCGCCCTTGCCGCCGACGACCGCGACCCGCGTCTCGTCGACCTCGCCGAGGTCCCACACGTACTGCTCGCTCATCGCGGTCCCTCCGGGGCGACGAACGCGCCGCGTCCCTCGTACGTCGACTGCAACACACGCACTCGTGACCTCATTTCCGCAGGTGGTGGCATCGGCCGACGATTCTCCGCCACCACCGGGGCCTTGCCGCAAGCCCCCCGGTGCGCTATATGTTGGAGGGGCGGGGAGAGCTGGATCTCCCTGCCTTTGTCGTTCCCCCTCCCCTTTCGGCGCGGCCGGCTTCCGGCGCGACGGCTTCCGGCCCGGCGGGACGTCAGTCCTGGTCCGTGGTGGACAGCGCACCGGCGATCATGCGAGTGGCGAAGTCTCGGTCGTCGGTGATCCGGTTGATGTGCTCCGCGAGGAGGAAGGCCGTGGCCTCCAGGGGGTTCATCTCGGCGTGGGTCCACTCCCCGTACTGCCGGCGCCACAGGTTGGGGCTCAGGTCGGTACCCGCGGCGATGACCAGGCCGGCCATGGTGGGGACGGTCTCCGGGCGGACGCTCCTGGGCATCGCGCGCAGCGAGGCCACCAGGTTCGGCACCACGTACTCGATGACGTCCTTGTCCTGGTCCTCGTGTGCCTGGCGCAGCCACGTCATGAACATGTAGATGAGCGTGCACGCGCCGTCCAGCAGGTCACGGACGCCCTCGGCGTCCATGGATCCGGCGAGCTGGTCGATCAGCGCGCGCTGTTCGGGGTCGGTCTCGGTCCTGCCGTCGTAAACGGCTTTGAGCCGCGAGTCGATCATCATGAGCGCCGCACCCACGTCGCCGGGGGGTGCGTACTCGGGGTCGCAGGGCGATGGCACAGGATCCTCCTCGTGTGGCCGCTACCGGCGCCACCTGGTCCGTACGTCGGGCCGCCGATCGGACGGCGTCCCGCGATCCCCGATGGAATACCCCTTGAGGACCCCCGTGGATCCGCTACGTCGGGTCCGGGGAGCCGGCGTGGTGGTCCAGCAGGCGGGTGAGCATGTCCACGAACCGGGCGCCTTCGGCCGGGCTCAGGGGTGCGAGCAGTTCGTCGTGGAGTTCGTCCAGGATCTTGTCGAGTCGGCGCAGGTGGCGGCGGCCCCGGGCGGAGATCGTGATGACGTTGCGGCGACGGTCGTCGGGATCCGGCGCACGCGCGACGAGGTCACGCTCGGTCAGTTCGTTGAGCACGCCGACCATGTCGCTGCGGTGGATGCCGGTGCGCCGGCTCAGGGTCGCCTGGCTGCCCGGCCCGTGATCCTCCAGTGAGGCGAGCACGGCGTAGTGCCACTTGCGTCCGTCGGCCCGGGCCAGCCCTTCGGTGATGAGCCGGTCCGAACGCGCGGAGAGCTGGGACAACAGTCGGCTCGCCCGTCGACGCAGCCTGTCGGGCGTCTCGGGGCCTTCGCCGTCGGGCACGTCCACGGATTCGGCTCTGACCATGACGCCGATCCTATCCGTTGCGTTCGTCGGACCAACGATATACGTTCGGCCGTGCCGACATCGTTGGTGACACGAACGTTGACGCCACGAACGCTGGTGCCCGAACGCTGGTGGCACGAACGTTGATGTGGCCGCGCGAGCCCACGGAAGGAAGATCCGCCATCCCCACCGAAACGCTGCAGATTCCCACCCCTGACGGTCCGGCCGACGCCTACGCCGCGTTCCCCGACGACGGCGAGCGGCACCCGGGGGTGCTGTTGTACGCCGATGCCTTCGGCACCCGACCCGAGCTGGAGGGGAAGGCCCGCGAGCTGGCCGGGCACGGCTACCACGTGCTCCTCCCCCACCTCTACCACCGGCACGGCCCGGCACCGGTGATCGAGCTTCCCGAGCACATCGACAAGGAGAACCGGCCCGAGGTCATCGGCCGACTGATGCCCTTCATCGAGGCGCTCACCACCGAACGGTTCCTGCGCGACGCCGACGCGTACCTGAGGTTCCTGCGCGCCCGGTCCGAGGTCGGGCCCGGACCGGTCGCCGCGATCGGCTACTGCATGGGCGCGGCCCTGGCGCTGCGCACGGCAGCGGCCCACCCGGATCAGGTGGCCGCCGTCGCGGGCTTCCACCCCGGCCCCTTGGTGACCGCCGCGCCCGACAGCCCGCACCACCTGTTCCCCGAGGTCACCGCCCGGGTCCACCTCGGGCTGGCCGAGGGTGACATGACCCCCGGGACGCTCGGCGCCCTCCACGAGGCCTTGGACGCCGCGGGGGTCGCCCATACCACCGAGATCCAACCCGGCACCGTCCACGGCTTCACCATGTCCGACACCCACGCCTTCAACTCTTCGGCGTCGCAGTGGCATTGGGACCGGTTGCTCGACCTCCTCGGTCGCATGCCGACCTGACCGACCGCCGAGGCCCGGGCTCGTGATCGATAAATGCCTCGACTCGTCCGCACCGATCGGGGACGCTTCGGGCGATGACCAGAATCGACGACACGCCGCCCGCGTGGGACGAGCGCACTCAGCTCACCACGTTCCTCGACTACGCACGTGACACCGCCCGCGCCAAGTGCGCCGGCCTGTCCGAGGAGAACGCCCGCAAGGCCCTCCTGCCGGGCTCACCGCTGATGACCATGAGCGGTTTGATCAACCACCTACGCTGGGTCGAGTACTACTGGTTCCAGGTGGTGTTCCTCGGCGAGGAGGACGGGGGCCCCTGGACGGAGGAGGATCCCGACCGCGAGATGCGCATCGCCGTCGACTTCCCGCTCCCCGCCCTGCTCGACGAGTACGCCGCGCAGAGCGCCGAGTACCGCGAGCTGGTCGCCGGCACCGGCCTGGACGAAAAGGCCCGGCGACCCGTCCGCAACGGCCTCCACGTCGATCTGCGCTGGATCCTGCTCCACCTCACCGAGGAGACGGCCCGCCACAACGGCCACCTGGACATCCTGCGCGAGATGCTCGACGGTACGACCGGCGACTAGGCCGGGTCGGGGCGGGCGTCGGGGCCGGAATCGAGGCCCTAGCCTCGGGGGGTGACCAGCAACGATCTCGGAGAGTTCCTGCGCGCCCGCCGCGCCCGACTGCGGCCCGGTGACGTCGGGCTGGCCTCCCACGGTGCCCGCCGGGTGGCGGGGCTGCGGAGGGAGGAGGTCGCCGTCCTCGCCGGGATGAACAGCGACTACTACGCCCGTCTCGAACAGGGCCGCGAGCGCGGCCCCTCCCCGCAGATCCTCGACTCCATCGGCAGCGCCCTGCGGATGGACGACGAGGCGCGGGAGCACATGTTCCGACTGGCGGGCACCGCACCGGAGGGCGCGAGGCCGCGGCCCCGGGAGACGGTCGGCTCCGCGCTGCGGCAGTTGCTGGACGGACACGCGAACGCCGCGGCGTTCGTCCTGAACCCGGCCACCGACTTCCTGGCGTCGAACGCCCTGGCCGACGCGCTGTTCTCGCCGTTCGGGAGCGTCGACAACCTGGCACGGATGACGTTCCTCGACCCGGCCGCCCGGAGCTTCTTCACCCGGTGGGAGCGGGCGGCCGAGGCGGTCGTCGCCTCGTTGCGGCACGCCACGGGCCTCGACCCGCACTACCGGCACCTCCACGACCTCGTCGGCTCCCTGACCGAGGAGAGCGGGGAGTTCGCCGCGCTGTGGTCCTCGCACACCGTGTACGGCAAGACCCGTGACGGCAAGGAGCTGCTGCACCCCGACGTCGGGCCGCTCTCGCTCACCTTCCAGGCCTTCGACGTGCGCGGGGCTCCGGGTCAGCAACTGGTGGTCTACCAGGCCGAGCCGGGAAGCCCGGACGCCCGGGCACTCGCCCTGCTCGGGAGCCTGCGCGCCCGGAACGCGCCGTAGCGGGACGGCGATGTCGGCCGTCCGGCCGGGAAGGAGTCGTGGAGGGGGGAACGGGCCGGGGGAACGGCGGCCGTCAGGCGGCGGACGGGGTACGGAGCACGTGCTCCCGCGAGGCCTGGACCTCGTCGCGCAGGGCCGGCAGGTCGACGTCGAGGACCTCGCCGTTCCACTTGCGTACGACGCCGTTGACGAGGACGGCGCTGATGTTGCGGGCGTCCGAGCCCAGGACGACGGTGCCGATCGGGTCGTTGAGCGGCATGTTGTTGAGGTCCTCGGCCCGGATGACCAGCAGGTCTGCCTTCTTGCCCGGGGTGAGCGAGCCGGTGACGTCCGCCAGGCCGTTCGTGCGGGCGCCCTGGAGGGTGGCGAAGTCCAGGACGTCGTGGGTGGTGATGCGGGCCGGCTGCCGGTCGGTGCCGTGGACGGCGTTGACCGCGCGCATCCGCTGGATGGTGTGCAGCGCGCGCATCTGCGTGAACATGTCGCCGGCCAGCGCCACCTCGACGTCGATGCTCAGCCCCGGGCGCACACCGACCGACAGGGCCTCGTCGATCGCGGGGATCGCGGTCTCCAGGCCGATCTGGGCGTCGGAGGTCGGGGCCAGCGCGATGGTCGTGCCGCTGTCCCCGATCGCCCGCCACGCGGACGGGGTCAGGCCGGTGGCGTGGATGAGGGTGTGGTCCGGGCCGAGGAGGCCGGCCTTCGCCCATCCGAGGACGGCCTCGGAGGAAGCGGTCCCGAAGACGGCGTCCACGCTCACGCCGATCCCCAGTTCCTTCGCGGTGTGCGCCAGTTCCGGCCCGTAGGCGAGGGCGGGACCGGCTATCGCATCGGTGGCCAGGGCTGCCAGTCGCAGGGTCAGGAGTTGGTCGTCGCCGGCGAAGTACCTCTCCTTGAGGCGGGCCAGGTCGCCGGGCCACTGTTCGTCCCAGTCACCGAAGTGCGGGCCCATGGAGGCGTGCACGCCTCGGATACCGGTGTCGACGAGGGCCTGGACCGCGGCGTCGGAGTGCTCGGGGGTGCGCGAGTTGTGGGAGAAGTCGAGCATGCAGGTGATGCCGCTGTCGATGGCCGTCAGTGCGGCCAGCCTGGTGCCGACGTACATGTCGTGGGGCCGGTAGACGGTGGCGTATCCCGCGAGGGTGGACATGACGTAGGCACCGAGATCGTCGACGTCCGGCATGATCCGGCGCAGCTGGGTCTGCCAGGCGTGCCGATGGGTGTCGACGAAGCCGGGGGCGAGGACGGTCCCGGTGGCGTCGACGACCACGGCGCCGTCGTGGCTCGGGACCGAGCCGATCGCGGTGATGGTCCCGCCCTCGACGAGCAGGTCCGCGCCGTGCAGGACACCGAGGTCGGGATCCATGGTGACGATGGTCGCGCCGGTGAACAGGATGCGCCGCTCGCGGTCGGCGGACCGGCGCCGGAGCTGTTCGAGTACGGCGGCGCTGGTGGTGTCGGGGGCGGTCAAGGGATGTCCTGTCCGTCGTGCCGGGGCGGGTGTGCTGCGCGCCGGCGTGTTCCTGCGGGGTGGGTGATGCCCCCAGCCTCGGTCCGTCCCGGGGCGACAACCAGGCCGCCGTCCACCCGGGTACGGCGCACCCCGGCTCCCGCGACCGGGCCCCGCGCCCGCCCGCCCGGGACCCTGCCCGCGGAGGGGCTCGTGGCCCGGCACCGGCCACGGATGGGACAGTCGACCTTGACCGCGAAGCCCGAAGCCGTCCGATACGGCTTCGGGCCGCACCGTAGCGACGGAGCCGCCATGCCACAGACCCGCACGATCACCTTGCGTCCCCACCAGGAAGAAGCCGTCGAGGCGATCGTCCGGGGGCTGGACGTTCCGCCGGGGAAGCGGATTCCGGAGGCGGGTCTGCGGGCGACGGTGGTGGCCGCGTGCGGGACCGGGAAGACGTTCATCGCCGCGGCCGCCGCGATGCGGCTGGCGCGCCACGGGCGGGTGCTGGTGTTGCTGCCGACCTTGGACCTGCTGACCCAGACGGTGCGGGAGTGGCGGCTCGCCGGGCACGACGGGCCCGCTGTCGCGGTGTGCTCGCTGGAGAACGACCCGGTCCTGTCGGCCCTGGGGGTCCGCTCGACGACGTCGGCTCCGCAGCTCGGGCTGTGGCACGGCCGGGGGCAGGTCACCGTGTACGCCACCTACGCGTCCCTCGGCGTCGTCGCCGAGGCGCACCGCGGCGGGTACGGGTTGCCGATGGACGTGTTCGACCTGGTGGTGGTGGACGAGGCGCACCGTACGTCCGGGTCGGCGGGGAAGGCGTGGGCGGACGTGCACCGCCAGGAGGTCGTCCCGGCCATGCGCCGGCTGTACATGACCGCGACGCCTCGGGTCTGGGCCGATCGCCCGCCCCGGAGCGGGGCGGAGCTGGAGTTGTACGAGGCGCAGCAGGAGGTGGTGGACGGGGAGACGGACGGCCGGACCCGCCGGGTGTGGGACCGGCTGCCGAGGGAGCTGGCGTGCTCGATGGACGACGAGAGCGTGTTCGGGCCGGTCGTCCACGAGCTGTCGCTGGCGTCGGCGATCTCGCGGAAGCTGCTGGCGAAGTACCAGGTCGTCGTGGTCGAGCTGACCGATCCCGAGGTCACGCCGGACCGGTTGGTGGGCGAGGGGCGCTACGAGGAGCGGCTGCGGGGTGAGCGGCTCGCCGCCCTGCAGACGGCGCTGCTGGAGACGATGGCGACGCACGGGTTGAGGACGACGATCTCCTTCCATCACCGGACGGTCGAGGCGCAGGCCTTCGCGGAGGGCTTGGGTCGGGTCGCGGCCCGGCTGCACGAGGTGGACCCCGTTCGGCACGGTGAGCGGGTGTGGTCGGGGTGGCTGTGCGGGGAGCACGAGAGCGAGCACCGGCAGGCCGTTCTCGGTGACTTCGGTCGGCGGGCCGGTCGGGCCGTGCTCGCGAACTGTCGGGTGCTGGGGGAGGGAGTCGACATCCGGGCGACCGACTCCGTCGCGCTGATCGACCCCAAGGGGTCCGCCGTCGACATCGTGCAGGCGATCGGCCGGGCGTTGCGGCAGCAGCCCGGGGAGGGGAAGACCGCGACGTTGATCGTGCCGGTCTTCCTGGCCGCGGGGGAAAGGCCGGAGGACATGCTGTCCTCCCGGTCCTACCGCCCGCTGATCCGGGTTCTGCAGGGCCTTCGGGCCCACGACGAACGCGCCGTGGAGATGCTCGCGATTCCGCAGGAACCCCGCAAGCGCGTCGTACAGCCGTCGCTGCCGATCGGGTCGGCACCCGCCGAGGGCGAGGACGAGGACCGGCTCCTGCTGCGTTTCGCCGCCCCCAGGGATCCGGCGCTGATCGCGAAGTGGATCACCTATCAGGTCATCAACACCGAGCGCGTCGACTGGCGGCGGGGTGCCGAGGCCGCGTACCGGTACCGCGAGCGGGAGCAGCACCTGGAGGTCCCGTACGAGCACGTCGAGGGCGCCTACCCGCTCGGGAGGTGGGTTTCCGATCAGCGGCGGGCGTACCGGGCCGGGGTCATGAGCGGCGGGCGGGCGGCAGAGTTGGAGGAACTGGGCATCGTCTGGGACACCGCGGACGCGGGCTTCGCGGAGAACCTCGCCGCCGCCCGCGCCTACTACGAGCTCCACGGCACGCTGGCCGCCCCGCGGCACGCCACCTCCCTGGACAAGCAGGTCGGGCAGTGGCTCACCAACATCCGTCGGCCCGGCGGGCTCGGGAAGGACCCGGACCGGGCCCGCCGGCGGGAGGCCGAGCTGGTCGCCGTCGATCCGGACTGGAACCCCGGTGTGCTGGGGTGGACCGTCGACTGGCAGCGCCACCACACCTACCTGCGGCAGGCCCTGGCGGCGGGGGCGCGGCTCGACGACATCGTGCCGGGGGTCACCCGGCACGGCGACGACATCGGACGTTGGCTCGCCACGCAGCGTCGTGACTGGAACCGGCTGACCGGGGAGCAGCGGCGCCGGCTCGGCGAGCTGGGCGTGGAGCCGGCCGTACGGGCCCGCCGGAACCCCGCGAAGCCGGACGCGGCCGGTGGCGGCGCGGCTTTCGGGAAGGGCCTCGAAGCCCTCGCGCAGTACGTGCGGAGGGAAGGGGGCGGCGTGCCCGGGCGCGCGCACGTCGAGCGTCTGCCCGACGGCGGCGAACACCGCACCGGGGTGTGGCTCATGAACCAGAAGGCGCGGCGGGACCGGCTGGATGCCGACCGGCTCGCGGCGCTCGCCGAACTCGGCGTGCGGTGGGCGGAGTAGGGCGAAGGGGCCGGCCGGGGCCCGACGGGTCGGGGGCGGGCGAGGGGCCTGGCGGAGGACGCCGAAGGGCCGGGGCAGGGGACGCCGAAGGGCCGGGGCGGCAACCGTGTGGTTGCCGCCCCGGCCCCGGACGCTCGGGTGGTGCCCCGTCAGATGCGGTGGGGGCCGCCGTAGTAGCCGCCCACCTCGCGGTGGTAGTCCTCGTTGCCGAGGTGCTTGTCCTTGTCGAACTCGGGAGCGGCCTTGATCTGCTCCTTGGTCCGGTCGACGTAGATCTTCTGCTCGTCCGGGTCGACGCGGCTGACCGTGCCGGCGGGAAGGAGGACTTCCTTGCCGAAGATCCACGGGCCGGTGTCGACGACGAGGTACGCCGAACCGACGTCGTCGGAGTGCTTGTCGACCTTGCCGATGGAGCCGTCCGTGGCCTCGACCTTGTAGCCGGTCAGGTCCGTACCGGCCAGATGGCCGGACGTGTCGCGGTAACCCCATACGTTCTCAGTCATACGAACAACCCCTTCATTGATTTCGACGGCTGCTTTCCAGGCCCTTTTTGAAGGCCGGGGCGCAGTACCGTCAGGAATTCGCCTGCCCCGGAAATGTCGTCCGACACTCTCCGGGACGGCTTTTTCCGAATGTGCGGCGGGGACGGTTGCCGATCCTTTGGAGGCAACCCGTTCCCGAATGCGTCACGGCAACCGTCCCTCACGGGCGCGGCTACCCAAAAACCTCGGCCGTACTACACGGCCTCGGTACCGGGCGTGCTACCAGCGGTACCAGCGGCCGCTGCCGCCCTTCGGACGGGCGACGAACCCGACCAGCCACAGCACCAGTACGGCGATGGCGACCCACCAGAGGATCTTCACCGCGAATCCGGCACCGAAGAGGATCAGGGCGAGCAGAAGAACAAGAAGCAGGGGAATCATGGTTGTTACCTCCGAGGCTCCTTCTGTCCGCCGCCCGCCCGAGCATGCGCGGGAAATTTACTTGTTTCTTATCGGTGCAGGCGGGAAGCAGAAAGGCCCTCGCAGACGGCCGCGCGGCTACGCGTAGGGCGATTCGTCCCGGGCGGTGGACAAGCGGGGTTCGATGTCGCCGGCCCAGGAACGGGCCCATGCGCGGAGGGTGGTGATGGCGTCGTCGTCGAGGCCGTAGGCGGCGAATTCCTCGTCGTCGTACCAGTCGGCGCCGGTGAGGCGGGCGTGGAGGTCGTCGAGTCGGAACTCGTCGCGGCCGTGCCGGGCGCCGAGCCGTTCCAGGCCCGCGAAGGGGTGGTGGCGGTGGGCGGCGTGGACGTCGATGAGGTCGCGCACGGCTCCGCGGTCGGCCAGGGCGCGGACCTTGGTGCCGATCACGTCGTCCAGCGCGAGGACCGGCCCGTACTCGGTGTCCTGCGGGGCGAACCACAGGTTCTCCTTGAGGACGTCGACCTCGCAGCGCCCGCCGCCCCGGAGGTCGGTGACCATCAGGCGGGCGGACAGCGGGTCCACGCCGATGACGTCGACGCCCCAGCCGCGCTTGGTGAGCTCGTGGACCAGGTCGGCGGCGATGTCGTCCATCGGGGCCGGGTTCTCGGTGGCCACGTCGAGGTCCTGGCTGAGACGGTCGACGAGCCCGTGGGCCTGGACGGCGTAACCGCCGGTGATCACGAGGGGGTACGGGCTGCCGATGGCGATCACGTCGGCGAGGAGCCGGCGGTGGAGTGCGGTCAGGTTCACGCGGCCGGGTTCACGCGGCCGGGGACGACGTCCGGGGGGTGAGCCGCGGGAAGGCGTCCTCCCACACCTGCCGGACGTGGCGGCTGATGAGGGTGCGCAGGACGGGCCACTGCGCGAGCAGCAGGTGCTGGTCGAGGAGGTCCGTCAGGTCGTCGTGCAGGCCTTCGGCGAGGACGGTGCGGTAGAGGCTCATGCGCTGGCGCGGCCGGTCCAGGTCGTACGTGCGCAGCCCCGACCAGGCGATGTGCGGCGGCAGAGTGACGGGGCCGGACGTGGGGCCGGTCAGCTCGCCGAGGGAGGCCGGCAGGCGGTCGGCGTACCGGGCGCGCAGGACCTCTCCGGCCTTTGCCGGGGGGACGGGAGAGGTCAGTCGCTGCGCCATGGGGCCAGTATCGCGCGTCCCACCCCCCCCCGGCACCGCGACCGTGACGTCCCGCCCCGGGATCCTCCGGGACGGCGGGCCGCCGGGGCTGTCGTACGGGGCCGTCCCCGGTGGGGCGGGTGGGGCGGGCGCGGCGGGTGGAGCCGTCCGCGCCCGGGCGGGGGCGCGCGCGTGCGGGTGGGGCCGCACGCGCGCGGGTGGCCGCCCCGGCCATCGCGGCGGGCGCTGCGCTGGAGCTGCCGCGCCCGCCCTGGTCCGGCCGTCCTGGTCGGCGCGCCCGGGTCCGGCCTTCCGGCCCGCCGCCCGCAGGGGGCCGGAAGGGAGTCCCGGCGAGAGCTACCGGGCGGGGATGATCAGGCGTGCGTGATCGGGGTGGGGGTGATCAGGCGTGCGTGATCGGGCGGGGATGATCGGATGAGCGTGATCAGGCGTTGACGCAGGTGTTGCCGAAGGCCGGGTTCAGCAGGCCGATGACGCTGACCGAGTTGCCGCACGCGTTGATCGGGATGTGGATGGGGACCTGGATCAGGTTCCCGGACAGCACGCCGGGCGAGCCGATGGCGGCACCCTGGGCACCGGCGTCCGCGGAGGCCATGGAGGCGCCGCCGAACACGACCGCTCCGGCTGCGAGGACGAGACCGGCGCTCTTCAGAACACGCGACATGAGGGTTCTCCTTCACGAACGGGGGGCCGGCCCGCACCCCGGGGGCACGCGCCGCGCCGGCTCCATCGGGGCCGGCAGCTGCGATTCGTCGTCCTCACGCACCCGGCTTGGTGACAGTCGGGTTCTTCCCCCGCACGGGTGATGCCGCGTGCGGATCCCGCGGACGGCCATCGCCCGCGGAGCGCGAAGCGCAGCGGGTGTGCGGGCGGTGCGGGTGGTGCGGGTCGCGTTCGCCGCCGCCGGGTGGCGGGCCTGCTCGAACCCCTCGGCCTGCACGAATCCTTCGGCCTGCGCGAACCCCTCGGCCGCCCCGACCACGCCGTGCCGCTCCGGAGGCGCGGTCCGCCGGGATACGTACGGTCGAGCGATCCGGTCACTCGATCGCGAGTTCTTCGGCGCCCGGGCGGCCGTGCCGCGATGCTCGCAAGGGTGGCGCGTGACCGGCGTCGCCGGGGCGTGGGGCGAGCGGGGGAACGCGATGGCACAGGGCACGGGGCCGGAGGGCCGGGCGGTGCTGCTGGTGGCCGGGCTGGCCGATCTGGCGCTGACGACGGCGGGCTCGGCGTTGGGCACCGTGATGGGCACGGTCGGCGGACTGCTGCGCCGCTCGGACGCCGCCGAGTTGGCGGCGGAGGCCGAGCACGACCTGGTGGCGCGCGGACGCCTGGTGTTGGACCGGTACGCGTCCGTGCCGCCGGCCCACCTGGAGCTCCTCGCCCGGCACGTGATGGCCCGCGCGAACGACGGCGGGTGACCGGTGGCGCATGACCGGTGGGCGCAGGCCGCCTTCAAGACCCGTGTCGACGAGGTGCTGCACCGGGTCGTCGCCGAGGAGGCCGATCGGTTCGCGGCGATCGACGCGAGCCTGGGCGCGGTGGCCGAGCAGCTGGAGGCTTCCGTCGCGCACGGCAAACGGTTGCGGGCGGCGTTCTGCTACTGGGGTTGGCGGTCGGTGGGGCAGCCGGACAGCGACGCACTGGTGCGGGCGGCGGCCTCCATGGAGTTGGTGCACGCCGCGGCGGTCGTGCACGACGACCTCATCGACGACAGCCCGCTGCGGCACGGGCGGCCCACCGCGCACGTCGCCCTGCGTCGCGCCGTGAGCGGTCGACCGGAGGTCCGGGGCGCCCCGGACGCCGCGGACGCCGCGAGCGCCTTCGGCGCCGCCAGGTCGCTGGCGATGCTGGTCGGGGATCTGTTGATGTCGCTGGCCGGTCAGCTGTTCGCCACCTGCGGGCTGCCCTCCGCGTACGTGGCCCGGGCGCGCCCGCTGTGGTCGGTGATGGCGCGGGAGCTGATCGCGGGCGAGTGCCTGGAGATCCTGCGTACCGGAACCGGTCCGGACACGGCGGCGGCGCTGAAGGTGGTCCGCTACAAGACCGCCAAGTACACCGTCGAGCACCCCCTGCTCATCGGCGGTGCGCTGGCGGGTGCCGGGGCGCGGTTGCGCGAGGGCTATTCCGCGTACGGGCTTCCGCTGGGTGAGGCGTTCCAACTGCGGGACGATCTGCTCGGCCTGTTCGGGGACCCGGAGCACACGGGCAAGGCCAACGCCGACGACGTGCACGGCAACCGGCCCACGACCCTGTTGGCCGAGACCTGGCGCCTGGCCGACGAGGAGGCGCGGGAATCCCTGCGGGCCCTGCTGGGCCGGGCCGACCTCGATGGGGAGGGCCTGGACGCGGTCCGCGGGACGATGCGCCGGCTCAAGGCTCCCGACCGCGTCGAGGAAATGATCGCCGCGCGGGTCGAGGAGGCCCTCGCCGCCCTCCACGAGCTGGCCGTGCCGAAGGAGGCGGCCACCGCGCTGACGGCCTTGGCGCATTCGGCGTCGGTCCGGCTGTCCTGACCGACGCGGCCGGGCACGGCCCCGTGACCCGAGCACCTTCTCCGCCTTCGAGGAGCCCTGCCATGACCTGGACCGAGGCGTCGATGGACGCCCTGCGGCAGACCGGTGACCGACTCGCCGACGCGACCGTCGCCACGCTCTTCGAACGCGGGGAGGTGGGGAAGTTCAACACCCTGATGCGCTACGTCTCCACCGCCGGGGCGCCCTTGCCGGACGGTCTGCCCGACGTCGCCCGGGAGTACCTCGAAGCCACGAGCTTCCCGCCGTCCTGGGTGGACTGGGGCGAGATGGAGAAGGCGCGGCTCTTCTTCATCGACAACAACGTGCACATCTCCACGGCCCTCTCCTTCGCCTCCATGCCGGCCTGCTACCTCGTTCCGCACGTGGCGAAGCTGCTGTCGGCGACCCACGGGTTGAAGTACCCCTCGAAGCGGATGGCGGAGACGGGCCAGTTCACCGTCCTCCTGATGCAGCCCGACGCCTTCGAGGCCGGCAGCCGGTTCGTCCCCGCCGTGCAGAAGGTCCGTCTCCTGCACGCGGCCATCCGCCACCACCTCGTGCGCGAGGACCGGTGGGACACGGCGACGCTCGGGACGCCGATCTGTCAGGAGGACATGATCGGCGGGCAGATGTTCTTCTCGCTGCTCGTGCTGGACAGCCTGCACCGGTTGAACATCCACATGTCCTCGGAGGGCGCGGAAGCCTACTACTACGCCTGGCGCGTGGTCGGGGCCATGCTCGGCGTCGACCAGGAGGCCGTGCCCGAGTCCCTCGACGACGCACGCCGGTTCCTCGACCTGTACATGGTCCGGCACATGGGGCCGTCCGAGGAGGGCGCGCTGCTGACCCGGCAGCTCATCGACCTGTACGAGGAGATCGTGCCCGGGACCTTCTTCGACCCGGTCGTCTCGGCCCTCATCCGCCACCTCATCGGCGATACCTGCGCCGATTGGCTCCAGGTGCCGCGCACCCCGTGGGACACCGTCGTCAAGGCCGCGCCCCACCTGCTCGGCATCCTGGAAACCATCGAGGACCGTTCACCGCTCGGCGCCTGGGCCCTGGACCGCCTCGGGCACCTCACGACGGTCCTGGAGCTGTCCTCCCTCACCCGTGGGCGCGTCATGCACTACGCCATCCCGGAACAGCTCAAGAAGGACTACGGGATCACGGGCACGGTGCCCCGGTCACACCGGTGGAATCCCCCGGCCGCCTCGGTCCCGTAGGGCTCCCGCGGCCGGGGCGCCCCGACCCGCCCCGGGATCGGCGCGGGTCGGACGCGGGTCAGGCGCGGCAGCGCAACATGGTCAGCGGGAGATTGCCGTCGAGGTCGGCCCAGAACTCCTCGCCGTACTCCTGCACGCCGGCGGCGGAGATCTCCAGGGGCACCCAGGTGATGTCCTTGAAGCCGGCCGCTTGGAGGCTCTTCTCGTAGACCTCGCGGCTGGGCGGGTTCGCGACGAACGAGATCGGCGGGTCGAGGAGCGCCGTGATCCTCACGCGCGGCCCGATCTCGGTCTCCTCGCCGAGGGACTCGCACAGGAATCCGTACTTGGCCAGGGACGGCCCGCCGAACCGGTAGTCCGGGTTCTGTACGAAGGCGAAGAACTCGGCGCCCTCCGCGACGCTGCGGTGGATGTTGCGACACATCCGCTCGATGGTGGCGACGTCGTCGGCGTAGTTGAACAGTTGGACCGCGACGGCGATGTCGAAGGGCTTCTCGAAGGAGCGCAGTTCGGCGACGTCGCCCACCTCGTAGTCCACGCCGAGCGGCTCGCGGTCCTCCAGGGCCCGGGCCGCGTCGATCATCGCGGAGGAGATGTCCACGCCGAGGACGTGGGAGGCGCCGCGGCGCTTGAACTCACGGCTGTAGAAGCCGGTGCCCGAGGCGAGGTCGAGGATCGACCTGCCGGTCACGTCCCCGACGAGGGCGAGGAAGCCGGGGACCTCCCCGTAGCGTGCGAGAGGGAGGGTCTTGAAGCCTTCGAACGCCTCGCCGATCCCGTCGTACAGCTGACCGCTCATGGTGTTGATCCCCCTGTTGTCCTCGGCTCCGGCCTTCTTCGGACCGGTGTCCGTGACCGGAAGTCTTGCGCTCGTCGGCCGGGACGTCGTACTGGCGGATCACACGAATGTGGCGGGGGTGTTTGGTGTGCAGATCGTATGAGCGGTACGGGTGTTGACGGCCCGGCGGATGCGCCGGCGAGGTGAACATCCGTCAAACGGAATGGCTCCGGGCGGCCCGGCCGAATTGATCGTCAGCGGGGTTCGTGGGCTGCCACGCGGCAGGCGCCGTTCGCGGCGCCGCCCGGCACACCGGCTTCGGTCAGGCCGGTCACACAGCCCTGGAGGTCGCTGCTGACACCCCGTTGGCACGCCGTGGTGACGGCGTCGGTGACGGCGACTCCCGTCCGGGCGGCCATGCGGGTGCAGGCGGGGATGTCCGCCACGGCGGTGGGGGCGGCGAGGGCCGCTCCACCGAGGGTGAGGGTGAGGCCGGTGAGGACACCGGCGGCGATGCGGGTCGTCGTGCGCATGGGACGCACCTGCCTTCCGAGCCGTGGCGCTCCTCGGGGCCGCCGCGCCGAGCCGCCGCACGGCCCGTCCACGCCGTCCACGACCGTCGCGGGATGCCGCGGGGTCCCGCGGAGGCGCGCCCCTCGTCGTACTTCCACCGTACGACCGGGCGCGCCTCCCCACGAGCGCAGGGCTTCGGGAGCGCGGTGCCTCAGGAGGGCAGCGAGTCGAGCCAGTCGGTCAGGAGCCGGTTGACCTCGGTGGGGTGCTCCTGCTGGATCCAGTGGCCGCAGTCCTCAAGGATCCGGGAGGTGTGCAGGCCCGGGAGGGTGATGGGGAACGCGCGGATCGCCTCGGTCAACCACGTGGTGGAGGCGTCCAGGTCGCCGCCGATGAACAGCGACGGCTGGGTGATGGGGGCGCCCGCGAAGTCGGCGAGGTCCTTCCAGTCCCGGTCCATGTTCCGGTAGCGGTTGAGCGGCCCGCTCAGGCCGGTCCGCTCGAACTCCCCGCTGTAGAAGTCGAGGTCGTCCTCGCCTAGCCAGGCGGGCAACCGGCCCGAGGGGAAGCGGTCGCTCAGCCTCGCGCCCTGCGCCCGGCTGACGAAGTGCGGGGCGGGGGCGTCGGGCGCGGGCTGGGTGTCGGCGGACATGGCGGCGTAGAAGCCCGCGATCCAGTCGCGCACGTCGGGCTCGATCTCCGCCTCGGCCCGGCCGGGCTCCTGGAAGTAGGAGATGTAGAACTCCTCGTCCCCGCCCATGGCCGCGAAGACCTCACTGGGCATCGGACCGCCGCGCGGGGCGTAGGGGACGCTGAGCATCCCCACCGCGCGGAAGACGTCCGGCCTGGTCAGGGCGGAGTTGGCGGCGATGGCCGACCCCCAGTCGTGGCCGATGATCACCGCGGACCGTTCGCCCAGGGCGTGCACGACCGCGACGTTGTCCTCGACCAGTTCCAGCATCCGGTACGCCTCGACGTCGCCGGGCTTGGAGGAACGGCCGTAGCCGCGGACGTCGATCGCGGCCACGCGGTAGCCGGCCGCGGCCAGGACCGGCATCTGGTGGCGCCAGGAGTACCAGGATTCGGGGAAGCCGTGCACGAGCAGCACCAGCGGCCCGGCGCCCTGCTCCACCACGTGGATCCGGCCCGCCGGCGAGGCGACCAGCCGGTGGGTGACTTCCGTGGCCTGCTGCGACATGAATCCTCCAGGGTGTTCGACCTGCCGTGTACCAGGCCGGTACCCGATCATGCCGCCCGTAGTGCGGGTGTGGCGAGCGTAGTTGCCGGGTCGGCAACAACGGATCCCGGGATGTCCGCCCCGCGCTTGCGGTGGGGCGGGGACGATGGACCCCATGAACGACCTGCCCATGCCGACCGCCGTCGAGATCCCCACCGAACGTCTCCGTCTGCGAAGGGCGCACGACGCCGACATCGACGGGCTCGTCGAGCTGCGTACCGATCCTCAGGTCCGGGCCCACCTCGGCGGCCCGCGACCCCGGAGCGTCGTCGAGCAGTACTTCCGTACGAACGGCGTCGGGGTCCTTGCCGACAGGCCCGGCACGTACGTGATCGCCGACAAGGAATCCGACCGTCTGATCGGCACGCTCGTGCTCGACCGCCGCTCCGCCGACCTCCCCGGGCACGTCACGGAGGAGGGTGGGGAGCTGGAGCTGTCGTACGTGGTCCGGCGCGGCGATTGGGGTGCGGGGTTCGCATTCGAGGCCGCCTCGGCCGCTTTGCGCGCGGCGGCCGGCGAACTGCCCGACCAGCCGGTCCTGGTGGTGACGCAGACGGCCAACGAGCGTTCGCTCGAACTCGCCGCCCGCCTGGGCTTCCGGCCCGCGGGCACGTTCGAGGCGTACGACGCGGAGCAAGCCCTTCGCGTGGCCGAGCTGCATTCGTTCGGGCCGGCCGCGGGACTGGGTTTCCGAGGCGCGCTCGCTCGCGGCCGTTCAGTGGGGGAGCACCCAGTGCGGTGACCAGGTTCCCGGGGTGTCGTGGGCGGTCGGAGTGGTGGCGAGGTGGGTTCTGAGGGTGTTGAGCGCCGGGTGGGGGTTGTCCCTGTGCCACAGGAGGGAGTGCGGGTACACGGGTGTCGGGTCGGTCACCGGGATGCGACGCAGGCCGTGGCCGGCGGGCCAGACGAGGCGGGTCTGCTCGCCCATGAAGGTGGCGAGGGCCGGGGTGTCGGCGACGGTGTCGAGGAGGGCGTCGGAGCCGAAGTTGGGGCCGGTCGCCTCGATGGTGAGGCCGAACGCGGCGACGAGGTCGTCGTAGTAGGCGGCCCACTCGGTGCCGGGGACGATGCCCGGCATCCAGATCCGGTGTCCGACGAGCCGTGCCATGGTCACGGACCGGGCCGCGGCCAGGGCGTGGCCGGGTCCGGTGAGGAGTTGGAGGGGCTCGTCGAGCACCCGGACGGACTCGATGTCCTCGGGCAGGGGCCGGCCGGGCGCGGCGACGGCTCGGAAGGAGGCGTCGATCGTGCCGGAGCGGAGGGCGGCGACGGCCGTCTCGATGTCGAAGAGCATCACCACGTCGAGGTCGATCCCGGGGTGCGCCCGGTGGAATCCGCGCATCAGGCCCGACGCCGCGACCCGTGAGGCGATGACGTCGACGCGCAGTGGCCTGCGGCCGGTGCGCACGGACGCGGCGGCGCGGTCGGCCACGCGCAGCAGCTCGCGCGCGTGCGGCAGGAAGGCCTGGCCGTCGATGGTGAGTTCGGCGCCGCGCGGTGTGCGGGTGAACAGTCGCACGCCGAGGTCGCGCTCCAGGGCGGCGATGCGTTTGGAGACGGCCTGCTGGGTCACGCCGAGCTCGGAGGCGGCTTCCTGGAACTGCCCGGCGTCGGCGGCGGTGACGAACGTGCGGACGGTGTCGAGGTCCATCCGGACACCCTAGGGCCACAACCATTGGTTGTGGGGGATGCTCTCCTGGTTGTTTGATCCCTGGTCGTCAGGCTCGCTTTGATGGTTCCGATCGCGGATCGGTTGTGGGCGAGGAGCTTCGTACGTGAAGAGCGGGCACCGGCTCGGGCGCCGGTTCGGGTGGTTGTGGGCGGCGTACGGGTCGAGCGCGCTCGGCACGTGGCTGGCCTTCGGCGCGTTCCCGCTGATCGCCATCGAGGTGCTGGGCGCCGGACCGGCCGAGGTCGCGCTGCTCGCCTCCGCGGGGGCCGCGGTGGGCGCGGCGGTGGCGGTTCCGCTCGGCCCGTGGGTCGAGTTCCGTCGCAAGCGGCCGGTGCTGATCGCGATGGACCTGGTGCGGTGCGCGGCGCTGCTGACGGTGCCCGCCGCGTTCGCGTTCGGGGTGCTCGGCTTCGTTCAGCTGTTGCTGGTCTCGATCGTCGTCGCGGCGGCCGACATCACCTTCCGCGCCGCCTCGGGCGCCTACCTGAAGACGCTGCTGCCGGCCGAGGACCTGCTCGTCGCCAACGCCCGGTTGGAGTCCACCGCCTGGGCGACCACGATCGTCGGACCGCCGCTGGGCGGTGCGGCGATCGGGCTCCTCGGCCCGGTGGCGACGGTGGTGGCCGACGCCGTCAGCTACCTGCTGTCGGCCATGGGCCTGCGCGCGATGGGTGGTCCGGAGCCGCGCCCCGAACGGGCCGAGCGCCCCGAGCTCACCGAACGGGCCGAGCGCCGTGACGCCGTGGAGGGGCGGGCCGCGGGCATGCGGGCCGGGGATCTGCTCGACGGCTGGCGGCACGTCCTCGCCGACCCGACGCTGCGCCCCCTGTTCTTCAACACCGTCCTGTTCAACGGCCTGGTGATGGCCGCCTCGCCGCTACTGGCCGTCCTGATGCTCGGCCCGCTCGGTTTCACGGCGTGGCAGTACGGGCTCGCCTTCGCGGTGCCCTCGATCGGCGGGTTGCTGGGCTCACGGCTGGCCCCGCCGCTCGTCGGCCGGTTCGGGCAGCACCGGGTCCTGGTCGTGTCCGGGACGCTGCGCGCGCTCTGGCCCGTGGGCCTGGCGTTCCTGGGGCCGGGGACGGCGGGGTTGCTGTTGGTGATGGGCATCGAGTTCGGGCTCGTCCTGTGCTGCGGTGTCTTCAACCCCGTCCAGGCGACCCACCGCCTGGAGCGCACCGCGGGCGACCGGGTGGCCCGGACGCTGTCCGCCTGGGCGGTGACGGCCAAGGCCTCGACCGCGCTGCTGACGGCCGTCTGGGGCCTACTGGGCGTCCTGCTCGGCCCGCGCACGGCCATCGGTCTGGCCGGCGTACTCGTGCTGGCGACCCCGCTCCTGCTCCCCCGCCGTGAGGCGGATCCTGCGCGCGAGCCGAGTGCGGCGCCACGAGGGCCGGCTCAGGTGTAGGCGGCCGTGTCGCGGACCGCGCCGAACCGGGGGAAGGTCCGTTCCACCGTGAGGTCGTGTTCGTCCGCGGCGAAGCCGGACATCGCGTCGGCGACGAACTCCAGCTCGTAGCCGTGGTCGCTCGCGGCGCGCGCGGTGGACTCGACCCCCATCGTGGTCACCAGTCCGGCGAGCACCAGCGTGTCCACGCCCAGGTCGCGCAGCCGCTCGTGCAGGTCGGTGCCGTGGAACGCCCCGACGGTCCGCTTGACGACCAGGGCGTCGCCGGGCCGGACCAGGTCGTCGGCGAAGCCGCTGCCCGGCGGCTGCTCGCTCACGTTCGGCCGCTCCACCCGGACCAGCACGACCGGGCGGCCGCCGGCCCTGAAAGCCTCCGCCAACCGGCGGCAACGTGCCAACACCTCGTCACCGGAGTGCGGGGCGAGGGGCAACGCGATGATGCGGGGCATCAGATCGATGAGGACGAGCGCGGTGGTCACGCGGACGATGGTAGGTCGGGCCGGGGTCCCGACGCTCCCGGAATCGGTCGGTCCGGGGGTGCGGCAGGATGGGCGGGTGAACGCACAACGGGGAAGCACAGTAGAACGGTCGATCGCGGATCTCGCCCGGGCACTCGTCGCGGCGGACGCCGGCGGCTGGACGCCGGACGGGGTGAAGTCCCTGGCGGGGCAGCTCGGATGGGCCTGGGGCGGTACGCCGGACCGGCCCCTCCTGGTCACCGGCCCGACATCGGGCGATGCCCGTCTGCGGCCGGTCGGCAAGTACGAGGAACGGTACGTCGACGGCGAGTCGTACGTGGAGCTGGCGGTCCCGCTGGCGGCCGTCGCGGACGACGCCGCGGCGCAGGCCGCCGCGTTCCGCGCCGCCAGGGAGGAACTGGTCGCGGCGCTGGGCAAGCCGTCCGTCATGGGTTCGCACGGCGGGATGGGCCCCTTCTACGACAGCGGGCCGCTCTGGGGCGCCCCCTTCACGCGCTGGCGCGGCAGTCCGAACACCCTGGAGCTGCGCGCCGGTGGGTCGGGCCCCGAGCTCGTCCTGCGGCCCACCGGCCCGGCGGAGAACTGGTTCTGGCGCCAGGGCGTCGGCGAGGAACACTCGATCAGCGGGTTCTTCGGCAGCAATCGTGACCCCGCCAATGCCGGCCTCGGCCTTCCCGGCCGTTGGACGGCCCGGAGTTGGGAGACCGTCAGCACCTCGCTGGGCGACTTCCTGGGCGCGCTGCCCGCCGAGGCCGACGCCCTCGGCATCACCATCGGGATGCCGTTCTACGGGCGCACCGGCGCCGGTTCGCCCATCCTGTTCGACGTGGCGTGCGACGGCGACCGGCTGGCCCTCGGCTGCTTCGCCCCGGACGGCATCGATCCGGCCGCACTCGGCTGGGGCACCCTGGCCCAGTACCCGGACACCGCTTCGATCTGGAGCGACGACGCCCGGGTGTGGCGCGTGGACGCCGGCGGCCCCGGCGAACCGAAGGGCCACGCGCTCGCGGAGATGCTGGTGGCGACGGCCAGGGCGGTGGGGGTGGACGAGCCGACCGATCTGATCGTCGGCGGGGAGGCCGACTACGTCGACGGTTACCACGTCACGTACTACGGCCTGGGCCTTCCGACCGGCTGACACCGCGGCCGGGGCCCGGGTCGTCGCGACCCCGGGCCCGGCCCGCCGCCCGGGTGGGGTCGGGTCGGATGGACGGGCCGCGGCTGGGCAGCAGCGGGACATGGCCGTCCTTCGAAAGCTCGCCCGCCCGCTGCTCGCCGCTCCGTTCATCGCCGGTGGACTGCGCACCCTTCGCCACCCCGAGGCCGTCGCGGAAGTCGCCCAACCCGTCGCCCGGGAGGTCGGGAAGCACCTCCCGTCCTTCGCCGGGGATCCGGTCCGATTCGTACGTGTGACCAGTGCGGTCCAAACGGCAGCGGGTCTGCTGTTCGCGACGGGGCGCGCCCCGCGTGTGGCCGCGCTCACGCTCGCCGCCTCGCTGGTGCCGACCTCCCTCGCCACGCACGCGTTCTGGAAGGAGCGGGATCCGCACGAGCGGGCACGCCGGCGCGCCCACTTCCTGACCGACCTCGCGACCATGGGTGGGCTCCTGATCGCCGCCGCGGACACCCACGGCAAGCCCTCGCTCGCCTACCGCTCGCTGCACGCGCTCGACCGCCGGCACCCGGCGAGGGCGGTACGGCGCCCCGCCGAGGCGGTCGCGGCGAGTACGGTCGACCGTGCCAGGGCGGTCGTGGCCTCCCTGCCCGGCTCGCGCTGAGCCGGGACGGTCCGGCCGGCCACCGGCGGGCTACCGTACGCACCGCACGCACGCACCGCACGCACGCACCGCACGCACCGCACGCACCGCACGACATCCGGGTCCCGAGCCCGCCGCCGGTCGGGAACCGGCCGGACCGAGGAGGAGCACTCCATGGCAGACGCCCGTCACCCCGCCCGCAGCATGTCCGTCGCCGCGCTGCTCCGACCGGCCCCGCTCGGGCCGGGGCGCCTGACGGAGACCCTGGCCGCCGCCGCCCGCAACGCCCGGCGCCGCCGCGCCTCGGGGACGGCGGCCGTCTGCGCGACGGCGGGCCGGCACCGTCGCGGCTCCGACGGGGACGGGGCGCCCGGACCGGATGCCGGCGCCGGGGCGCGGTGCCACGAATCCCCCGCGTCCGGCGAGCGTCGCGAGCGGGCCCACCAGGCGGTCGAGGCCCGCACCACGGGCCCCGACGACCTGGCCTCGCTGCTCGCCATGCTGGACCTGCGGCGCCGGCCGGACGGCCGGTGAGGCGTCCGCTCGTCTGATCGCGCCCGTTCGGCTCCCGACCGCGCCGCCTCGGCCCCCGGTCTCCCGGCCCGTCCCTCCCCGTCCACTCCCATCCACTCCCGTCCCTTCCTCGGGCCGGTCGGCGTTCCCGCGATCAACGGGGCCGCCACCCGAGTCGACGGCCCCGGGGTGCCGGATCGGCCGGGGGCGCGCACAGTGGGGCCTTGAGGACGTACGGCCGCGCCTGAGCGGTGCACAGGCACGGCGTCGGCCCGTGCCGTCGGACGAGTGAGGATGCCCCATGGTCCAGCCCGCCCCGCCCGCTCCCTCCCCCGCCGGCTCCCCCGGCTCCTCCTCCGGGCCCGAGCCGATTCCGGCGGACCACGTCATCGTCCTGTTCGGCGCGACCGGCGACCTGGCCCGCCGCAAGCTGCTGCCCGGGCTGTTCCACCTGGCCCGGGCGGGGCTGATGCCGGGCCGCTACCGGATCGTCGGCAGCGCGCCGGCGGCCGAGGCCCTCACCGACCAGGGGTTCCGGGAGCACGCGCGGCAGGCCGTGGCGGAATTCGGCCGCTCGCGGCCCGAGGGCCCGGCCTGGGAGGCGTTCGAGGCCTGCCTGTCGTTCGGCGCCGCCGACACGGGAGCCGCGGAACCGCTGGTGGCGGCGGTCCGCGAGGCCGAGGCCGCCGTCGGGGGCAGCCCGCACCGGCTCTTCCACCTGGCCGTGCCGCCCGTCGCCTTCGCCTCGGTCATCGACCTGATCGGGGCCACGGGTCTCGCCCGGGACGCCCGGGTCATCGTCGAGAAGCCCTTCGGTACGGACCTGGCGTCCGCCCGCGCGCTCAACGCGACCATCCACGCCGTCTTCGACGAGTCCCGCGTCTTCCGCATCGACCACTTCCTCGGGAAGGAGGCCGTCGACAACATCCTGGCGCTGCGGTTCGCGAACGGCCTCTTCGAGCCGCTGTGGAACCGCGAGCACATCAGTCACGTACAGATCGACGTGCCCGAGCACATCGACATCCAGGGGCGCGCCCATTTCTTCGAGGGCACCGGAACCTTCCGCGACATGGTGGTCACGCACCTGTTCCAGCTGCTGGGGTTCGTCGCCATGGAGCCCCCGGTGACCCTGGGGGCGGACGCGCTGCGGGACGAGCAGGTCAAGGTCTTCCAGAGCATGCGGGCGGTGGACCCCGCCCACGTCGTCCGCGGTCAGTACACCGGCTACCGCGAAGAGCCCGGGGTCGCCCCGGAGTCGGACACCGAGACGTTCGTGGCGCTGCGGGTCGAGATCGACAACTGGCGGTGGGCCGGGGTGCCGTTCCACCTGCGTTCGGGGAAGGCCCTGGCGGAGGGCCGGCACGTGGTCACGCTCGGGCTCCGCGAGCCGGTGCTGCGGATGTTCCCGATGGACGCGCGCGAGGCGGCGGACGGCCGGGCCAACGAGATCGTCATCGACTTCGCCGATCCCGGCTCCCTCACCGCCCGGTTCCTGGTCAAGGAGCCGGGTCCGTCGATGCAGCTGGCGGAGGGCGACATGGTGTTCGCGTACCGCACCTCCTTCGCCACCGAGAACTCCCTGGAGGGGTACGAGCACCTCCTCCTGGAGGCGATGCGCGGCAACCAGGCCCTCTTCACCCGGTCCGACGGCGTCGAGCGGCTCTGGGAGGTGGCGACCCCGCTGCTCGACGCCCCGCCGCCGGTGCGGCCGTACGCGCCCGGGAGCTGGGGGCCCGCCGAGATCGACGCGCTCGTCGCGCCGTACCGCTGGCACCTGCCGGACCGGCGGCCCCGCGGATCGTAGCCGCCGAGCGGGCCATCACCGCGGCGCGGACCGAGCGGCCACTGCCGGTACGCGCGGCGGGCGGCGAGCGGCCGGCAGCAGGTAGCCGGCGGCGGGTGGTGGGCGGCGGGTGGCGGGGAAAGTCGCGGCGGCTGCGGGGCGGCCGGCCGGTTCCATCGGCCCGGCCTGGGTAGCCGGTCGCCATGGACCTGCTGACGCCCGCCGTCTTCGCCCCGCGCGCCGTCCGACAGTTGCGCCGCATCCGCGCCGCCTACGCCTGCGGGTTCGTCCTGTGGGCGGGTGGCGCCGCCTGGGAGGGGTGGCAACGCCCCGGCAGTCGGCACATGTGGATGCTCCTGCTGCTCCTCGCCCTGTTCAGCGGCTTGCTGGCGTTGACCGTGGTCTCCCTGGCGCGGCTGCGCAAGGCGTCTCGTGGCGCGCCGGCGGCAGCGCCCGCGGCTCGGGCCACCCGTCGGCCCGAGCCGACGGACGCGTGACGGCGCGCCCAGGACGCCGGAGCGTGTGGGATGCCCGAGGCTGGGCAGTCGACGGTCATACCCATACGTACCGGACATGAAGGACAGCCGTGGCTGCGAGCGGAACACCACCCCTGCACCGGTCCGACGCCGCACGCGACGCCGGACGTGACGCCGACCCGCCCGGCGTCCCTGAGGGCGGCGGGCAACACTCGCGCGTCGCGCTGCGGGTCAACGGCACGGATCGCGTGCTCGACCTGGACCACCGCGTCACCCTCCTCGACGCCCTGCGCGAATCGCTGGACCTGACCGGCACCAAGAAGGGCTGCGACCACGGCCAGTGCGGCGCCTGCACCGTCCTCGTCGACGGCCGGCGCGCGAACAGCTGCCTGCTGTTGGCCGTGGCGCAGGACGGGACCGAGGTCACCACCGTCGAGGGGCTCGCCGACGCCGACGGGACGCTGCACCCGCTCCAGGAGGCGTTCCTCGCGCACGACGCCTACCAGTGCGGCTACTGCACCCCCGGCCAACTGTGCTCCGCCGTCGGCGTCCTCGCGGAGGCCGCGGCCGGGCATCCCTCGCACGTCACGGGCGCGGCCCGGCCGCCGGGCCCCGTCGCGCTGTCCCCCGGGGAGATCCGCGAGCGGCTCAGCGGGAACCTCTGCCGCTGCGGCGCCTACAACGGGATCGTCGAGGCGGTGGCCGCGGTCGCCGAATCCGAGGCGGGCGCCGACGCCGGCGTCCGGCCCGCTCCGGCGGCCACCGGCACCCCGGACGTGATCGCGTGAAGCCGTTCGCCTACGTACGGGCCACCAGCCTGCGGGAAGCCGTCGACGCGCACGCCGCGCATCCGGGCGCCCGCTACCTCGGGGGCGGCACCAACCTCGTCGACCTCATGAAACACGGTGTCGAAACGCCGACCGCGCTCATCGACATCACCCGGCTGCCCCTGCGCGGGATCGAGGAGACGCCCGAGGGCGGACTGCGCGTCGGAGCCGGCGTGCCCAACAGCGACCTGGCCGCCCACCCCCTCGTACGGTCCCGGTACCCGGCGCTGTCCCAGGCCCTGCTCGCGGGCGCGTCCGGGCAGCTTCGCAACGTGGCCACCACCGGCGGGAACCTGCTCCAGCGCACCCGCTGCCCGTACTTCCAGGACGTGTCCAAGCCGTGCAACAAGCGCGAGCCCGGCACCGGTTGCGGCGCCCGCGACGGCGTCCACCGCGACCTCGCCGTACTCGGCCACTCCGAGCACTGCGTCGCCACGCACCCCTCCGACATGGCCGTGGCCCTCGCCGCGCTGGACGCGGGCATCGAGCTGTACGGGGGCGGCGAGGAGACCCGGAGCGTCGCCGCGACCGCGTTCCACCGGCTGCCCGGGGACCGCCCCGAGCAGGACACCGTCATCCGCCCCGGGGAGATCGTCACCGCCGTGGTGCTGCCCCCGGCGGCCCCCGGCGCGGTATCGCTCTACCGCAAGGCCCGCGACAGGGCCTCGTACGCCTTCGCCCTCGCCTCGGTCGCCGCCGTGCTGGAACTCGCCGACGACGGGCGCGTGCGGCACCTCGCCCTCGCGTTCGGCGGGCTCGCCCACCGGCCCTGGCGCGCCGCTCGCGCCGAGGAGCTGCTGACGGGCGCCCGACCCACCGAGGAGGCCGTGCGCCGGGCCGTGGACGCGGAGCTGGCGCAGGCCCGGCCGCTGCGCGACAACGTGTTCAAGGTCGAGCTGGCGCGGGGCCTCGCCCACGACGCGCTCGCCCGCCTCGTCGGCGCGGCCGGCGGACCGCCGGCCCCGGACCGGCCCGCCGCGTAGGACGCCACCCCCGTCCGGCCGACGTGGCGGCCGGGTCCGCACCGATCAGAGAGGGAGCCGTCATGCGCTCCACCAACGCACTCGGCAGCCCCACGCCCCGGCGGGAGGGACGGGAGAAGGTCACCGGAGCGGCCCGCTACGCCGCCGAGCACACCCCGCCCGGCTGCGCCTACGCCTGGCCGGTCCCCGCGACGGTCGCCCGCGGGCGCGTCACCGCCGTCGACGCCACGGCCGCCGCCGCGCTGCCCGGCGTCATCGGTGTGCTGACGCCGTTCGACGCACCGCGCCTGGGCCCCTCCGACGACCCCACGCTGCAACTGCTGCAGGACACCCGGGTCCCCCATCGCGGCTGGTACGTGGCCCTCGTCGTCGCGGACGGTCCCGAGGCCGCGCGGGCCGCCGCTTCGCAGGTGCGGGTCGACTACGCGAGCGAGCCGCACGACGTCGTCCTCAGCGCCGACCACCCCGACGCCTACACCCCGCAGGAGGCCAACGGCGGCCATCCCGCCCACCGGGAGCAGGGCGACCCGGACGCGGCGCTGTCCGCCGCCGCCGTCCGGGTCGACTGCGCCTACGCGGTGGCGCCGCTGCACAACCACCCCATGGAGCCGCACGCCGCCACGGCCGTGTGGGACGCCGAGGGCCACCACCTGACCGTGCACGACTCCAGCCAGGGGGCGGGCGCCGTCCGGGCCGCACTGGTCCCCCTGTTCGGGCTCGCCGAGGAGGACGTCACAGTCGTCTCCGAGCACGTGGGCGGCGGCTTCGGTTCCAAGGGGACCCCGCGCCCCCACGTGGTCCTGGCCGCGATGGCCGCACGCCACTACGGCCGGCCCGTCAAACTGTCCCTCCCCCGCGCCCACCTGCCCGCGACGGTGGGACACCGCGCGCCCACGCTGCACCGGATCCGGTTGGGCGCCGACGCCGACGGGACCCTCACGGCCCTCACCCACGAGATCACCACGCACACCTCCCGCGTCCGGGAGTTCGTCGAGCAGGCCGCCGTGCCCGCCCGCGTCATGTACGCCGTGCCGGACGTGCGGACCACGCACCGCGCGGTCGCGCTGGACGTGCCGACACCGTCGTGGATGCGCGCGCCCGGCGAGGCCCCCGGCATGTACGCGTTGGAATCGGCGATGGACGAACTGGCGGACGCCCTCGGCATGGACCCCATCGACCTGCGGGTGCGCAACGAGCCCCCGACCGAACCCGACAGCGGCCGCCCGTTCAGCAGCCGCCACCTGGTGGAGTGCCTGCGCGAGGGTGCCGAGCGGTTCGGCTGGGCGGGCCGGCGCACCCCGCTCCGCGAGGGCCCGTACCTCGTCGGTACCGGGGTGGCCGCCGCCACCTATCCCGTGCTGATCGCTCCTTCGACCGCCCGCGCGCACGCCCTGCCCGACGGCGGTCACCTCGTCGAGATCAACGCGACGGACATCGGTACCGGGGCGCGTACCGTCCTCGCCCAGGTGGCGGCCGACGCCCTGCGGGTTCCCGTCGAAAGCGTCTCCGTCGCCATCGGACACACCGGACTGCCCGCCGCGTCCCTCGCCGGCGGCTCCTCCGGTACGGGCTCCTGGGGGTGGGCCGTCCACGACGCCTGCGCCGCGCTGGCCGCGCGCCTGGAGCGCCACCGGGGGCCGCTGCCGGCCGGGGGCCTGTGCGCGTCGGCCGACACCACGCAATCGGCCGGGCAGAAGTCCCCCTACGCCCGGCACGCCTTCGGCGCGCACTTCGCCGAGGTGCGGGTGGACACGGTGACCGGGGAGGTACGCGTCCGACGCCTGCTCGGGGTCTACGCCGCCGGCCACATCCTCAACCCGCGGACCGCGCGCTCACAGTTCAAGGGCGCGATGGTGATGGGCATCGGGATGGCGCTGACGGAACACAGCACCGTGGACGCGGCGTTCGGCGACTTCGTCGAGAGCGACCTGGCCGCCTACCACGTGCCCGCCCACGCCGACGTGCCGGACATCGAGGCGCACTGGATCGACGAACACGACAAGCACCTCAACCCGATGGGCAGCAAGGGGATCGGTGAGATCGGCATCGTCGGAACGGCCGCCGCCATCGGCAACGCCCTCGCCCACGCCACGGGACGCCGCCTGCGCGAACTGCCCCTGACCCCCGACCGCGTACTGGCCGCACTGCGCGTCGACGCCTGAGGTCGCCGCCGCCGCAGCGGGGCACGGGGGCGGGGCGGGTGGTGCGGTGGCGGGTGCTGCGGTGGCGGGTGGTGCGGTGGGCCGTTGCGTCGGGCGGCCCACCGCACCGCTGCGTCAGCCCTGGTCCAGCGGCAGGGCGAGGTCGGTGACCTGCTGCTGCTTCGGGAACGCGCCCATGTCGCGGGCGGCGCCGGTCAGCACGTCGACCCCGTACAGGCGGAAGGCTCCGCCGGTGTTGAGCGCCGCGAAGCCCCGGTTGGTGCCGTGCAGGGGCGAGAAGTAGATGTCGAACCCGGCGTCCGGTCCGGCGTCGACCCCGAGGTTCCCGGTCGGGGCGAGGGTGCCGGCGTTGGCGGGCGACTGGAGGGAGACCCGGTCGGCCTTGGTGTCGATGTCGAAGAGGGTCGTCGCGGTCGCCGTGTTGAGGTCGTTGTTCGTGTACGCGGCGCCGGTGACGCCCGTCGCCGTGGACGGCGGGGTGGTCGGGTTGGTGAGCGTGCCGTCGACGGTGGTGCCGAGCGCGGCCGCGGCGTCGTCGAGGTTGTGGCGCAGGTTCTGCCCGGTGTCGCTGATGACGCGGAGCCGGTTGGCCGCCGGGTTGAAGTCCACGCCGAACCGGCGGCCGGAGAGTCCGACGGTGAGCTGGGACACCTTCGTGGCCTTCGCGTTGCCGGTGTCGAGGGTGTAGACGCCGCCCTTGTCCCCGACGCCGTAGAGCTTCTCGTTCTGCACCCGGAAGTCGATCCCGACGAGCTTGGTGTCGCCGGCCAGGCCGGTCACCCTGCCGATCGACATGGTCCTGCCGGGCCGGTCGACGGCGAACTCGACCAGCCGCTGGTTCGCGGTCAGGCCCACGGCGGTCAGCGCCTTGCGGTCCGTGCGGTCCATGTGGTCCATGGCGTTGCCGCCGCCGTCCGCGGACGCCAGGACGGGCGCGGACAGGGCCGCGGCCACGGCGATGGAGAGGGCGGTGATGGTCTTGCGCGTACGCATGGTGCTCCCCGAGGAGTGAGGGTCGGTCGATCCCGCCCGCGGGAATCGCGGGCTCGCCCCCGGTTTCGAAGTCCGGGGCGCCGCGGATGGGTCGAAGCCGCGAACACCCTCCCAATGGCCGTACGGGTGGTCGGGGCGCCCGCTCCTCGACGCCCCTCCTCGACGCCCCTCCTCGGCGGTGCGCGGCGTCCGTGCGTCACAGAACGGTGACATGCCCCACGAACCGTTGCATCCGCCGCAATCATGGCGCGATGCGCACACACCACGTCACCTTGCTCGCGGCCACCGGCCTCCTCGCACTCACCGCCTGCAACCCGCAGGTCGCGGACAGCAAGCCCGGCGCACCCGCCGCCTCCTCCCCGGCCGTCTCCTCCCCGGCGGGGACCTCACCTTCCGAGGCACCCGCCGGTGGTGCCAGGACCGCCACGCTCCCCGACTTCGTCGGCAAGGGCCTGCAAACCGCCCAGGACGAGGCCCAGGCCGCCGGGTTCGTCCTCCTGAAGTCCCACGACAGCCTCGGCCGACAGCGGCTCCAGGCCCTCGACCGCAACTGGAAGGTGTGCGCCCAGACCCCTGCCGCCGGTGCGAACGTCGACACGTCGACCACCATCGACTTCGGCACGGTCAAGCTTGAGGAAACCTGCCCGGCCGCTGACGCCCCCGCCCCGAAACCGGCCGGCGGCACCATGCCCGACTTCGTCGGCAAGGGCATGAAGGCCGCCCGCACCGCGCTGCCGACGAACGCGTCGATCACCGTCAAGGACGCCTCGTCGCAGGGCCGCGTGGTCCTCCAGGAGTCGAACTGGAAGGTGTGCACCCAGAACCCGGCCGCGGGTGCCGCGCTGACCGGGCAGCCGGTCGCCTTCACCGTCGTCAAGGCCGACGAGTCCTGCCCCTGACGAGTCCTGCCCCCGAGGCGACCGCCGGCCACCGGCTCCCGCGCGCGACCGCCGGCTCTCAACCGCGACGGGCGTCGACCCGATCGCCGGCCGGCCGGCGCGGCCCGCCCGTCGTCTGCCGCCGCGGACGGCGTGACCGCAGCCGCCGCAGGAGCAGTACTCCGGCCACCACGAGCGCGCCGGCCGTCGTTCCCGCGAGGCCGGCCGTCAGGCCGGGGGGCGTGTAGGCGCACGCGACGCGGTCCGCGCCGTCGCCCAACGGGACGCCCAGAAGGCCCTGGTGGGAGACCGGGGGCCGGGTCGGGCCGTCGTCGGCGGAACAGGTCCACCCCGGGGGCGCGGTGGCGGCGACGACGGCGGTACCGGTGGAGCCCTTCGGGAGGTCGGCGCCGATCGAGTGGCCGTCCACCCGGACCGCCGTGGCACCGGTGTCCCGCAGCAACCGTACGGCGGCGTCGAGGGCCGGGGCGTCCAGGCAGCCGATCGCGTCGGCCGGGAGCACCTGGCCCGTCTCCCCGGTGCGGACGTCGAGGGTGAGCAGGCCGTCGGCCCCCGCCCGGCCCACCTCCACGAGCGGGCTCAGTTTCACGGGCGGATCCCCGTAGAACCCCTGGGACACCCCGTCCCGGACCGCCACGTCGGCGCGCAGGGCGGGGGCGTACAGGAAGGCGCGGTCGCCGGGCGCGCACCGCGCGGTGAACGTGTTGGCCCAACCAGGCCGGGCCTGGGGCCCGGCCTGGGCCTGGGCCTGGCCGGCCGTTGCCCGTCCTTGCTCGTCCGCGCCGGCGAGCGGCCAGCCCGCGGCGGTGCGTACGACGTCCGGGTTCGCGGGCGTGAGGTCCGGCACCGTGTACACGCGTGCGCCCAGTGCCGCCTGCCGTCGGGCCCACACCGAGTCGGCGGGTGCGCCGTACATCCCGTCGCTTCCGTCCGGCCGTACGGTGACCAGCGGGGGTGCGGGCATGGTGCGCGGCCGCGGGCCGGTCGGGGCGTCCGTGTCGAGGGTGGCTCCGACACCGAACAGGGCGTGCAGCACCGGGTCGCGGGCCGGCCACAGGTGTCGGCCGCCCATCGCCTGGCCGAGGCCGAGGCCGGCGAGGCCGCTCGCGGTCTCCCGGGTCACGTAGCTGCTGTAGTAGGAGCCGCCCTGGCCGCCGAGCAGCATCGCGTCGTTGTTGGTGACGAACACCCCGGGGCCGGCCTCGGCGCGGGCGTCGGGCCACCGGCTCAGGCCGGTCAGCGCCTCGTGGGCCTCCAGGCCGACGGTGGTCATCGTCCGGGGCCGGGACGGGCCGCGCAGCGAGGGGTCCTCCAGGGCGGTGACGGCGTACACGGCGTGGGCGGTCGTGGCGACGACGGACGCGGCGAGGAGGGACGTGACGACGGCCCGCGCGCGGCGCCGCAGACCGCGGGCGTACAGCAGGAGCAGTCCGGTGAACACGACACCGCCGGCGAGGGTGCCCCTCAGGGCCGGATCGCCGATCGGCTGGGCGTCGTGGGTGAGGGCGACGAGCAGGGCCAGGAGCGCCGCGCCACCGAGCAGGGCGCGGGGGCGCGGCATGCGGGCGAGGCACACCCACGCGGCCATCACGAGGAAGCCGCTGAGGACGAACGCCTCCCGGAACGGGGCACCGTGCGGCAGCGCGAAGCCCTGCCACAGCTTGGCGGTGGGGGTGACGACGAAGGAGACGGCGGTCAGCGTGATGACGAGCGCCCAGGCGACGCGCTCGCGGACGGGCACCCGGGACTGGAACGGCAGGGCGAGCACCAGCAGAAGAACAAGGACGCCGACGAACACGTTCGGCGCGGTGGGGCTGGCCAGGCTGCCCGGCAGGAACATCGCGAGATAGGTGAGCGGCGCCGTCTCCACGCCGACGACGTACCGGTCGGTGGGCTGGGCCTGCGCGTTGGCGAGGGCGCACACCAGGATGACGGGCGCGGCGAGGAGCATGCCGGTGGCCGTCATGCCGGCGGCCCGTGCCAGGACGCGGAAACGGGTGCGGCGGTCGACGTCGGCGGTCGCCAGTCTCAGGACCAGGAGGATCGCGGCGGCCAGGGTGGCCATCGCGGCGGTGTAGAAGTTGGCGCTCCAGCAGAACGCGATCAGGAAGGTGCCGAGCACCCAGCGGCGTCCGGTCAGGCACCAGTCGGTGACGAGCGCGAGCAACGGCAGCGCGACCAGACCCCACATCCACATGGGGACGATGGCTCCCTCGGCGACGTTCCAGCCGCAGACGGCGTAGCCGACGGAGAGCTGGGCGCGCAGCCAGGGGGAGCCGGGGCGGAGCCGGCCGAGGAAGACGGTCATCAGGGCCGCGGCGAGCCCGATGCTGAGCAGGCTGACCAGGAAGACGGCGAACTCGACCTCTTCGCGGGGGAAGAGGCCGGTCAGCCAGGAGAAGGGATTCGCCAGGTAGGTGGCGAAGTCGGCGAGGAAGCCGACCCCGTAGCCGCTCTGCCAGTTGAACAGCAGGTCGCCCTGGGCGGTGCCGTGCTGGAGGTCCCACAGGTAGGTGTGGAAGGGGACGTACTGGTGGCGCAGGTCGTTGTCCGCGCGCGGGACGACCCCGAAGGGGAAGGTGCCGTGGAGGGCGAGCCCGGCGCAGTACGCGACCATGGCCATCAGCGCCGCGACCGGGGGCGCCGCCCGCGCCGCGCGCCGGGGCGCCGGCGGCGGTGCGGGTATGCGGCGACCGGCCGCGACGTCGATCGGGGCAGGGGTGAGCGAGGCGTGGCTCATGCGGGGAAGACCCTCGTGTGATCAGGCGTTCGGCCTGGACGGGGGCCGCGGAAAGCATGACCCTATGTGAACGGGCGGATAATTTCGCCTGTCTTCCCACACCGTGATCCGGACCTGATGCCTCCGCGTGGGAGGGACGTCGGCGCGGTCGCGGTGCGGTCGTGACGCGGTCGCGGTGGCGCCGCGGTGGCGTCGCGGTGGCGTCGCGGTGGCGTCGCGGTGGCGTCGCGGTGGCGTCGCGGTGGCGTCGCGGTGGCGTCGCGGTGGCGTCGCGGCGGGACAGACCGCCGGAGCCTTTTCGTCCGTTTCTGCGTCGACCGCCGCCCGATCGCCCCGCGGGGATCCTCCTACGCGGCGCCGGTGAGGCGGTTGGCAAGGGTCGAGACGGTGTACGTCCCGATGCCGAGGACGACCTCCAGCGCGTTGCGGCGGTCGTAGCCGTGGGCGCGGAAGGCCGCCATCTCCTCCTCGCTCACCGCGCCCGAGGAGGCGACGACCTGGAGGGTGAACCGGCGCACCGCAGCCAGGCGTTCGGGGTCGGGGGCGGGGCCGAGGGCGGCGAGTTTCGCCTCGTGCATGTCGACGCACAGGTGGCACTGGTTGCGTGCGGCGACGGTGAGGATCACGGTCTCGCGGGAGTGGGCGTCCAGGGTCGTGGACTCGAAGATCTCGTTGAGCTTGAGGAAACCGTCCAGGGTCTGCGGGGACTCGCGGAGCAGGGCGACGGCGGCGGCGGTACGGGCGGGCAGGTCGGTTCGGGTGGACAGGTCGGTTCGGGTGGACAGGTCGGCGGTCATGACGGCTCCGGGGCAGGGGTGGGGGCGGGTAGGATCGACAACATGGTTGACGATGTCGATGAAGGAAACGTAAACCAGGTTGTCGATTCGGGCAAGGGGGTCGCGTCGTTCGAGGAGTTCGACGACACCCCCGGCTTCGAGCTGCCCCTGCTCCTCCTCGGTGGCTTCCGCACCCTCATGGACCGCCTGCACGCCCGCCTCGCCGAGGACGGCCACCCCGGCCTGCGCCCCGCGTACGGCTTCGCCCTGCAGGCGATCGGCGACCGGGGCGCGACCGCGAGCGACATCGGACGGCGCCTCGGGGTGTCCAAACAGGCCGCCGGCAAGACGGTCGACCGGTTGCTCGCCCTCGGCTACGCGGAGCGCACCGACGACCCCGGGGACGCGCGCCGCAAACTCGTCCGCCTCACCCCCCACGGCCGCGCGGCCCTCGGCCGCTCGGCAGCCGTGTTCGACGAACTCCGCGCCGAGTGGGCCGGGGCGCTGGGCGCGGACCGCGTGCGGGGCATCGAGGCCGCCCTGCGGACCGTCGTCCCGGCCGAAACCGCGTTCCGCCTCGACGCCACCAGCTGGCTCGGCGGGGCCTGAGGCCGAACGGCAGGGGGACGGCCCCGGCCCGGCCCCGGCTCCGGCGCCTCCGGCCGGGGACGGCCGACGGTCCGTGGGGCCGTCCATGGGGCCGACGGTCCGTTGGGGACGCGGTCCGTTGGGGACGCGGTCAGTGGGATCGGCGGATACGGATCGGGCCGCGAGCCGTCGCCGGGTCGACCGGGCGGCCGCCCTGGGTGATTTCCACCTCGCCGGCGGTGACCAGGCGCCGTGCCGCGCGGCGGGCCGGTTCCATGAGGGCGCGCCAGCCGTCGTCGTCGCCCTCGTACACCGCCCGCGCGGCGTCGGAGGGGCAGATGCCGGCGGTCGGGCCGCGGCGTTCCAGCAGTTCCAGGATGGCTCGCTCCAGGCGCCGGCCCGTCCGCCGTTCGTCGTCCGTCACTCCTGCGGTCCTCGGCCGGTCGCCCGCGTCACGGGGACGTCGACGGGGTCCAGCCCGGATCGCGCCCGCTCAGCCCGACGGCCCGGTCCAGCAGCGGGGCGTCGTCCGGTACGGGCACGACGGGGCCGAAGATCCCGTCACCGCGGTCACCCTCCTCGGCTGCCGCCGACAGGAACGCGTGCGAGGCGCGCAGCGCGGCCTGATCGGGCGCGTACTCCTGGCCGGTGGCCCGGGCCAGGTCCCAGCCGTGCACCACGAGTTCGTCCGCGGCCACCGCCAGCGCGATGTCGCCCGGCAGGTCCACGCCGCCCGCGCGGGTCATGCCGGTCAGGGCGGCCGGGTCCCGCCAGGCCCCGGCGAGCTCGTCGAGGACCTCGGGCAGTTCCTCGCGCCACCCGGCGGGCAGGGAGGGGACGCCCGACTCCGGGGCGGTGTCCGTCGTGGGGCCGAGGTCCTTGCGGGCGGCGTCGCGGAAGGCGACGCAGAGCCCCGCGAGGTGCCCCAGCAGGTCACCGACCGTGTACGCGGGGCAGGGCGTCGGGGCGGCGAGGCGCGCGTCGGGTACGCCCGCCACGAGCCGCGCCACGAGCCGGGCCTGCGGTCCGAGGTCGAGGGTCGTCATGTCCGTCATCTGCCGCTCCTCCCGAACGATGGATCCGAAGGGTAGACCGGCGGCGGATCCCGAACTCATCGCAACACGCGCCGGAAGTTCCAGGAAGCGTTCGAGGGCCTCTCGGGACCGGGCGTGAGCGGCGGCCGTTTCGGTCAGTGACCTGGTCAGGGCGTCGATCCACCCGTCCAGGCCCACCGGGCGCCGGGAGAGCACGATGCCCCGCACCTCGTGGCGGTCCTCCCCGGTCACCCGACCCTCCGGGTCCAGCCTCAGCAGGAGGCGCCGTTCCCCGAGCGCGACGTCGAGTTCCGCGACGGAACCCTCGCGCCCGGCCATCCGTTCCATGAGGGAGCGCCTGCGCTTGACCCGCACGGTGCCTGCCGGGAGCGAGTCCGCCAGGTCCGCCGCCAGCACGGCGACGTGCAGATGCAGGTCCGCGCTGTCCCGGCGCAGCGACGCGGCCAGCATGTGCACGTCCGGCGGCTCAGTCATCGAGGCTCAGCACCAGGCTCGGCGGGTCGATGGTGTGGTCGTCGCGGAGCGGACGGACCGCCGTCCCGACCGCGAAGAACTCGGTGGTGTGCGCCCCCCAGGAGTGCGAGTGCTGCCGCAGCCGGACCGCCACGATCCCCTCCGCGTCGAGGGCCGCCGCCTCCGCCCGCATGCGTCCCATCGCCAGTTCGCGTGCGCCGTAGAGCGCCTGGGTGAACGGTTCGATCTCGACGTTGCGGCCCGAGGTGCTCAGCGCCTGGGCGAAGCGCTGGTGCGCCACGTGGTAGACGCAGGAGCCCATGACCATGTCCAGCGGTGCGTAGCCGGCCCTGACCAGCGTCCAGAAGTCCTGGCCCGACAGGTCCGAGGTGAAGGGCTTGCCCTTGTTGTTGAGCCAGGTCCCGGCCGGTCCCGGATCCGCGCCGGCTGCCTTGACCGCCGTACCCACGGCGATGAACTCGGCGATGTCCGAACCGAACTCCTTGAACTCGATGTCCAGCCGCACCGCCACGATCCCGTCGGCGCCCAGGGCGCTCGCCTCCGCCTCCATGCGGCTCATCGCCAGTTCGCGCGCGTGGTACATGGCCTGCGTCAGTTTGGTCAGTTCCTGGTTCTTCGACCACCGGCCGAACTGGATGCCGACGTGGTAAACCGACGAGCCGAGGACGAGCCCGAGCGGGCGGAAGCCGGCCTCGCGCACCAGCAGGAACTCGTTCACCGAAAGGTTCGAGGTGAACGGCGCCGCCCCCGCTCCCGACCGGGGTTGCGCGAGCCGCCGCATGGCGTCCTCGGGCACGCCCTCCACGGCCGCCCGTGCGGCTCCGCCGGCCGGTTCCCGCCCGGTTCGCTCGGTCATGTCAGCGCTCGCGCTCCAGTCTCATCATGGTCAGTGGGGTGGGTCCGGCGGACCGCTCGGAGCGGCCGAACCGGGCGATGGAGGTGCCGACGAGGACCGCCTCGGCGATGAAGTCGCGCGCGTACCCGTACGAGGAGCACTCGCTCTCGCTCACCGTCAGCTCCACCTCGTCCACGACCAGTCCCTCGCCGCCGTACTTGGCCGCGTCGAGGGTCAGGTGTCTGCGGGCCTCCCGGCGGACGTGGCCGAGGAGCTGGGTGTAGCCGTCGACCTCCTGGTTGTCCGCGGTCCAGGTGGTCCGGCGGGAGGTGCGCCAGTCGTCGTGCCGGACTTCGAGGCCGATGCCGAGGGCGAGGCCGGTGGGAACCCATCCGGCGTACAGGAGCTTGGCGAAGTCCTGGCCCGTCAGGTGCGACGTGAACGGCCGGTGCGGCCGGACGCGCGAACGGGCCCGGACCGCGGTGCCCCGCACGGAGTACTCCACGAACCCTTCGGGGAACCGGCCGATGCGCAGCTCCACCCCGACGATCCCGTCACCGCCGAGCGCGCCGCACTCGGCCGCCGCGCGCGACAGTGCCAGGGTGCGCGCCGCGTGGATCGACGCGGCCGTCGACGACAACGACTGCACCCACCGGGAGAACGGAACCCGTTTGCCGTCCCGGACCGTCCACGCGCCGGGGCAACCCCCGACACCGCCGTAGCCGATGTTGACGACGGTCGTGCCCAGTACCTGGCCGACGGGCTCGAAGCCGGCGCCCTTGACGGCCGCGTACTCCTCGGACGACAGACCCGAGTCCCAGAGGCCGCCGGGCCGGGGGGCCGTCGGCACGCCCGGACCGGTGCCGGACGGGCCGGTGTCTCGTCGCTGTGTCATCGTCCTGTGCCATCGGCCCTTCGGCTCGCCGCGCGGATCGCATCGCCGTTCGGCAGCCTATGACATCGAACGGAGCAGCGAGGAGGCCGGTCGCCCGGTCCAACGGCGCTCCTCATCAAGGCGCTTGGGCACGGCGGTCGGGCGGGGCGGCCGGCGCCGTCGGGCAGGCCCTCCTCCGCACATGGTGATCCCTTCGCGGGGTAGGCGCGGCGGTGACCGGAACGCACCGCACAGCACAGCACAGCACCGCACCCCACCGCACCGGACCGGCAGCGTCCGGCACGGTGGAGTCGCGGTGGGTCGCCGCGTCCGTGCGGTGGCGGCACGCCGCTCCGCTGGTTTGGATGGAAGCGTCCGCACGCACTCCCCCGAGGGAAGGAACTGGCCATGAACAACGACAGTCAGCCGAGCAAGCGGACGCGGGAGATGCGCGACAAGGCCGAGGAGCTCGAACAGGCGGCCCAGCACGCCGGCGACCCGGCGGAGAAGCGGCGGCTGACGGAGAAGGCCCTGCACATCCGTCAGTTGAGCGAAGAGGTGAACGGCAGGGGCAGCGGCACCATGGACCCGATGTAGCGCCTCGGGACCGGCGCGGGCCGGCGGTACCCCCGGCCCCGCCCCCGCACCGCCGCCCCGGCACCGCCCCGGCCCGCCCCTCCGTACCTCCGCCCGTCCGCGCATCCGTGCCTCCGCCCGTCCGGGATACGACCCGTACGGGTGAATCGGTTCGCCATTCCTGCGGAAGGGCCCCGTCCCGGTTGATCGTTCTCCGGAGCGTGCCGGCTTCGGCCGTCCTGGGCGGGTGAGCGGAGGGTGTGGCGGTGGGGGTCGATGTGGTGCGCGCGTCCGCGCGGGCGGGGCGGGTCGTGCTGTGGGAGGAGTCGCCGCGCGACGGGGCCCAGGCGAAGACGCTGATGACGCCGGACTTCCGGGTGCGTCTGGCCCGCGCCCAGGGCGGGATCTTCGGCGGGGACGGACCTCGGCACGTGGTGTTCGCCGCCGGGTTCCCCGCGGTGTGTCCGCAGGAGTTCGAAGCGGTCAGACGGGTGGCGGTGGAGGCCGAGGGCACCGTGAGCGTGTCCGCGGTCTGTCGGGGCACCGCCCCCGACGTGCGGCAGGCCCTGGCCTCGGTCCGGGGCACCGCCAACGCCCGGATCATGGTGGTCGTGCCCGCCTCGGAGGCCATGGCGGGGGTGATGACCCATGGCACCGCCGAACAGGCCCTGGCCGGCGGCGCCGCGCTGGTCGCGCAGGCCCTGGACGTCGACGACACCGTGGCCGTCGACGTGTGCCTGGCCGACGCGTCCCGCGCCGACCACGGGCTGACCGGCGAGCACGCCGCGCGGCTGACGGAGGCCGGTGCCGGGGTGGTGGTGCTGGCGGACACGGTCGGCGACCAGTTGCCCGAGGACGCCGCGGCCATGTTCACCGCCGTGCGCCGCGGCGCGGGTGCCGACGTGGTCCTCGCCTCGCACCTCCACAACGACCTCGGTCTCGCCCTGGCCAACACCCTCCAGGCCCTGCGCGCGGGGATCCGCGTGCACTCGTCGTCCTGGCTGGGCATCGCCGAACGCAGCGGCATGGTCGCCACCGAGCAGTTGCTGTTCCTGCTCGCCTACCGGCCCGACCGCACCCGCGCGCTCCTCGGCGACGACCGCGACGCGTGGTGGACCGCACCCGACCTGACGTCGCTGCCGGGCATCGCCCGCATGGTGGCCGCGGAGACCGGTGCGCCGCTCGGTGTGACCACCCCGATCGTCGGGGACGGGGTCGGCACCATTTCCACGGGCACCCCGTTCGTCCATCCCCGCCTGTTCGAGCCGTACGATCCGCGCGAACTGCTCGGCATCGAACCGCGGGTGGTCCTCACGCACCTGGCCAGCGCCCGCGTGATCCGTGCCGTCGCCGAGCGGCTCGGCCACCACCTCGACCCCGACCGGACGCGTACGGCGGCGACGTGGGTGAAGTCGCGGGCCTACGACCGGGGGCACGCCGTGGTCGACGACGACGAGTTCGCCGACTACCTCTCCACCCTGGCCGTCCCCCCGGCCCGGAGCACGCGGTGACCGCTCCCCCGGCCGACGGCGTGCACACCGCGCGCGCCCACCTCGCGCGGGGCGGGGCCGTTGTGCTGCCCAATGCCGCGCCCCTGACGTACGTCGTCGCCGCCACCACCCCGTACGCGGTCAACCGGGCCAAGGGCCGCCCCGACGGGCAACCGGTCGCGCTGTGGACCCATCATCCGCACACCACCGACCTCGTCCTGCGCGCACTGGACCTGTCGCCGCGGGCCGCCGGCACGGCCCGTCGGTTGCTGTCCGACGAACGCGTGACGTTGCTGGTCCCGCTGCTCCGGGAGCACACGCCGCCGAACTGGCTGGCCCCGGCCTGCCACGAGGGCTGGACGCTGCTCTTCGGGGCCCGCTGGGGCCCCCTCCGGTCCGTTCTGGACGCGCATCCGGTCCTGTACGTCAGCAGCGCCAACCGGACGGGCCATCCCCCGGCGGCCACCGCGGCCCGGGCCCGTGCCGTGTTCCCCGACGACGTTCCCGTACTCGACGCGGTCGCCCTGCCCGGAACGACCCCGGACGCCGCGGACGCCCCGCCCCGCGCGGCGACGACCACGATCCGCATGCACCCCGACGGACGCGTGGAAGCGCACCGATCCGGTGCGCAGGACCGGCCGTACGCGGACGTCGCCGCCTACGTGGACCACCTGCGGACCGCGTACGGCCCCTCGCGGTAACCGGCGGCCGGCCCGGCGCCCCGGCCGGCAGGGTCCGGATCAGGGCCGGACGGCGGGCCGGCCGGCGTTCGTGGGGCCCCGCCGGGCCGTTCCGCCGGACGCCGTCGTGCGCGGCCCGGGGGCCAGGGCCGCGCGCAGCGCCGGGGTGAGGGCGTGGCGGGCCTCGGCGGGGGTGAGGGCGGAGGGGGTCGGGAGGGGGTTGACGTAGCGGGTGTAGATCAGGCCCCCGAGGATCGTCACGACGGCCGTGGCGCGGGCGGTCGCGTTCCGGCCGCCGAGAAATTCAACGAGGCGGGCCAGCAGCTCGTGTTCCAGGTATTCGCGGATCGCTTCGGCGGCCTCGTCCCCCTGCCCGGTGAGTCGGCGGAAGTCGGCGTCCTCCCACAGGTCCGTGACCGCGTCGATCAGCCGGCCGGGGAGGGTGGCCGGGTCGCCGCCGAGGACGTCGTCGACCGTCAGCGCGGTGGCGCACTGGAACTGCATCACGTCGGCGAAGAGGCCCTTCTTCGAGCCGAAGTGGTAGGCGATCAGGGCGGGATCCACGCCTGCGGCCGTGGCCACGGCACGCAGGGTGGTGCGCCGGTAGCCGTGCTCCAGGAACAGCGCGCGGGCCACCGGGACGATGGACTCGCGGGTCGGCGGATTGCCGCGGGGGCGGCCCCGGGTTCGGGGGCGGGCGGGGGCGGCGGGGGCGGTGGGGGCGGTGGGGGCGGGCGCGGCGTTATTCATCGGCGTTGAGCCTGCGTTTCGTGATCGGCACAGTCAAGGGCGTTCCGACCACCACACGAAGGACGAACCCACACCATGCGCATCACAGTCTTCGGCGCCAACGGACCCACCGGCCGCCGGCTCACCGATCAGGCGCTCGCCGCCGGCCACGAGGTCGTCGCCGTGACCCGCCGCCCGGGCTCCCTGGCCGAACGTCCGGGGCTCTCCGTGGCCGTCGCCGACGCCACCGATCCGGTGGCCGTGGACGCCGCGATCGGCAAGGCGGACGCCGTCCTCTCCGCGCTGGGCGCCCGCTTCAGCTCGGAGGTCATCACCACGTATTCGGCGAGCGCCGCCGCGATCACCGGGGCGATGGTCCGCCACGGCGTCGAGCGGCTCCTGGTCGTCAGCTCCAGCATCGCCGACCCGCACTGGCGGCCCACCGGCGCGCACTTCTTCAACCACGTGCTCGATCCGCTGGTGAACCGGCGTCTGGGCCGCACGCTCCACGCGGACATGCGCCGCATGGAGGACGTGATCAGGGGGACGGAACTCGACTGGACCCTCGTCCGGCCGTCGGGCCTCTTCGAGCACCCCGTGGTCACCGACTACCGCACGGCCGAGACCAGTGCGGACGGCGTCTTCACCGCCCGCTCCGACCTCGCCGCCGCCATGCTGCGGGAGCTGGAGGAGCGGCGGTACGTCCGCAAGGCGATGGGGGTCATCACCACGGACGTGAAACCGAACATCGCCAAGCTGATCCTGAACGAGGGAGTGAAGAAGAAGTGAGCCGTGCGCCCTTCGAGCTCCCGTCCTCCACGAGGGCGTTCCTGGCCCGTCCCGGCACGGCCACCCTCGCCACCCTCCGCCCGGACGGCACCGCGCACCTCACCCCGGTCCGTTTCACCTTCGACGAGGCCGCCGGGCTGGTCCGGGTGACCACCCGGGCGGGTGCCCGCAAGGCCCGGAACGTGGCGGCGGGTGGTCCGGCGGTCGGGCCGGCGGCCCGTGCGTCGCTGTGTCGGGCGGACGGCTTCCGCTGGGTCACCCTCGAAGGCCGGGCGGCCGTGACCGACGACCCCGTGCGCGTGGCCGAGGCGGTGCGCCGGTACACCGCCCGCTACCGGGTGGCCCCGCCCGACCCGCCGGACCTGGTCGTCATCGAGATCGCCGTGGACCGCGTGCTGAACCCCGACCCCCGACCCTCCGTGCAGAGAGCGAAGTGACACCGCGATGCCCACCGTTGCCGTCCTCGGTTCCACCGTCCACCACCGCGAGTCCGGTGATCCCGACGGGCTGCCGTTCGTCTTCCTCCACGGCAACCCCACCTCCTCCCACCTGTGGCGCAACGTCCTGCCGGGGGTGGCGCGGCCGGGCCGTCGGCTGCTGGCTCCCGACCTCATCGGCATGGGTGACTCGGGCAAGCCCGACCTCGCCTACTCCTTCGACGACCACGCCCGCCACCTCGACGCCTGGTTCGACGCCCTCGGCCTCACCGAGGCCGTCCTCGTCGGGCACGACTGGGGCGGCGCGCTCGCCTTCGACCGGGCCGCCCGACTGCCGGGCACGGTGCGCGGCCTCGCCTTCACCGAGACGATCGTCAAACCGCTGGTGGGTGACGAGTTCCCGGCCGCGGGCCGGGAGTTGTTCACCCTGCTGCGGACCCCCGGGGTCGGCGAGGAGATGGTCCTGGAGGACTCGCTGTTCATCGAGGGGCTCCCGGACACGCTCGCCACCGCGCTCGACCCCGTCGACCTCGATGTGTACCGCCGTCCGTTCCCGACCCCGCGCAGCCGTCGTCCGGTACTGGCGTGGACACGCATGATGCCGTTGGACGGCGAGCCCGCCGACGTCGTGGCCCGCGTCGAGCGCTACGACGCATGGCTGGCGGCCAGCCCCCACGTGCCCAAGCTGCTGGCCGCGTTCGAGCCGGGTCCGGGCGCCATGACGGACGCGGGGACGGTGGCGTGGTGCGAGGAGAACATCGCGGGATTGGAGGTGTCCCGGCACGGCGCAGCCGGCCACCACTCGCCGGAGGACCGCCCCCAGGAGCTGGCCGCGGCGATCGACACCTGGGCCACCCGCCACGGCCTGACGCACCGGTAGGCGGCGGGCGGTCGGGCTACGGGCGCCGGCACGGGCACGCCGCCCGGATCCTCGTCGCCGTTCCCGGCGGGATCCCGAACGAGACGGCCTACCCCTCGGCGGCCGTCAGCAGGGTCCGGACGGCCTCGCACAGGGCGTCGTCCTCGGGCACGCTGCCCCACTGCCCCGGCTGTACCGGCCGAACATCGGCGGTGAGCACGGAGTGCAGTACGGGCACCAGCGGCCGGGCCACCGGTCCCAGCGTCGCCAGGTCCTCCAGCGACCGAATTCCTTCGGCTCCGATGACGCGTTCCTCCCGGAGTGTCCTCCCCGCGACCGCGACGACCTCCCGGGCGTCGGCCGGATCGGCGGTAATCCGCCACAGCGCATACCGGGACCGGACGAGGCCCCAGCCCAACCGAACGACTTGCGGCGCGTCCCGGATCGCCGCGGCCAGGGAAGCGGCAGCCGGGCCCAGTTCTGCCAGCAGCTCCGGGCTCGGACGCTCCGCCCCGGGTGCCAGTAGGGCTGTCGGATCCCCGGTGAGCCGCCAGTGGCGTTCGGGTGCACGCCGGTCCGGTCCTCCCAGCGAGGCCTCGACCACCGGCAGGGCCGCCGCCCGGGCCTGCGGCGTCCCGATGGCCACCAGGGCGTCGAGCGCCCACGGCCGTGCGTCCGTATCGAGCAGGGCCACTAGGTCCCCGGTGGCGGGCGCCGCCGAGTCCCCCCAGTGCGCCAGCACCCTCAGCAGGCCCCGCCGTTCATCGAGGGTCGGCGCCGTGCGCAGTCGGTCCCGAAGGGCGGGCAGCAGGTCGGCGGCGAACGGACGCAGCGGGTTCAGCACGTCGCCGAGCGAAGGCATGTGCGTCGCGCCGTGGCCCGTGGCGGTCCTCAGCCCGTGGAAGGGGCGGCGCAGCCGGTCGGCCGCCAGGGGGACGGCGCGCGGATCCCCGATCCGCACCAGTGCGTGCAGGGCTGACGGCGCCACATGGCGCTCCTCGTCCGCACAGGCCGCGACGAGTTCGTCGGCCCAGGGCTCGGCGCGCCGGCCGGCGCCCGCGAGCACGGAGACGGCCCGGCGGCGGTACCGTGCGGCCGGGTCGGACAGCCGGGCCGCGACCAGGGGCAGGAGGGTGCGCACGGGCGAGCGCCACCGGCTCATCAACTCGGCGGCCACGGGGAGGGCGTTGCCGTCGCCCCGCTCCAGCAACGTGGCCGCGAGGCGGGTGCGTCCTTCGTGGTCGTCGCCGAGCAGCCGGTCGATCCGGGTGGGCAGCCACTCGGCCCGACCCGGACCGGCCCAGGAACGCTGCCACGTCTCGGTGCGGGCGGCGCCGATGTAGGCGGCGACCTCCTCGAGGTGGCGGGGGTCCCGGCCACCGAGTCCGCTGCGGCGCAGAGCGAGGACGCCGGCGAACCGTTGGTCCGGGTCGGGGTGCGCGGGGAGGGACGTGAGCCAGTCGATCACCTCGGGCGGCCACGCCACCGGGGTGTGCCGCAGAAGCTGGCCGGCGGCGAAGACGAGTCCGACGGCTGCGCTCTTATCGGGCTCCACCTTCCAACGCGCGTGGAGCGCGGGGAGGACGTCGGCGGCGCCGGCGACGGCTTGGGCGAGCGGGAAGGGGACCATGCGCCGTACCTCGGGATCCGGATCGGCCAGCAGTGCCAGTAGCCGGGGCGTGGCGCGTTCCCATGCCGGGAACCAGGGCGCGGCGACGAACGGCGGGCGCGACGTGCGCCCGTCCCTGGCCAGCTTGCCGATGAGGCTGAGCGCGGGTAGCCGTAGGTCACGGGCGGGGTCGTGCGCCCAGTCCAGCAGGACGGGCAGCACCGGCGGGGCGGCGGAGACCAGCGTGCTGCCCTGGTGCTGGAGGCAGTCCCACAGTTCGGCGAGGGCGCGTTTCGACCGCGCCGGGTCGGTGCAGGCGGCGAGTACGTCGGGGATGTTCTCGGCCGAGCCGCGGAAATGGTCGAGCTCTGACCACGTGACAGGGTCCGGTGTGGTGGTGGTTTCCTGGGACATCCAGGCGACTTCTTCTCGAATCGGGCCGTACGAAAGGCCGATGATGTGATGAGGGGAATCCTAGGGCCGTCCGGGGCGGCACGGTCCCATCGTTCATGGCGCCGCCCGTGCGCGGGTCCGTCAGCCGGCGCTGATGGCCGGCGCCTTGGCGAGCACCGGCATGCTCGACGGATCCGCCCAGGTCGTGGCGGTCGGCCTCGACGGCCGCCCTCCGGCACGACCTTCGCGAGCCGAACGGTTCCTGGACACCGTTCGCGCAGGTCACCGGCTCGAAGGGACGCGACCCCCTCCCCGCGGGACAGTGCCGCGTCACCACCCTCCCCCGACGGCACCACGTACGTGTCCGCCATGGCCCGGAGGCCGCCCCCAGACCGTCCACGTACCGTCGCGCACGCGGAAGCGGTGGTGCATGGCACCGTCCGTGCGCGTCGCGTGAACGAGACGCCCTAGCGGTACGAGCGTTGGGCCTCGACCATGCGGTGTACGGAGCCGTCGATGTCCGTCCGGGCCTGGACGCGTTCGGCGAACCCGGGGAACTGGCCGGCGATGGCGCTGAGCAGGCGCAGTTCCAGCGGGGCCACGTTGATCTCGCAGCGGTCGCGTTGGACGGCCCGTACGACGGCGTCGGTGACCTGTCGGGGCGTCACCGTCCTGATGCCGCTCGGCGGGGTGGCGCCCGTGTCCGCGAACATGCCCGCCTCGCGGACGAAGCCGGGCTGGACGATGGACACGCCGACCCCGGTGCCCCTGAGGTCCTGGCGCAGGGCGAGGGCGAAGCCGCGCAGCCCGAACTTCGTGGCGTTGTACAGGGAGGTCGATCGGGTCGCCGCCTTGCCGGAGATGGAACCGACCAGGACGATGTGTCCCCGCCCGCGGGCCACCATGTGCTCCGCGAGCAGTCGGGCGAGCAGTACGGGCGCGCGCAGGTTGACGTCGAGGGCACGGTCGAGTTGTTCCTCGGTGTAGTCGAGGAGGTCGCCGCTGGCGGGCAGGGCGGCGTTCGCGACGAGGATGTCGGTCGCGGCGCAGGTTTCCGCGAGCCGGCGGACGTCGGACCGGAGGCCCAGGTCGGCGACCACGGTGCGGGCGCCGCAGGCGTCGGCGGTGGTCTTGAGGGCCTCCTCCCGACGCCCGGTGAGCGTGAGGCGGGCTCCTCGCGCCGCCAGCCGCACCGCCATGTCGGTGCCGAGGCCTCCGGTGGCCCCGGTGAGCAGAACGTTCGATCCGGATATGTCCATGATGACTCCCGTACGGCTGCCCTCAACTGTTCGTTCGAACGAACAGTAGGGATCGTCCCGCCGGCTGTCCACACCGCGTGGCGCTCCAACTCTCCCCACCCGCAAGGGTGATCGTGATGGTCGATGGGGCAGGATGTCGACATGTCCCATGCTTCCGAGACCCGCCAGAGCATCATCGACGCCGTGCTGCGGATCATCGGGCAGGACGGCATCGCCGCCGTCAGCAACCGGCGGATCGCCAAGGAGGCCGGGGTCTCGCTCGGGTCGGTCACCTACCACTTCGCCACCCAGCACGAGCTGTTGCGCGAGAGCCTGCTGCACTTCGTGGCGGAGGAGACCCGGCACTTCACGGCGCTCGCAGACGAGTGTTCCGACGAGCGCTTCGACATCGGGCAGGCGGCCGAGGTGGTGGCTCGGGTCGCGGGCGGCAACGTCTTCGACAGCCGCCACATCGCACCCTTCGAGCTGTACGTACAGGCGGGTCGCGACGAGCGGTTGCGTGCCGCCGCGACCGAGTGCTTCGCCGCCTACGACCTGCTGGCCACCCGGATCCTGACGCACCTCGGCGTGCCGGACCCCGAACGTCTGGCGGGCGTTACCGTCGCCCTGGTCTTCGGCCAGCAACTGCGTCGGCTGGCGACCGGGGCACCCGCGGAGGAACTCGTCGACGCCCTGCTGATCCTCACGAGGTTCGCTCCGACGCAGGCCCCGTAGACCCCTCGGGCGGGTCGGGTTCGGGGTGCTGGCCCGGTCCGGTGGGCAGGCCGGTCAGGGGCGTGGGGGACAGTGCGGTGGGTTCCTCACCCTGTTCGAGGAGCGTGTCGGCGGCCCCGACGATCAGCGGGTCGGGCCGGCCTATGGCGTCCGCGTCCTTGTTGTCGTAGTCGACGCGCCACAGCAGGCTGCGCATCGCCGCCAGCCGTCCGCGCCGCTTGTCGTTGCTCTTGACCACTGCCCAGGGCGCGGCCTCGGTGTCGGTGGCACGGAACATCGTGACCTTGGCCCGCGTGTAGGCGTCCCACAGGTCGAGGGAGGCCAGGTCGGTGGGCGACAGTTTCCACTGGCGGACGGGGTCCACCTGCCGGATCGCGAAGCGGGTGCGCTGTTCGGCCCTGGAGACCGAGAACCAGAACTTGACGAGCAGGATCCCGTCGTCGACCAGCATCGTCTCGAAGGCCGGGCACTGCCTCAGGAAGAGGTCGTACTCGTCGTCCGTGCAGAAGCCCATCACCTTCTCGACGCCGGCGCGGTTGTACCAGGACCGGTCGAAGAAGACGATCTCCCCCGGGCCCGGCAGGTGCGCGACGTAGCGTTGGAAGTACCACTGTCCGGCTTCCCGCTCGGTCGGCTTGTCCAGGGCGACGATGCGGGCCCCGCGGGGGTTGAGGCGTTCGGTGAAGCGTTGGATGGTGCCGCCCTTGCCCGCGGCGTCCCGTCCCTCGCAGAGGACCAGCACCCGGGCGCCCGTCTCGCGCACCCAGCGTTGCAGCTTCAGCAGTTCGATCTGCAGGATGCGCTTGTCCCGTTCGTACTCGGCGCGCCGCACCTTCCGCGGGTACGGGTAGTTCTCCTGCCAGGTCCGGATGGGCGCCCCTCCGGCGTCCAGCAGGACGGGTTGCTCCGGCCTGCTCGCGTCGACGCTCAACCCCGCAAGCAGGTTCTCGCCCGGTTCCACCGCTTCTTCTTCCACTCCGCGCGCCTACCCGACGATGCGGGGAAGAAGCGCGGAGGGCGGGGCGGCAACCGTGTGGTTGCCGCCCCGCCCTGCGGGGACTGCTGCCGCCCTCCGCGTCCGGCGCGGACGCTCAGATGCCGCGGGGGCCGTCGTAGTAGCCGCCGACCTGCCGGTGGTAGTCCGCGTCGCCGAGGTGCTTGTCCTTCTCGAACTCGGGAGCGTTCTTGATCTGCTCCTTCGTGCGGTCGACGTAGACCTTCTCCTCGCCCGGATCGATACGGGTCACCGTGCCGGCCGGGAGGAGGACTTCCTTGCCGAAGATCCACGGGCCGGTGTCGACCACGATGTAGGCGGAGCCGACCTCGTCCGAATGCTTGTCGACCTTGCCGATGGAGCCGTCGGCGGCCTCCACCTTGTAACCCGTCAGGTCGACATCGGTCAGACGGCCGGACGTTTCGCGGTAACCCCATACGTTCTCGGTCATACGAAATCCCCTCCAATAAGCTGAGAATCAGCGCCCGTCCCCCGAAATTCGGGTGGGACGGGCAACCTCACGAAAAGTCGCCTGCCCCGGCGAATTCACTTCACACCCGGAAATCCGATGGACCTTTCCGGTATCGCCCGGCCGGCCGGGAGCCGGCGGGAACGGCCGGGAGCGGCCGGGAGCGGCCGGGAGCGATCACACATGAGCGTGGGGCCCGTCCCCTCGACCGGGGCGGGCCCCACAGCGCATCGCCGCAGAACAGCGGCGTGTCTACCAGCGGTACCATCGACCGCTGCCGCCCTTGGGGCGGGCGACGAACCCGACCAGCCACAGCACGAGAACGGCGATGGCGACCCACCAAAGGATCTTCACCGCGAAACCGGCGCCGAAGAGGATCAGGGCGAGCAGAAGAACAAGAAGCAGGGGAATCATGGTTATTACCTCCGAGGCTTCGAATGCCCCCGCCGTCCTCGATCATGCATGCGAGGTTTTCGTGTTTTTCATCGGCGCGGGAGATCCGCGGGCGCTCGGCCCGAACGGTAGATTGCGCAGCCGGGTCCTGGAGGAAGGTGGCCGCCCCATGGGCGTCGTACTCGCCGAGGTGACACCGCTCGCGCTGGGCATCGCGCTGTCCCCCTTCCCCGTCCTGCCCGCGATCCTGCTGCTCTTCGCGCCGCGGCCGCGGGCGGCGGCCGGCGCCTTCCTCGCCGGCTGGACGGCGGGGATCCTCGCGGTGACGGTCGCGAGCACGGCCCTCGCCTCGGTCGTCGAACGCCAGGAGGAGACGCCCACCTGGGCGTCCTGGACCAAGGCCGTCCTCGGCGTGGCGCTCGTCCTGTTGGCCGTCCGGCAGTGGCGCTCCGGCGCCGACAAGGACACCCCGGCGTGGATGCGGGCCCTCACCGCCGCCACCCCGGCCAAGGGACTGCGGTTGGGCCTGCTGCTCTCGACCGCCAACCCCAAGTCCCTGCTGTTGGCCGTCGCGGCCGGATTGACCATCGGCGCGGCCGAGTTGGGCACCGCCCGCGCCGCCACCGCCGTCGCGGTGTTCACCGCGATCGCCGTCGCGACCGTCGCGCTCCCCCTGCTCCTGCACGTCGTCCTCGGTGAGCGGGCCCTCGCCCCGTTGGGGCGGACGAGGACCTGGTTGGAGACCCACAACGCCGCCGTGACGGCAGTGGTCATGGCCGTGATCGGCGTGCTCCTGATCGTGGAGGGCGCCGCCGGGATCTGACGTACGGCGTTGGCGTCCGGCGTCGGGATCGGCAAGACTCGCGCGCATGGTTTCGGTGGTGCAGAACGTGGCGATCGACTGTGCGGATCCCTATGGGCTGGCGCGGTTCTGGAGCGGTGTGACGGGCTGTCCGCCGGATCCGGATGACGAACCGGGTGCCATGGAGACCCAGCTGACTCCGGCACAGGGCCCGGTGCTGTACTTCAACCGGGTGCCCGAGGCCAAGACGGTCAAGAACCGGATCCATCTGTGCCTGCGCCCCGAGACCTCCCGCGACCTGGAGGTGGAACGGTTGCTGGGCCTCGGTGCCACCCTGGTCGCCGATCGCCGCGATCCCGACGGTTCGGGCTGGGCGGTCCTCGCGGATCCCGAGGGAAACGAGTTCTGCGTGCTGCGCAGCGCGTCCGAGAGGGCCGCCGCGGACCTTTGATCCGCGCGCACCGGCCCGACCCGCCCCGCCGAAGTTACCGCGGGGTAGCCAGGTGGGGCGTCCGAGGGTAGCGTCGGCAGCCGAGAGGGGAGTCCCATGCCTCGTACGTTCACGGTGTCCGACAGCATCGTCGTCCTTGCCGAGCCCGCCGATGTCTACCGGAAGGTCTCCGACCCCGCCCGCATGGGGGACTGGAGCCCGGAGAACCTCGGTGCAACCGTCCACGGGGGCGCCGCGCAGGCGCGCGTGGGCATGGTGTTCGACGGTCGCAACAAGCGCGGCGCCTTCCGGTGGACCACCCGGTGCACCGTGACGGCGGTCGAGGAGGGCCGGCTGTTCCGGTTCCGGGTGCACGCGATCGGTGTCCGGCAGCCGCGCGTACGCGGCCCCATCGCCACCTGGGAGTACCGGTTCGAGCCCGTCCCGGAGGGCACCCGGGTCACCGAGACGTGGACGGACGACCGCCGCTCGTGGCCCGACTTCGTGGCCCACGCCTTCGACCGGATCGCCACGAAGGGGCACACCTTCGCCGACTTCCAGCGGCGGAACATCCGCACGACCCTGCGCAACCTCAAGCGCGTCCTGGAGCAACCGGCCGCCGCCGAGGGGTGACCCTCCCGCGGGCCGGCGCCGTCGTCGCGAACCGGGGCGGGCGCGGGGTCGGGGTCGGGGTCGGGACATGGGCTCCCCTCGGGAGCCCCTCCGTGTGACCCGCCGTACGCCGCCGCGGGGCCCTTCGTACGCCGTCGCGCCCCCCGGGGCCCGTCGCCGAACTCCCGTCCGCCCCGCGACTCCGGGCGGCGGGGGCACGACTCATCGCCCCGGCTGCACCGGCCGCAGGCGGGAAACCGCGTGCTCCTGGCCGGTCGTGCCCTCGCGCATGACCTGCGCCCGGTCCATCACCGCCCACCCGGCAGCGCCCTCGGCGTTGACCTCGTCGCGTGCGGCACGCACTCCGTAGTGCCCGTACAGCTGCTCCTCCTCCGACACGGAGAGCACGCTCCCGCAGTCCAGCGCCGCACAGGGAGCCTGCTCGATCAGCGTCACCGGATAGGGCACCACCAGGCACCCGTCCTTCCACTCCGCCTTCCGCAACGGGACGAACACACCGCCCAGCCCCGAAGCCCGGTCGATGATCCTCGCCCATTCGGGCCTCCCGGTGGTGTCGTCCACCAGGACGTACTCCACCTGTCCCAGTCGCTGCCCCTGGTCCGTGTGCGCCGCGCATCCGGCCATGCCCGTGAGCTGGTCCTGAGTGATCACTGCTGCTCCTCTTCCCACTGCCGTGTGCCGTGTGCTGTCGTCCGTCGGCTACCCGCGCAGGCCGACGGGAAGCACCGCCGGCCCGTCGTACGCGTACGGGCGGCAGTCGGGCCCGCGCGACGCGCCCGACGGATTCCCTTTCGGCTTCCGTAACGGGGGCCGTGACGAGGGGCGGCCCTTGGCGTCCGTCACGGGGCCGGGGGGCGGCGCCCTCACGGGGCCCCGCCGTCGGTTCGGACGGTGTCGGCCGGGGGTTGCCCGGAGTGGAGAGCCGCGGCGCAGGTGAGGGTCCCGGCGACGAAGTCGGCGCAGCGGGCGATGTTTTCGAGGCGGGCGGCGGCCGGGGTGCGGGGGCCGAGGACTCCGGCGCCCTGTCGTGCCGTGGCGGCGAGGTCGGCGGCGGCGCGGGCGGCGGCCGTCATCGACCGGTGGAGGACGTCGTCGTCGACGACGTAGCGCCGGCGGCCGCGTGCGCCGCGTTCTCGGCGGACGAGGCCCTGACCTTCGAGGAAAGCGACCGCCCGGGAGACCGGGGCGGGGCCGGCCCCGAGGCGTCGCACCAGTTCGGCCGCGGTGAGGCCCCCGTCGGTGGTGTGGAGGCCGGCCAGCGCACGGGCCGGCATCACGGGCAGGCCGGATCGCATGAGCGCGGCGGCGAACAGCTCCTCGTACTCGCGCACCGCTTCGGCGTCGCGCCCCTGGGGCGACTGCTCCCGCACCCCACGGTGCGGGAGCCGCCCGCGTCGGCGGGCGCGGCGTTCGGTGGCCCGGTGGGCCACGTCGGCGCGGTAGGCGGTGGAACCTCCGTTGCGGAGCACCTCGCGGGAAACGGTCGAGGTCGGCCGGCCTAGACCCCGGGCGATCTCGGCGTAGGCGAGGCCCTCGGCGATACCCAGGGCGATCCGGTGGCGTTCCCCGAGGGTGAGCCTGCCTCCCGACATCACGGGCTCCTTCGGGGTCGATGAGGTCGATGGGGCCACCAGTAAAGCGTTCACTCTCAGTTCATTGCAACACAACGAACCGGCTCGTTGCGTTAATCGGTAGGGCATTGCAACGAAATTGACACTCTGAGCTGCAAAAATACTGGCTCGATGCAACGAACATGTTGCCCATTCCATGAACGCAACTTAATGTTTCCATCATCGGAAACAACGAGCCCAAGGAGATCACCGTGCAGAAGTTCGACACCCCCGCCCCGGTCGCAGCCATCCTCGACATCCCCGCCGGACGCGTCCGGCTCATCGCCGCCGACCGCCCCGACACCACCGTCGAGGTCCTGCCCGCCGACCCGGCCAAGGCGCGCGACACCAAGGCCGCCGAACAGATCAGCGTCGACTACCGCGACGGCGTCCTGCGGATCGCCGCCGCCCCCGCCAGGAACCGCGTCCTCGGCAACCCCGGATCCGTCGAGGTCACCGTCCAACTCCCCGCCGGTTCCCGCGTCGAGGCCACCATCGCCGACGCCGAGTTCCGCGGTGTCGGACGCCTCGGCGACGTCACCCTCGAAGCCGCGCGGGCCGCCGTCAAGCTCGACGAGACCAACGCCGCCCGGCTCACCCTCCAGGCCGGCGACGTCACCATCGGCCGCCTCGGCGGACCCGGCGACATCAAGACGCAGAAGGGCGACCTCAGCATCACCGAGGCCACCCGCGGCACCGTCACCCTGCGCACCGAACAGGGTGACATCACCATCGGCGCCGCCCGCGGCACCTCCGCCATCCTCGATGCCGGCACCCTCCACGGCCGCATCCACAACAGCCTCAACAACGCCGACGGCCCCACCGCCACCCTCACCATCCACGCCACCACCGCCTACGGCGACATCACCGCCCGCAGCCACTGACGAGCCCGCACCCGGCCCCCGTACCCGAGGGCCGCGCGCCCGCGCCCCGTATCCCGCGCCCCGTATCCCGTACCGACTCCCGAGGATGACGAAGAAGATGAGCACCACTCAGGACTACCAGGCCGCCGAGCAGCTCCTTCGCCGGCCCGCCCGCCCCGGCGAGCTCGTCGTCGGTGACAAGGTCAGGCCGCGGTGGATCGACGGCGGTACCCGCTTCCGGTACGCGGTGAGCGACGGCGTCGGCAAGCGGTTCGTGCTGGTCGATCCCGCTGCGGGCACCCGGGAGCCGGCGTTCGACCACGCCCTGCTCGCCGCCGCGCTGACCGCCGCGTCCGGTCAGCTCGTCGACCCGGGCTCCATGCCGTTCGCGGACATCGAACTCACCCCGAACGCGGTGGAGTTCGCCGCGTTCGGCGAGTACTGGCGCTGCCGCCTGGACGACTACGTCTGCGAACGGGCCGAGTTCACCCCGCCGGGCAACCCCCTGGAGGTGCTGTCACCCGACGGGAGGATCGCGGTGTCCCGGCGGGGGTACGACCTGTGGGCACGCTCCCTGTCCGACGGCCGCGAGTGGGAGTTGACCACCGACGGCGCGCCCGACCACCGGTACGGATGCGGTCCGGACGCCACGAGCAACGGCACCCTGCTGCGCAAGATCGGCCTGCCGCACCTGCCGCCCGCGGTGGCCTGGTCGCCCGACTCGACCAAGGTGCTGGCGCACCGCACCGACGAGCGCGACGTCCGACGGACCCACCTCGTCGAGGCCGCGCCCGCCGACGGCGGCGCGCCGGTCCTGCACACGCAGCGGTACGCCCACCCCGGGGACGAGAACCTGCCGCTGGCCGAGCTCGTCGTGCTGGACGTCGCCTCGGGCACGGTGGTCCGCGCGCGGGCCGAACCGCTGCTGATGCCGAACGTGTCGCCGATCGCGACCGAGTGGGCGTGGTGGGCCCCGGACGGTTCGGCGGTGTACTACCTCGACCGTCCCCGTGACCTGCGCACCCTCACCCTGTACCGGTTGGACCCGGTCACCGGCGAGGTCACCGCGGTGCTCGGTGAGACCGGTGACACCCGGGTGGATCCCAACCAGTGGCTGTACGAGCCGCCGATCGTGCGGGTGCTCGCCGACGAGGTGCTGTGGTACTCGCAGCGGGACGGCTGGGGCCACCTGTACCGGTACGACCTGCGCACCGGCGCGCTGCTCGGGCAGGTCACGTCCGGGGCGTGGGGGGTGCGGGAGATCCTGCGCGTCGACGAGGCGGAACGGGTGGTGTACTTCACCGCCGCCGGGCTGGTCGAGGAGGACCCGTACCGGCGGACGGTGTGCCGGGTCGGCCTGGACGGATCCGGGTTCGTCGAGGTCACCGACGACGGACTCGACCACGTCGTCACCGTGCCCGACCACCAGGAGTACTTCATCGACTCCGCGTCGACGGTCGACACCCCGCCGGTGTCGCGCGTGCGCGACTGGGCCGGTCGGGTGCTCGTCGAACTGGAGCGCGCCGACATAGGGAAGCTCACGGCGACCGGCTGGACGGCTCCGGAACGGTTCCGCGTCAAGGCGGCCGACGGGGTGACCGACATCTACGGGGTGCTGTACCGGCCGCGGGGGTTCGACCCGTCCCGACGCTACCCGGTGGTGGACAACGTGTACCCCGGTCCGCAGGTCAACCGGGTCGCTCCGTGCTTCGACCCCGGCGGGATGGGGCTCGACGCGGAGCCCCTCGCGGCGCTGGGCTTCGTCGTGGTGGCGCTGGACGGGCGGGGCACCCCGGGGCGCGACAAGTCGTTCCACGACGCCTCGTACGGTCGCCTGGCCGACGCGGGCTGCCTGGCGGACCACGTCGCGGCGCTGCGGCAGTTGGCCGGGAGCCGGCCGTGGATGGACCTGGACCGGGTCGGCGCGTTCGGCCACTCCGGGGGCGGTTTCGCGGCGGCGCGGGCGGTGCTGGACCACCCCGAGGTGTTCAGGGCGGGGGTCGCGCTCTCCGGCTCGCACGACGCCCGCGTCTTCAACCCGGGCTTCGTGGAGACGTACGACGGCGCGGACGATCCCGAGGCCTGGGCCCGTACCTCCAACGTCGGCCTCGCGGAACGGAAGGCGGACCGGCCGGCGGGGAAGCTGTTGCTCGTGCACGGGGAATTGGACGACCAGGTCCACCCGTCCCACAGCCTGCGGCTGGCGAACCGGCTCCTGGCCGCCGATCAGGACGTCGAGCTGGTCGTCGTGCCGGGGGCGGAGCACACGTTCATCGACTGCCTGGCCCACGTCCGCACGCGCGCCTGGGACTTCCTGGTGCGCGCGCTGATGGACGCGCAACCTCCCGCCTACCGCCCCGCCCGCATCCCGATCGGCCCCGAACTGCTCGGCGAACTGTTCTCCTGACCGACGAAGGGCCCGGGGCACGGAGCGCTCGGACTCCGCGGGGGGGGGCGCGCCGGCCGCCGGGGCAGGTCGGCGAAACCGACGCGGATGCCATCGCCGTGATGGGGTTACGCGGCTGCGGCGCCGCGGAGGTCCTGGGCTGCGCGGCAGACCGCCGCGGAGACCGGGGAGGCGTGCTCGGACAGGGCCGTCAGGCGGTCCCGGAGGGCGCGGCGGCGGTCGGACGACAGGGTGGTGGACAGTTGGCCGCCCGCGTGCGCGAGTCCGGCCAGCAGCGCGGCCCGGCCGTCGGCCCCGGCGCCACCGGTTCCACCCGCGTCGGGTGCCGGTCGGTCGGCGGCGGCGGCCACCGCCGCCCGTACTTCCCCGGCCGCGGTGAGGCCGTCGGCGGTGAGGTCGGCCCGGTTCAGGGGGAAGACGCCGAAGACCCTGGTCATGCGCTGTTCCAGCAGGCCGTCCTTCTCCAGGCCCCTCAGCACGTTGTGGATCGATTCTCGACCGTCCCTCCGGACCCAGTACAGCCACTTTCGACCGGGTTCCGCGGCGATCCTCTGCCACACCTGCCTCAGCACGGCGTCCTGCGGAGCGTCGCCCGCCGCTTTCGCCGTGCCCGCCTCGTCCGTCAGGGCGCCACCGTCGAGGAGTTCGGCCAGCATCGCACCGCGTACGGCCGGGGCCAGGTACTGCCGGACCGGAAGCTTGCCGCCGTCCTCGTCGAAGGCGAGCAGGATCATTTCGCCTGCCAAGGTCATCTCAGCTGTTCCTCTCGTACGGGCACCGCACCGGCAACGACCACCGGGTTTCCGGCAGTCTGCCCTGCGGGAGCACGTCGTTCACACTTCCGCACCCGCCGGTTCGGCCTCATCAGGTGCTCGGCACGGCTCCGCACGGCTCCGCACCGGCCGGACGGGATGCCGCGGGCCGCTCCGGAAGTCGTTGGCCGTCGGGTAAGGCGCCCTGGCACGCTGAACGGCATGGATGCTCCTCATGTCCCTGACGCCCCTCATGTCCGACAGGCCCGTCGTCTCGTCCGTGACCGGTTTCCCGACGCGCTCTCGGTGGTCCTCGCCGGGTCCACGGCTGCCGGGCGGGCCACCGCGAGCAGTGACCTGGACATCGCGGTGCTCGTCGAGGACGGTGGCGTGACCCACCGGGAGACCGTCCGGTTCGAGGGACGGCTCGTGGAACTCTTCGTCCATACCCGGGCCGGTCTCGGCGAACTCTTCGCCGCGGACGTCGCCAACCGGCGGGCCGCCATGCAGCACATGTACGCCACCGGTCTCGTCCTGGTCGACGTGGACGACGAGGCCCGCCGGGCCCGTGCCCTGGCCGAGGCCGACCTGCGCGCGGGGCCGCCCGTACCGGACCCGCCGACCGTCGAGGCGAAGCGGTACGGGTTGACGGACTCCCTCGACGACCTCGCCGACGCGACCGACCCCGTCGAGGGTCTGGCCGTGGCCGGGTACGTCCTCACGACGGCGGCCGAACTGCTCTGCGACCACCATCGGGCGTGGACGGGAGGCGGCAAGTGGCTGCCGCGGCGGCTCCTGGAGGCCGACCCCTCGCGGGGGGCCGCCCTTTTGGAGGGACACCTGCGCATGTGTCGGGCGGGCGACCCGACGGCCCTGACCGACGCGGCGTCAGCGGTCCTCGACCTGGTCGGCGGCCCCCTGCGCGAGGGATACCGGAGGACTTGGCAGGGCGCGGCGCCGTCGGCTCCGTAGCCGCTGCTCGATCCGACCGGCCGCCGGTGTCGGTGGGCGCACCGGACAGGGCCGGTGCGCGCACCGGCCGGTGTCAGGGCGCGTACCCGCCGGTGTCGGTGGGCGTACGGGATCGGGCCGGAACCCCGGGCGGGTGCACGGGGTGTGGTGGGCGGGTGATGCTGGGGCGCGGGCGGTGGCGTCGGCGGGCACCTCGTGCGTCCGCCCCGCAGGATGGGGCGCGTATCCCCGCCTCCCCCCCTGTCTGGAGCCCGTCGTGCTGGAACGCACCCTGCGCAAGGACCGCACCAAGATCACCTTCGTTCTCCCCGCGGACATCCCGCCCGGCCCGGTCAGCGTGGTGGGCGACTTCAACGACTGGCAGCCCGGCGTCCACACCCTGCAGCCCCGCAAGGACGGGAAGCGGGCCGTCTCCGTCGACCTGCCCAGCAAGAGCAGCCATTCGTTCCGCTACCTGGCCGCCGGCGACTACTGGTTCAACGACGAGGCCGCGGGCGACCACGACGGTCCCAACAGCCGCCTCCACACCTGAGACCCGCTCCCGGTCCGCGGGCCGGAAGGCCTCCGGTCCCGGCGCCGGTCCACCGCCGCGCCGGTCCGCGCCGGCCGGGGCGGGTGGCCGGGCGCCGGTGGTGGACGCCCGGTGGTGGACGCTGTTCGGTGGGCGCCGGTCGGTGGGCGCCCGTCAGTGGACCTTGAACATGTAGCTCTTGACCGCGGCGGCGTCGAGGTTCCAGAACGTGACCATGGGGTTGGAGTCGATGTTCACGAAGCCGCCCTGGGGCAGCTTGACTGAAACCGGCCCGCCCACCTCGTCGTTCGGGGTGCGGTCGTGGAAGAACACCTTCACCGCCGTCCTGTTCTCGGTCCGCGAGCCGCCTTCCCGGTAGAGGCGCACGGCCGAGTACGCCTTCTCCCCCGGGCCGATCGTGGCGGCCGTCCGCGCCGGGGACTCCATCGGGGGCGGCTGGACCTCGGAGTCCGTGACGAAGCGGACGATCGGGTAGAAGTACAGCGTGCAGGTGCTGGTACCGGTGTTGACGGCCGTCATGAACAGGTTCCGCTCGGAGTCCTGCCGCTCGAACGACCCGGTGATCGACACGTTCGCGGCCGTGCAGGGCGCGGCCGTGCTCCCCGACGCCCCGGGCTTGGCCGACACGGTCGGCTTTGCCGACGCCCCGGGCTTGGCGGACGTACTCGGCCTGGCGGACGCACCGGGAGCGACGGAGCCTCCGGACCCCGCCGAAGGGGCGGCCGTTCCGGCTCCGGACGCGCTCGGGGTACCGGACGCGGACGCGGACGCGGATCCCGACGCGGACGCGGATCCCGACGCGGACGCGGATCCCGACGCCCCCGGAGTACGGGACGCGCCCCCCGCGCCGCCTTCCGCCTCGCAGGCCACGGATGACAGGAGCGCGACGACGGTCGCGGCCCCGAAGACGTAGTACTTCAAACCCATGCGAGCAGCACGCATGTTGAACCCCCGTTTGTACTGTCACGTGCGTCGTTGACGTGGCTGAAAGATAGGTGCGCGGGGGGTGCGGGCGCGGCCCACCAGGAGGTGATCGTCCGCTGCTACTCGTGGGGTAGCGGATGTACCACCCTGGGTGTACGAGCGTCCGGACCGGGCCGTTTACGCTCGGGGCATGGCATTTCGGGGAGGGCGGTGGGGAGCCGTACGCGCCGTGCTCCCCCAGGTGGCCGACGCGGTCTACGCGGTCGGTTCGCTGGCGATTTCGGCGTCGATGCTCCACAACTGGCCCGACCCGACGAACCACTGGCGGGACTCCGACGCCCTGGCCTACGTCCTCGTGGCGGCCGTGTACCTCCCGTTGGCCGTACGGCGTCGCGCACCGCTGTTCGTCTTCGCCGCGAACGCCGCGGTCGTCCTCACGTATCTGACCCTGGCGTACTACCACCCGGTGGTGGTGTGCGGTCTGGCCCTCGCGAACTACACCGTCGCCGCGCACCGTCCGCGCGAGGTGTCCGTCCCTTGCACCGTCGTCACCTGGCTGGTCCTCCTGTGGGGGACGCGGCTGGCCGAGCCCGGCATCGGCGCGCTCAGCGCCGCCTTCGTCACGGCGACGGCGGCCGTCACCTGGGTCACCGGGGACGTGTCGCGCCGTCTCGCGGAACGCGGCCGGCGGCTGGCCGCGTTGACCGAGCAGTTGCGGCGCGAGCAGGAGGAGCGGACGCGCAGGGCCGTCTCGGACGAGTGCATGCGCATCGCCCGCGAACTCCACGACGTCGTCGCCCACCACGTGTCCGTCATATCGATCCAGGCGGGACTGGCCGACTACGTCTTCACCACGGACCCGCCGACCGCCCACAAGGCCGTCGGCGTCATCACGGACAGCGCCCGGGACGCCGGTGACGAGATGCGCCGGATGCTCGCCGTCCTGCGGCACGGCGTCCAACACACGGCGCACGACCGCACCGACGCCCTGTCCGACGCGGACGGCGCGGCTCCGGGGATGGCCCGGCTCGCGGAGCTCGCCGACCGGGTCCGGGCGGCGGGCGTGCCGGTCCGGATCACCGGGGACACCCTCGCCGACCCGCTGCCCGCCGGCCTGGACATGTGCGTGTACCGGGTCGTGCAGGAGGCCCTGACCAACGTGCTCAAACACGCCCCGACGGCCACGGCCACCGTCGCCCTGTCGCGCGGCCGAGGCACGGTCCGGGTCCGCGTCACCGATGACGGGCCGTCCCGGCCGGTGACCGGACGGCGGGACGGGGCGGGCCACGGTTTGATCGGCATGCGTGAGCGGGCAACCATCTACGGCGGGACCGTCACGGCCGGTGCCCGCTCGCAAGGGGGATTCGAGGTCGATCTCGTCATGCCCGTACCGGACGTGTGACGACGGGTCGGCGTCGGGTCGGTGACAGGTCGGCGACGAGGAGAGCCGTCGTCTGGGGGAACAGAGCACATGCCCGAGGTCCTTGTGGTCGACGACCAGATCCTCGTCCGCTCCGGACTGGCCGCACTGCTGCGGGCCGCACCGGACATCGAGGTCGTCGCCGAGGCCGACAGCGGCGAGGAGGCCGTGGCGCTGGCCGCCGAACTGCGCCCCGACGTGGTCCTGATGGACGTCCGCATGCCCGGCATGGGTGGCATCGCGGCGACGCGCGCGATCGTCGAACGGTCACCGGCTCCGCACCCGAGGGTCATCATGCTCACGACCTTCGACCTGGACGTGTACGTGTACGACGCGCTCCGGGCCGGGGCCAGCGGCTACCTGCTCAAGAACACCCCGCCGCAACGGCTCCTGTCGGCCATCCACACCGTCCACGCCGGTGACACGCTGCTGAGCCCCGCGGCCCTCGCCGGACTCATGAAGGCCTGCGGACCCGGCCCGGAGCGCAGTCGTCCGCGCCCCGATCTCGGTGCCCTGACGCCGCGCGAGGTCGAGATACTGACGCTGGTCGGCACCGGCCTGTCCAACAGCGACATCGCGGGCCGGCTCGTGCTCAGCCCCGCGACCATCAAGACGCACGTCCACCGGTGCATGACCAAACTCGCCCTCACCAGCCGCGCCCAGGCCGTCGTCTTCGCCTACGAGGCGGGCCTCATCACGGCCTGACGGGTGGTCACGGGCCCGGCCCCGGCGTCGGCGCCGGCCGCGGCAAGGTGGCCGGACCGGACCGGACCGGACCGGGTCAAAGGCCGGCTTCCCTGCCGCATCGGGGCCAGGCCTCGGGGCCCTGGACCTGCATGACGCGCTCGGCGACGTCGATCTGTTGGGCCCGGTCGGCTTCGTTCGCGCGGGCGGCGAAGTGCGTTCCGCCGAAGGCGGTCCAGGTGGACGCGGTGAACTGCAGTCCGCCGCTGAAGCCGTTCCCGGTGCCGGTCGCCCAGTTCCCGCCGGATTCGCACGCGGCGACCCGGTCCCAGGGGGTGGGATCGGTGGCCGCCTGCGCCGTCGGGGCCACGACCACGGGCAGGATCACTCCCGCCGTGAGCAGGACCGCCGCAACGGCTCGGGCAGCGAACATGACGGGTCTCCTTCCATCGACTGCCCACCACCCTGACCCGGATCGACGGACCGCGGGTCGACCGATCGGGGTACCCGGGGTGACGACCGGACGGCCCGATTCCGCTCTGCCCCGGACCTTCCGGGGCGGCAGCTCGGTGGCTACGGAGGGTTGCGGCGGGGCCACGGACGGTTCCGAGACGTGTGGGAGAGGTCCGGCGTCGCCTCCGTCACGACGATCGACCGGCTTCGGGCGGCGGCGGCAGGGGTGGCGGGGCGGGGCGGGGGGCGGCGTGCGCGGGCGGTGCGGGACCCGGGCGCCCGCCCTGCCGGCCCGGGCCCGCCGGGGCGGGCGGGTCAGGGACGGAATGGGTCGGGTCGGGTCGGGTCGGCGGCGGTCGGCTCGGGTCAGTCCCACTGCTCGTCCGCCAGGGAGGCGACCGGGGCCGGCTTGCCGATGAGGGCCAGGGCGATGAAGAAGTTGATCTGCCCGATCGCGATGGTGAGGGTGGCGAGGGCCTTCTCGTCGTAGTGCTTCGCGGCCTCCGCGTACAGCTCGTCGCCGACGCGCTCCCGGCCGCGCGGGGCGGGTTGGAGGACCGCCTCGACCAGGGCGAGCGCGGCCCGCTCGGCCGGGGTGAAGTACGGGGCGTCCTGCCAGGAGGAGACGGCCGTGATGCGCTCCTCGGACTCGCCGGCCTTGCGGAGGAAACCGGTGTTCAGGACGGTCAGGTAGGTGTTGCCGACGATCTGCCCGGCCCGCAGGTGGACCAGGCTCATCGTGGCGCGCGGGACGGAACGGTTGCCCGTGGCGCGGAACAGGGCGGCGCTGATGTCGTTCAGCTCCGGAACGAACTCGGCCGGGTTCGCCATCCGCGAGATCGGGTCGGTGATGGCCTTGCTGTCGACGTCGGTCCCGGCGTTGGTGTCGGTGTCGGTGTGCGTGTTCGTCATGGCGGTCTCCGGTGGCTGGGGCCGTTGCTCGCTGCGTCGGCTTCACTGCACTGACGGACGGGCCGCCGGGAGTGTGACAGCTCCCGGGAAAAAACTTCTGCCGGTGTCGTCGCCCGTCATCGGTCGCCCGTCACCGGTCGCGCGACGAAGGACGAGGGAGGAAGGACGAGGGAGGAGGGCGAGGGCCGCGCCGGTGCGGGTCAGCGGCGGGTGAGGAGGCCGCGTTCCAGGGCCACGACCACCGCGTGGGTGCGGTCGCTGACGTCGAGCTTCGCGAAGACCCGCAGCAGATGGGTCTTCACCGTGGCCTCCGCGATGACCAGGCGGCGTCCGATCTCCACGTTGGAGAGCCCGTCGGCCACCGCGTTCAGCACGTCGACCTCGCGGGCCGTGAGCGGTACGACGGCGGGCCTGCGCATCCGGGCCACCAGGCGGGCCGCGACCCGGGGGGCGAGTACGGTCTCGCCGCGGTCGGCGGAGCGGATGGCGTCGACGAGTTGCTCGCGGGTGGTGTCCTTGAGGAGGTAGCCGATCGCCCCGACCTCCACGGCGCGCTCGATCTCCTCGTCGGTTTCGTAGGTGGTGAGGATCAGCACCCGGGTGGCGGCCGGGCCGGCGACGATCTCGGCCGTGGCGCTCGCCCCGTCGAGCACGGGCATCCGCAGGTCCATGAGAGCCACGTCGGGCCGCAGCCGCTCGACGAGTTCGACTCCGGCGCGGCCGTCACCGGCCTCGCCGACGATCTCGACCGTGGGCTCCTGCGCCAGCAGGGCCACGACGCCGGCCCGCATCACCGTGTGGTCGTCGACCACGATCACCCGCAACGGGGGCTCGTGCCCGGCCGGTACGACCGGCTGTCCCTGTCGGGCGGGCCGGTCGTGCTGATCGTGCTGGACGGGCCGGTCGTCCCGTGCGGGCTGGTGGTGCCGGTCGTCCCGTGCGGGCTGGTCGTGCCGTGCTGTCATGTCAGTCCTCGGCGTTCGTGGGGATCAGGGCGAGGACGCGGGTGCCGTCGCCGAGCGAGCTGGTGAGCGTGAGGTCGCCGCCCAGTTCGGCGAGGCGTTTGCGCATTCCGTTGAGACCGAAGCCGCGGGAGTCGGCGACGACGAAACCGCGCCCGTCGTCGGTGATCTCCAGTTCCACCCCGTACGGGCGCTGCGCGAGGACCACGTCGACGGCGGAGGCGTCCGCGTGCTTGCGGACGTTGGCGAGCGACTCCTGGGTGCAGCGGAGGAGGGCGATCCGTGTGGGTTGGTCGCACTCGACGTCCTCCAGGTCGGCGGTGACGGGGAGCCCGGTGTCCTCGGTGAAGCGGTCCAGGGTCCTGCGCAGCGTCGCGGCGACCGATCCGGGAGCGAGTCCGCTCTGCGGGGCGGAGCCGACGAGGATCCGGGCCTCGGCGAAGTTCTCGCGCGCCGTCTGCTCGATGGAGAGGAGTTGCCGGGCGCTGCGGGCCGGATCGTCCGCCAGGCCCGAGCGGGCCGCCTCGGCCAGCACGATGATGGAGGCGAAGCCCTGCGCGAGGGTGTCGTGGATCTCCCGGGCGAGCCGCTCGCGTTCCTCGGCCGCGCCCTGGAGCCGGTGGGCCTCGGCGAGGCTCAGCTGGGTGCTGGCCAACTCGGCGCGCAGTTGGGCCCGTTCATCGCGCAGTTCCAGGGCGCGGGGGGTCAGGAGGGCGACCAGGACGCTCACCCCGTACACCGCGAGCGAGGAGATGGTGTTGGTGGTGAGGTGCTCGGTGTTCCAACCCGCGCGCAGGGTGCCGCCGACGGTGATGGCCGCGGCGCCGAGGCCGCTGAGGACGATCGCTGCGCGCAGGCCGTCGGCGAAGATCACGAACTGGGGGAGCGCGAGGGTGTAGAGCACCCCGTAGCCGTCACGGAGGTAGGAGAGGCCGGCGAGCGCGACGAGGAGCACACCGAGGTGGGCGTAGCCGCCGCGGACGGGGTTGCCGGGCAGTTTCCGGACGGTCCCGTAGCTGGCGCCGAGGGCGGCCAGCAGCACGAGCGACCCGTACTTCGCCGTGTTCGAGAGGTCCGCGAAGACGGTGGTCAGGATCAGGATTCCGATGACCGCCCAGGACAGGACGTCCCACCAGTGGAGCATCCATATCCAGAACGGGTCGCCGCGCCGGGGCCGTTGAAGCATGATCGTCAGCCTACGTTCCGCACCGCGCGGCCGGTCGGGCCGGTGGTGGTGCGGGCGGCGGTGGTGGCTTCTGTGGTGGCCTCGGTGGGAGCGGTGCCCGGAGTCGTTCGGCGTGAGCGGCGCAGCGGGCTCCAGGCCCGCTCGCCCAGGAGGAGCAGCAGCGCGGGCAGGACCATGAGGCGGACGACGACGGCGTCCAGCAGGACGGCGAGGGCCAGGCAGAAGCCCATCTGCTTCATCTCGGTGAGGTGCAGGGCGACGAAGGCGCCGAACACCGTCACCATCACGATCGCGGCGCTGGTGACCACCTTCGCGGAGCGTCCGATGCCGTCGAGGACGGCTCGGCGGGCGGTCATGCCCCCGTCCATCGCCTCCTTGATCCGGCTGACGACGAACACCTGGTAGTCCATGGACAGTCCGAAGAGGATGACGAAGAGGAACAGCGGGACCCGGGAGGCGATCGCGCCGAGGGAGTCGAAGCCGAGGACCCCCTCCGCCCAGGTTCCCTGGAAGACCGCGACGAGGGCGCCGAGTGCCGCGCCGGCGGAGAGCAGGTTGAGGACGACGCCGATGAGGGCGACGACGACCGAGCGGAACGCCCACAGGGTCATCAGGAAGGTCACGAGGAGCAGGAAGCCGAGGACCAGGGGGAGCTTCGCGTTCTCGTGGTCCACGTAGTCCCGGCCGCGCGCCACGTCGCCGGAGACGGCACTGTCGATGCCGGTCACCCGGCCGAGCGCGGCGGGCAGGTGGACCTGGCGGAGCCGGGTCAGGGAGTCCCCGGCCTCCTTGGAGGTGGCGGTGTACGGGACCGCCACCTCCAGGACGCTGATCAGCCCGTCGGCGGAGGTGAGGATGCGCGGCTCGGCGTGGGCGGCGAACAGGGGGTCGCCCTGGGTCCGTCGGCCGAGGTCCGTCAAGGCCCGGTGGACGTCGGCCGTGCGGTCGGGGCCGGCGGCGCGGACGGTGACGCGGTGCTGGGACGACAGCTCGGGGAAGGCGGCGTTGAGCCGGTCGTAGACCTGGACGGCGGGGATGTCACGGGAGAAGGTGTCGCGGCCCGGGTCGACGAGCTTCAGGCCGAGGGCGGGCGCGGCGAGGCCCAACAGGAGCAGGACGGACAGGCACAGGGTGAGTACCGGGCGGGTGCGGGCGGGCTTCAGCAGGGCGCCGGTGAGCCACCCGGTGCCGTCCTCGCCGTGCGCGCGGTCCTGGCCGTGCGCACCGGCCGCGCCGTGCGCGCGGTCTCCGGCGCCGCGGCGGGCGGCGCGGGTCGGCTTGCCGCGGCGGGCGCGGCGTTCGGTCCGGCGTCCGACGCGGCGGGCGCGGCGTTCGGCGGTGTGGGCCGCGCGGCGCTCAGCCCGCCGTCCGATCTTCACCAGCAGGGCGGGCAGCACGGTCAGGGAACTGACCACGGCGACCGCCACGACCAGGATGGTGCCGGTCGCGAGGGAGGAGAAGATGACGTCGGTGGCGAGGTACAGGGTGGCGGTGGAGACGATCACGGCGAGCCCGGAGACCACGATGGCGCGTCCCGCGGTCGCGGCGGCCAGTTCCACCAACGCCTCGGAGCTCAGGGTGCCCCGGGCACGGGCCCGTTCCTCGCGTTCGCGCTTGAGGTAGAAGAGCGTGTAGTCGACGCCGACCGCGAGACCGACGAGCAGGATCATGTTGGTGCCGACGCCCGCGTCGGGGAGGAAGTGGGAGGCCGCCATGGACAGGCCGAGCGCCGCCGCGATCGACGACAGGGCCAGCAGCAGCGGCACGGCTGCCATGACCACGGACCCGAAGACGAGCAGCAGGGTGATGAGGGTGACCGGGAGGGTGATGCGTTCGGAGAGCGCGAGGTCCTCGTCCCGCTGGTCGTTGACGCCCTTGCTGATGGCCGGTGAGCCGGTCTCCTCCACGATCAGGTCGGGGTGGGCGGCGCCCACCGCCGCGGTCTGTTCGAGGAGCGGGACGACGTTCTTCCTGCCCTCCAGTTCGGGGCCGTGCATGACCACCGACACCATCAGGACGCCGCCGTCGCGCGAGCGGACCGGCTCGGCCACCGTGTCGACCTCGGGCAGGGCGCGCATCCGCGCGGTGAGGTCCCGCGCGGCGGCGCCGGCCCGGTCGGTGTCGAGGGCGCGGCCGCCGTCGCGGGAGCGGATGAGTATCTGCTCGGTGGGCCGGCGCTCCAGGCCGCCTTCGGCGGCCATCGCCTCGGCGCGGCCCGCCTCACCGACGCGGAAGTCGACGGAGGTCGCCTGGTTGGTGCCGACGGCGATGCCGACACCGAGGCAGAGGATGACGAAGGCGAACCATCCGGCGATGGCGGCCCACGCGTGACGGGCGCTCCATCGGGCCGCGCGAACGGGAAGTGAGGTCATGTCAGGAGCATGCGCGGCGGGGTGGTGCGGGCATGACGTCCTGCGGACTGAACCTGTTGTCCACCGGTCGGTGGACAAGGACAGGGGTGGGAAGGTGGCCAAGGCGGACGGGCCGGCGGGCCGTTCGGCGTGGGCCGTTCGCCGTTCGCCGTAGGCCGTGGGCCGTTCACCGTGGGCCGTCTCAGGGGGTGACGTCCTCCGGGGCCCGGGACATGCCGCGGGCGAAGGCCGCCTCGGACGCCGCCGCGCCGGCCGTGGCCAGGCAGGCCGCCCACACCCGGTCGACGTCGTAGCGTTCCGCTTCGGGCAGCGGGGCACCCGCGGAGAGGCGGGCCGCGTGTGCGGCGCCGAGCAGCTCCGCGGCACGTTCCGCGGCCCCTTCGGCCGCCGCCGCGCCCGCCAGCCCCTCCCGGGCCAGGGCCTGCGCCCGTACGTCGCCCAGCTCGCTCGCCACCGCCAGGCCCTCGGCGTGCAGCGCGCGGGCCCGGGACGGTTCGCCCCGCAGCTCGGCCGTGAAACCGAGTTCGGCGAGCGCCAGGGCCGCGCCGGGCCCGTACCCGGTGGCGCGGAACCAGGCCAGGACGGCGTCCATGTGGGACTCCGCCCCGCGGAGGTCCCCGGTGCGCCGCGCGATCATGCCGAGTCCGATCCGGGCGTCGGCCTCGCCCGCGCCGTGGCTCTGCTCCCGGGCCAGCTTCCAGGCACGGTCGTGCCGCTCCCGGGCGGCGGTGAGGTCGCCGGTCAGCAGGGCCAGCCTGCCGAGCGCGCAGAGGCGTTTGGCGGCCTCCGTCCACAGCCCGAGTTCCTCCGCGAGGGCGAGCCCCTCCTCGTGCAGCCGGGCGGCCCTCGGATGGTCGCCGGCGATCTCGTGGAGGGCCGCCCGCGGGAACACCGTCTGCAACTGACCCCAGCGGTCGCCCAGCGCGGAGAACAGCCGGGCGCTGCGCTCGGCGTCGCGGCGCACCCCTTCGAGGTCGCCGTGCGCGAGGGCGTGCCGGGCGCGGACGCTCAGGGCGGCCGCCGTCACCCAGGTGTGGCCGAGCTCCTCGGAGGCGGCGAGGGCGCGTTCGGTGAGTTCCTCCCCGGCGGTCACCTCGCCCGCGCCCATCTGCGCGGAGGCCAGGAACCACAGGGCGGTGGCCCGTGCCTGCGGATCCCGTACCGCCACCCCCGGCAGGTCCAGGGCGCCGACGGCTTCCCGTACGGCCTCCGGGCCGGTGGCGGGCGAGGCGCCCTCGCTCAGCGCGAGGCCGGTCCGCCAGGCGGCCGCCGAGGCGACGGCCGCGTCCCGTTCCGACTCCCCTCCGGGTGGGGGCGGCAGGGCCCGCGCGGCGGTGAGGCACGCGTCGAGGAGCCGTCCCGCCACGGCGGGCCGGCCCCGTAGCAGCCAGTACCAGGTCAGGGCGCGGGCGGCGTCCAGGGCCTCGACGACCGCCCCGCGCGCGAGCGCCTCCTCGACCGCCGGACGGAAGTCGGCCTCGGCCGCGTCCAGCCGCGTCAGCCACTGCCGTTGCCGCGGGCCGCGCAGCAACGGATCGGCGCGCAGCGCGAGTTCCCGGTGGTGGGCGCCGTGCCGGGCCAGGGCGTCCGGCTCCTCGCCCGCCTCCCGGAGCCGCTCCAGGGCGTAGTACTTGACGGATTCCAGCAGCCGGTACCGCGTTTCGTCGGGGCGGTCGACGAGGACCAGGAGGGAACGGTCCGCAAGGCGGGCCAGCACCTCCGGAACGTGGGCGGCCGGCACGTCCGTACCGGCGCAGACGGCGCGGGCGGCGGCCGTCGAGGCGTCGCCCGCGTGCACGGACAGGCGCCGCAGCACCGCCTCTTCGGCCGGGTCGAGCAGCCCCCAACTCCAGTCGATCACCGCGCGCAGGGTCCGCTGGCGGGCTGGGACCCCGCGCAGCCCCCGCGAGAGCAGCGCGAACCGGTCGTCGAGCCCGGCGAGCAGACCGTGCACGCCCAGGGAACGGACCCGGGCGGCGGCGAGCTCCAGGGCGAGGGGGAGGCCGTCCAGGCGGGCGCACAGGGCGGCGACGGCGGCGCTGTCCGCGGTGTCCGGGGTGCCTGTCCGGTTCCCGCCGGACGCGGGTGCCGGGGCGGTCGGTAGTCCGGAGCGGGCGGTGAACAGGGCCACGGCATCGGCCGGTGCCAACGGGGCCAGCTGGTGCACCGCCTCCCCCGCCAACCCGAGGGGCTCCTGCCCGGTCGCCAGGACCGACAGTCCCGGGACCCCCGGCAGCACCGCGGCCAGCAGGTCGGCGACAGAGCCGGCGAGGTGCTCGCAGTTGTCGAGCAGGATCAGGACGCGCCGCTCGCGGAGCGCGCCCACCAGCAGGTCCACGGCGCCGGCGGCGGGCTCGGGGCCCGGGTGGGTGCGGGGGCGGGGCACCGCGCCGTCCTGTGCGGTGTGCGGTGTGCCGTCGGGCGGTGCGGCGTGCGGTACGTGCGGGTGCACGTCGGGCTGCACATCCGGCTGTACGTCGGGCTGCACGTTCGGCTGTACGTCGGGCTGCACGTTCGGCTGTACGTCGGGCTGACGGATCCCCAGGATCCCGAGGAGGGTCCCCGCCACGGACTCGGCGGACGAGCCGGCGGGCAGCGGGGCGAGTTCGGCGAGCCAGACCCCGTCCGCGTAACGGTCGGCCGTCCGGTCCGCGCACTCGAAGGCCAGCCGGGTCTTCCCGACGCCACCGGGACCGGTCACCGTCACCGCCCGCGAGTGCTCCAACAGGGCTTCCACGGAGGCGAGATCGGCGTCCCGCCCCACGATCCGGGTGAGGGCGGCGGGCAGCCGCCGCCCCGCCCCCACCGGCGCGCCCACCGTGCCAACGGCCTGCGGTACGGGTGCCGACGGCACGACCACGACCGGCGCCGCGAGCGGATCCGCGGCCGGGTCCGGGCCCGGGCCTCCGCCCGGAACGGGGGCCGGCGCCGGGCTACCCACCGGGGCGGTGGTCGACGCCGGGGCGGTGGCCGGGGCCGGGCTTCCGGCCAAGGCCGGGGCGGGGGCCGGAGCCGGAGTCGGGGCGGTAACCGGAGTCGGAGGCGCGGGTGGCGTCCCGGGTTCGGTTTCGGGGGGTGTGGGGGCCCGGGGTGGCTCCGGGTTTCGGGGCGTCTGCGGGCCGAAGGTGCTTTCCACGTCGGGCGCCTGGCGGAGGATCGCCTGGCGCAGGGCCGTCAGGGCGGGGTCGGGGTCCAGGCCCAGGTCGCCGGCCAGCCGGCCGCGCAGGTCCTCGTACGCGGCCAGGGCGTCGGCCTGCCTGCCCGCCCGGTACAGGGCCCGCAGTTGCACGGCCCGCAGGCGCTCGCGCAGTGGATGCGCGGCGACCAGTTCGTCCAGCTCGCCGAGGACCGCGTGCTGTTCGCCGAGGCGCACCCGCAGGTCCAGCAGTTCCTCCAGCGCGGCCAGGCGCTCCTCCTCCAGCCGTCCGGCCGCAGCCCGCACCACCGGGTCGCCGGTATGGCCCGCGTACGCCTCCCCGGTCCACAACTCCGCTGCTTCACGCAGGAGTTCGACTCTCCCCTCGGCACTCGGCGCTCCGGACCGGGCGCGTGCGAGGAGCCCGGTGAAGCGTTCCGCGTCGAGTTCCCCGGGCTCCAGGCGCAGCCGGTAGCCGCCCTCGCCGTGGACGAGCCGGGCCCTGCCGGCGCCGCCCGGTTCGGCCCGGTCCAGGGCCGCCCGCAGCCGGGAGACCTGCCCCTGGAGGCTCCCGTACGGGTGGACCGGCGGCGCGGCGTCCCGCAGCCCCCACAGGGCGTCGACCAGACGGTCCTCGGAGACCGGCCGTCCGGGTGCCACGAGCAGCCGGACCAGCAGGGTGCGTGCCTTCGCCCCGGTCACGTTCACCGGCTCCCCGTCCGCAGCCCGGACCGTCAGCGGCCCCAATACCCCCACGCGCATGAAGATCACCCTAATCGCCTCCCGACGCCGGCCCCGCAGGCGACCGCCGGCGACCGCCGGCCGACCGGCAGCCGACGTACGGCGAACCGGCAGCGCGGCGCCGCAGGCTGAGCCCCGTTCAGCAGGAAACGCACCCGTCGTCTTCGAAGGAGACACCGTCATGACCGCGCAGACCGCCACCCCCCGAACCCCCGTCACCGTCATCGGCCTGGGCAACCTCGGCCGCGCGCTGGCCGACGCATTCCTCGCCCAGGGGCATCCCACCACCGTCTGGAACCGGTCGGCGGCCAAGGCCGACGGCCCGGTCTCGCGGGGCGCCACCCTCGCGGCCACCGTGGCCGAGGCCGTCGCGGCGTCCGAACTCGTCGTCGTGACCGTCCTCGACTACGACACCGTCGGTGAGCTGCTGCGTCCGGCCGCCGGGGCCCTCACCGGGCGCACCCTGGTCAACCTGACCACCGGCACCCCCGGGGCCGCCCGTGACCTGGGCGCATGGGTCGCCGACCAGCGGGCGGCGTACGTGGACGGCGCCGTGTACGCGGTGCCCCAGACCATCGGCACCGCCGAGTCCTTCGTCCTCTACAGCGGCGACGAAGCGGCCTACCGGCAGCACCGGCCGGCGCTCGACCTGATCGGCGAGGGCGTCTTCGTCGGCGCGGCGCCGGACCTGTCCTCCGTCTACGACACCGCTCTGCTCAGCGGCATGTACGGGATGTTCTCGGGCTTCTTCCAGGCCGTGGCCCTCGCCGGTACGGAGGGGATCGAGGCGGCCGCGGTGACCTCGCAACTGGTGCGGTGGTTGACGGCCGCCGCCGAGGCCCTGCCGGCCTTCGCGGAGGAGATCGACCGGGGCGAGTACGACACGACGACCTCCAACCTGGAGATCAACGCGGTGGGTCTGCGCAACATCCTGGCCACGACCGAGGCGCAGGGCCTGTCCACCGATCTCCTCGCGCCGCTCCAGCGCCTGTTCGACGACCAGGTCGACTCCGGTCACGCCGCCTCCAGCCTGTCGCGCACCATCGAGTCCCTGCGCGCCGGCCGCTGATCCGGGTGGGGGCGGCCCGGCTGCCGGGTGGGGGTGCCCCGCTCCCGGCGGCGTCCGCGTCGCCGTCGGAGGGCGTTGTCAGTGGGGCGGCCTAGCGTCTCGAACATGACGCGGACCGCACATACCTTCGCCTACGCACGTCCCTCCTCGCTGACCGCCGCCGAGGCGGGTCGGGCGCTCAACCTGGAGACGGCGGGGGGTCTCACCCCCACCGGGGCCGATGCCCACCCCCGGTTCTTCGCCGGGTTCCTGAGTGCGCCCCAGGCGGCCGCTCGGGCCTTGCTCGCCGTCGCCGACGTGGCGGCGGCCCGCTACTGGATGCGCACCCTGCGCGCCTCCCTCGACCCGGTCGTCACCGGCAACGGCGACCGGCTGCGGTTCGAGTCGTTCTCCGGGTGCTGTGGCGTGTACGCCCGGTTGGACGTGCTGCCGGACGGTCTGCGCGGCGCCGACACCGGGCACGGAACGACCAACGTCGACGTCAACAACCCGCTGCGCGAGGCGCTGTCGCGGCTGAGCGGTGACGACCCGCTGCACCTGCGGGTCGGCCCCGACGAGATGGCGGTGACCACCCTCGACGGGCCGGTCGTCGAGAAGAAGGTTCCGCTTCCGGAGCGTTGGCTGCGCGGCTTCGCCGAGTCCCAGGCCGTCACCACCGGCTTCGACCTCCGCGCCGAACTGAACGCCGCCGAGACGGTGCGCTTCCTCCGGTCGCTGCCGCGCACCTCGGTCGGCGGCGGGGCCGCGGGCGGCGCCCTGTGGGTGGTTCCCGCGGGCCGTACGCTGCGCCCCACCACCCGGCCGGTGCCCGGCGCGGTCTGCCTGCCCGGCCCCGAGCGTCTCGCCGCCCTCCAGCGCGTACTGCGGCACGCCACGGGCCTGCGCGTGTACGGTCCCCCGCCGGCCGGCGCCGATCCCACCGCTTCCGCCTGGGAGGTGGGGCTGCCGGGGATGCGTCTGACGCTGACCCTGTCGCCGGAGGCCGACCGCGGGTTCTCCGGTGAGGGTGGTGTGCTGGAGGCGCTCGCCACCGACGCGGCGGCCGAGGACGCGGAGCTGATCTCGGTCCTGCTCGCCTGGGAGCCGCGGATCGATCCGGCCGACCTCGCCGAGCAGTCTGGGTTGCCCGTGGACCGCGTACGGGCCGCCCTGACCCGTCTCGGGACGGCCGGTCGGGTCGGGTACGACATCGCCGAAGCCGCGTACTTCCACCGCGAACTGCCCTACGACGCCCGGCGTGCCGAGCGGCACAACCCGCGGTTGGTGGCCGCCCGGGCCCTGCTGGAGGCGGGCGCGGTGACCCTGGAGCGTGCCGGTACCGCCGTGGTGGCTTCGGGTGAACGCCGCTACCAGGTGCGCGAGTCGGGCGGTGCGCTCAGTTGCACCTGCCAGTGGTGGGCGGACCACCGGGGCCGTCGGGGCCCCTGCAAGCACGCCCTGGCCACCCGGATGGCCCTGCGGGCCGCCACCTCCACCACCTCCGTCACCTCCGACGGCTCGACCGCCCCCTCCGACGTCATCTCCGGAGCCGCACGATGAACGCCACCGACGACGTCCTCGAAGCCGTACGGGCCGGCCGTGCCGCCGCCCTGCCGGGACTCCTCAAGCCGCTGGAACCCGCGGAGCGCAAGGTGTTGCTCGTCGCGCTGAAGGAGTTGCGGCGCGAGCTGCGGGCCTCGCGTTGGGAGCGCCGGCAGGACCGGGACCTGATGAGTCCGGCCCTGGTCGTCGCGGGCGCCGGCTGCCTGCCGGGGGCGGCGGCCGCGGCCGCCTGGATCGGCGCCGCCGATCTGCGCCGGTGGCGGCCGGAGCCGCTGACCGCCGCGTTGCTCGACGTACTGTCCGGCCGGAATCCGAAGTGGCTCGGTGACCTCGCGCACCGGCTGGCCGCCCGGGCCGCGACCGCCGAGCAGGACTACCCGCTGATCAGCGAACTCGTCCGGCTCTCCGGTTGCCCGATGCCCACCACCGACGGCTGCGTCGAGGGTTGGGCGGCGGCCGTGGGGGCGTCCCGTTCCCCGCTCGTGGACGCCCTGCGCCGGGACCCGCACGTCTCCGTGCTCGTCCCGCGGCTGTTCGAGACGGCCGAACCGATCCGGGCCCTCACCCCGGGTTGGATCGCGGACGACCCCAACCGTTGGCCGACCGCGCTGGCCACCCTGGCCGACGAGGGGTGCGTGGACCGGAGCGTCCTCCTGGACGGGTGCGCGGCCCGGCTGCTGCGCGGCGGCAAGCCCGCCCAACTGAGGCCCTACCAGGCGATCCTGGAGGCGCTCGTCCCGACCGTCGAGGAGGAGCGGGCGCGGGTCGCCGACTGGATCGCGCTGGCCTCCGACGCCCCGTCCGCCGTCGCCGGGTACGCCCTGCAGATCCTCGGCCGGGTCGCCGCGGCGGGTGGGCTGACCCCGCGCATGCTCGCCGAGCTGTCGGCGGCCGTCCTGTTCCGCCCCGAGAAGAAACTGGTCCGTGCGCAGCTCGTGCTGGTCGGCAAGGAGCTCACTCGCGACGCCGCGGCCGCGCCCGAGGTGCTGCCGGAGCTCGCCGAGGCCTTCGGGCACGCGGACACCGACATCCAGGAGCGGGCGTTGAAGCTGGTCGCGGCGCACCTGACCGACGATCCCGACCTGCGGGCCGAGCTCGCCGACCGGGCCCGGTTGCTGAGTCCGGCCCACCGGGCCCGGGCGGTGGAGGTCTTCGGGAACGGCGCCGCTCCCGAAGGGGAACCCGGCCCGTACGAGGAGATCCTGCCGCCGCCCGTGGCGCCGGCCCCGATCGCCCCGGCCCCGGGGACGGTCGCCGAGACCGTGGAGCTCGTCGCGGCCGTCGTCAACTCCCGCACCGCCGGGGTGGAGGAGTTCGAGCGCGCCCTGGACGGGCTGGTGCGGCACGCGCACCGGGACCGGGCGGCCCTTGCCGGGGCGCTGCGGCCGGCCCTGGCGGGCCGCTGGTGGCTCGATCCGGACCAGGCACGCTACTACTCCCACGAGCTGCCCGGCCTGGAACACGTCGCCGCCGCCGTGCTGGACGCGCGGCCGACGGGGACGCCGGGCGAGACGCTCGCGTCGTGGCGCAGCGACTGCCACCACACCGCGTTGCGTGCCGTCGTGCACGCGCGCGTGGTCGAGGCCGCGCGGGGCGTCGCCTCGGGGTCGCTGCCGTTCCTGCTGGCCACGCCCACCCTGGACACGGGCTCGTTGGACGCGCGCGTGCTGGTCGCGCGGCTGGCCGAGTACGGCCGGCTGGGTGCGGAGCCCGCGCCGGCGGACTTCGCGCAGGCCCTGCTGCGGGTGCGTCGGGACGCGGCCGTGATTCCCGAGGCCGCCGCCCTGGGCACGCCCGCGGGGAACCGGCTGGCCTCCTGGCTGGGCGCCGGCGGGGAGCCGGTGGCCGTGGCCCGGCGTACCGCGCCCGCCGTGCGGTACCCGTACGGCGGGGGGACGCCCGAGCGGCTGGTCATGGACACCGGGAAGCGGAAGTCCGTTCTGCGCGAGTTCCCGCATCGGTTCCACGAACTGGCGGGCGCCCGTGAGTCGGGCGACCGCTGCTGGGACGGCGGCGAGGACGCCGTCCTGATCGCGGTCCTGCCCGAGGACCGGGAGACCCTGGCCGCCTGGTGGCTGCCCCTCGTCACGGCCGGGTCCGTGCACGAGGCGCGTGAGGGCGCGGTCGCGCTGCCCCTGCTCGCCGGGGCCGGTGGGCCGGCGGGACCGGCCCTGCACCTGGCGGTGGCCACGGGGCTCGGCGCCCGGCATCCCGAGGACCGGTTGAGGGCCGTGGACGCCCTCCTCACCCTCGCGGCCGCGGGCGATCTGGACGCCGTGCGCCTCGGCGGTGACCTGGCCGAACTGCTCGCCCTGGGCACGGTCAAGCCGAACCGGCTCGCCGACTCGGTGGGCACCGCCGCCGCGACGGGCGCCTACGCGACGACCTGGGCCGTACTGGCGGCCGCACTGCCCGCGCTGCTCACGGGCGCGGCCGATCCGCGCGGTGCCGGGGACCTGCTGGCGACGGCCGCCGAGTGCGTGGAGCAGGCCGGTGTGGTCGCGCCGGAGCCGGCCGGGTTGGCCGAGGTCGCGGCACGGGGCGGCAGGTCGCGCCTGGTCACGCAGGCCGCCCGGCTGCGCGACGCCCTGCGTCGCAACGCGCAGGACCCGGCATCGGGCGGCTGACCCCGTAGGTGGGGCCCGGGCGGGGGCCTTCGTCAGGGGGAGCGCGGTCCCCCGATGACGGCGGCCAACAGTTCCATGGCGGCGGGGTCGCATCCGATGAGGACGTCGGCCCCGCCGTCCCGGACCTCGGCCACCTTCCAGCCGTGCTGCACCAGCCGGGGGTCGGTGCGCTCCCGGGGACGGATCGCGATCAGTTCCATCCGGTCCGTCGGGACGGGACCGCGATGGAGCTCCGGGAACTCCGTCGGTGTGAGGTGCAGCGTGGTGGGTGCGGCCCACAGGAACACCAGGGTCGTGTTCCGGCAGTAGGGGCGCTCCCCGAGCACGCAGGCGGCGAAGCCGACCTCCGTTCCCTCCGCGAACCGCCGGCTCCGTTCCTCGGCCTGCCTGCGGACGTGTCCCCGCGTCAGCAGCGATCCGAGGAGGAGCTCCAACAGCAGGCCCGTCACGGTTACCCCCACCTCCCCATGAAGGGGATGTTGCGAGTCCAACTCCTGTTTGTCCGGGCATGGTTGCATACGATTGAATGCCGCCGCGCGGCAGGAAGCGGGTGACGGGACCCGCAGGCGGACCGGACCACGACGTTGCGGCCCGCCCACCTCCGCCGTCCAGCAGAAGTCGAACAAAGGAAGCCGGCCGCATGGCAGAGAACAGCGCTCCCGTCCCTCCGAGGGGCCGCATCGGCGTCACCTACACCGAGATAGCCGCGCACTACGGGATGAGCGCCCGCTACATCTCCGAGAACCCCCGGTGGGGCCGGCACGCGCGTTGGCCGGAGAGCACCGGCAAGCGCGGTCGCAACAAGGAGTTCGACCCGGCAGCCGTGGCCGCCTTCTTCAGCGAACACCACATCCGGGAGACCGCCCAGCTCGATCCCGACCGCCTGTACACGGTGGTCGAGATCGCCGCGGCGGCCAACCTGCAGCCGGACACCGTCAGGTCCGACATCAGTCGCGGCCGGTGGCCCGCGCCCGACCAGTGGGACGAGGGCGAGACGAAGCTGTGGCGGGGCGACACCGTCCGCGCGCACCTGTCCGCCCGCCGGACCTACCGCCGGGCCTGACGGAGAGCCCGACTGCCGTCCCGACGGCGCGGTCCCGGGCCGGGTCGCCCGGTCGGGCGGGCGATCCTAGGATGGTGGGGACGCCTCGGGGGGATCGACGACGTCCGGTCGAGGTGAATCGAAGGTGACCGGCCATGCGCAGGTCCCGCACGCCCCGTACGTCCCCCATGGCCCGCATGGCCCGCGCATCCCGCACGTCCCCGGGTCGCGCGTACCCGTACCGCCGCGCCGGCGTGCCCGCGGCCGTCGCCGTCCTCCTGGTGACCCTGTGCGCGGGCACCGCCGCCCCGGCCCGCCAGGACTTCGACCCGGCCACGGTGGCGCGGCTCGACGCGGCCATCACGAAGGTCATGAAGGAGGCCGGGATCCCGGGCCTCAACGTCGGCGTGTGGGTACCCGGCCGCGGCACGTACGAGAAGTCCTTCGGCGTCGGCGACAAGAAGACCGGCGCCCCCATGTAGGCGGACCTCTTCACCCGGATCGGCAGCGTCACGAAGACCTTCACCGTCACCGCCGTCCTCCAGTTGGTGGACCGGGGCGAGGTCGGGCTCGACGACCCGATCTCCCGGTACGTGACCGGCGTCCCCGGCGGGGACACCATCACCGTGCGACAACTGGCCGACATGCGGAGCGGTCTCTTCGACTACACCCGGGACGAGAAGTTCCTCGCGGGCCTGCGCGCCGACCCGCACCGCGCGTACACCCCGCGCCAGGTGCTCGACGTCGCCTTCGCGCACCCGCCGGGCTTCGCACCCGGCGCCAAGTGGGACTACAGCAACACCAACACCATCCTCCTCGGGCTCCTGGTCGAGAAGGTGAGCGGGCAGCGCCTCGGTGACTTCCTCCGGGACCGGGTGTTCGCGCCGCTGAGGTTGACCGACACGTCGTTGGCGACCGACGGCACCATGCCCGACCCGCACGCCCACGGGTACAGCGACTTCACGCCCGACGGCGCCGTCGCCGACGCCACCGGTTGGGACCCCTCGTGGGGGTGGGCCGCCGGCTCCGTCGTCTCCGACCTCGACGACCTGCGCGCCTGGGTCCCCGCCCTGGCGGACGGCCGACTGCTGACCGCGAAGACGCAGGCGGAACGGCTGCGGACGCTCCCGACGGGCTTCCCCGGCATCTCGTACGGTCTCGGCATCCTCGACACCAACGGATGGCTGGGCCACAACGGCGAGATACCCGGCTACGAATCCATCGCCGCGCAGCTCCCCGCGGAGAACGCCTCCCTCGTCGTCCTCGTCAACTCCGACGTAGACCACGACGGGAAGAACCTGTCCTCCATCATCGGGAACACGGTCACCTCGATCGTGACCCCGGAGCACGCCTGGCCCGCCCCGGTGCCCACCGAACCGGAGTAGCCCGCCCGCGCCGCGACCAGGGAGGCGGTCGCGTCGACGGGACCGCCGGCGGGCGGTCCACGGGCGGACTCCCCGAGCGACACGTGGTCGACGGAACGTAACGGCCGCGTCAGCTGATGCGGGCACGGCACATCTGGGAGAGGCTGGGTGTGATCGGTCGCAGGGCGAGGAGGGTGTCGTGGACGCTTCGGTGGACGGTCGCAGGCCCGCCCGCACAGTCGGGTTCCGGGCACGTCACGGCGCACGGTTCGGGTTGCGGACGGCAACCATCGCGTGTGCGGCGGCGGCCCTCGTCGCGGGTGCCGTACCGGCCTCCGCGCAGATCGCCCCGGCCCCGGATCCCGTCGTGGTCGTCGACTGCTTCGACCAGGCCCAGGTGCGGCCCGAGGAGTACCTGCTGGCCTGCGGCGACGGGAACAACCGCCTCGTCGACCTGCACTGGAAGACCTGGGGGTCGCACACCGCGACGGCCACGGGCACGGACATGGTCAACGACTGCCGCCCCTACTGCGCGGCGGGTCGTTTCCGCCCGTACCCGGTGACGGTGACCCTGGCCAACCCGGAGCGCTGGCCCGACCACCCCGACCTGGACCGCTTCACGACGCTCCGGATCCTCTACACCGACGAGGCGCCGCACCCGGTCCCGAAGGACTCGACGTACCGGCTGGTGTACTGACGCCCCTGCCGGGCGGCGGCGCGGTGCTCGCCGGGACGGATCCCGTGAACGCGGTGGAAGGCGACGCTCAGGCCGAAGGCGCTGCGGTAGCCGACCTGCCGGGCGATGGATTCCACGGTGGCGTCGGTGCGGGCCAAGAGGTCGGCGGCCAGGGCGAGGCGCCAACCGGCCAGGTAGGCCATGGGCGGTCGCCCGACGAGTTCACCGAAGCGGCGGGCGAACGTCGCACGTGAGACACCGGCTTCCGCCGCGAGTGCCGCCACCGTCCAGGGGCGCGCGGGCCGGTCGTGCATGAGGCGCAGCGCCTTCCCCGCGACGGGGTCGCCGAGAGCGCGGTACCAGCCGGGGGGATCGGATTCCGGGCGGGCGAACCATTCCCGGAGGGTGACCGGCAGGAGCAGGTCCAGGAGCCGGTCGAGGACCACCTGTTGCCCGGGGTCGTCCCGGCCGACCTCCAGGGCGGTGAGTTCCAGGATCGGTCCGGGCTCGCCGCCGTTGCGTACGACGAGCACCCGGGGCAGGGCGCTCAGCAGCCGCTCGGAGACGCGTCCGCCGACCTGGTGGCTGCCGGTCAGCAGGACGTTCGGACCGTCCGCGGTGTTCCCGCAGGTGCGCAGGCCGAGGATGACGTCGTCGGAGACCTCCTCGCCGTCGGCCGTGGTGCAGTGGTCGGGGCCGTGCCGTACGTAGAGGGGGCGGGTCGCGGGAGCGGACTCGTCGGCGATGGTGAACGGCTCGGGGCCGACGACGACGGCCACGTCGCCCTCGGCGAGCGCCACGGGCCGGGCGCCCGCGCCCTCACCGCCGGGGAGGATCCAGCCGGATCCCCGGAGCATCGTGAGCAGGGTGAGGGGGGACCGGTCGGCGAACCGGACCGACCAGGGCGACGCCAGCACGTTCCGGCTGAACAGCGCGCCGTCCGACCGCACTTCGTGAAGCAGGCTTGCCAGTGCGTCCATACGGCGAGCCTAGAACCTGTCGGTGAGACGCCGGAACATCGATGTGAGCGGGAGAACCATTTTGCCGCTCACCGGGGCCGGTTTGACTGGTCGCATGACGACGAAACAGCAGGTCCTGGTTCTGGGCGGTACGGGAAAGACCGGACGCCGTGTGGTCGCGCGCCTCGCGGAGCGCGGCCACGAGGTACGGGTGGGCTCCAGGAAGGGGCCCGCGCCCTTCGACTGGAACGACGCGAACACCTGGGAGCGGGCGTTGGAGGGCGTCGGCGCGGCGTACCTGGTCGACTCGCAGCTCGCCGACGCGGCGGCGTCGATGCGGTCCTTCGCCGAGCTGGCCGTGTCCCGCGGGGTGCGGCGGCTGGTGCTGTTGTCCGCCCGGGACTGGGTCGTGCCGGACGGGGAGGAGAAACTGCCCTGTGAGCGGGCGGTACGTGAGTCCGGCGCCGAGTGGACGGTCCTGAAGCCCGCCTGGTTCGCGCAGAACTTCAGTGAGGACCCGTTCTTCCGCGCGCAGGTCCTCGCCGGGGACGTGGTGATGTCGGCCGGGGAGGGCAGCGAGCCGTTCGTCGACGCCGACGACATCGCCGACGTCGCCGTGGCCGCGCTCACGCAGGACGGCCACGCCGGCCGGTCCTACGCGCTGACCGGGCCGCGACCGGTGCCGCTGCGCGAGGTGGCCGAGGGGATCGCCCGGGCCACCGGCCGGAGCCTCGTCTACCGTCCCGTGTCCCCGGAGGACTTCGCGACGTACGCCGCGGAGCGGCACGGGCTGTCGGGGGACCACGTCGACCTGCTGAACACGTTGTACGGCTGGATCGGTGACGACCTGTTCGCGGAGCCGGCCGACGGGGTGCGGCAGGCCCTGGGCCGCGCGCCCCGCGACTTCTCCGCGTACGTCACGTCCACCGCGGGAACCGGGGTGTGGCACGGCTGACGGGGCCCGCGGCGGTGGGGGAGGTCAGGGGTAGGGCCAGTCGGCGTCGACGAAGCCCATCTTCCGGTTCATCGCGATGGCGTTCGTGTTGGCCGGGTGGTGGACGGTGCGGATCTGACGCGCCCCGTACAGTCCGGCGAACCGCGTGCCGATCGTCTTCATGGCGATGGACAGGCCGCGGCCCCGGTGGCCGGCCAGGACGCCGGTCATCTCGTTGAAGAGGTGGCCGTCGTGGTGGGACGTGGCGGCCATCCCCACCCAGGTGTCGCCGTCCAGGGCGACGACGATGCCGCGCGGGTCGTAGGAGGGGGTGTCGAAGCGGCGTCCGAGGTACTCGTCGAACGTGTGGAACTCGCCCCGTTCCGGGATGTCGGCGGAGCAGGTCCTGTTCAGTTCGTACAGCGTCCTGCGGTGCGCGGGGGTGTCCCCCAGTTCGTCGAACGTGGTCAGCCGGATGCCCTGGGTGCGGGCCCGCGCCACGTAGGCGCCGAAGCGGCGGGCGTCGAAGGTGTTCAGGTCGAGTGCGAGTTTCACCCACTGGGGGCCGGTCGGTGTCGACATGGATCCATCCAACCGCGCCGGCTCAGCGATGGGGAGGGGCGGGTCGGCCGGACCGAAGGGGGCGGTGCCTCCGCCCTATCCTGGGCCGATGGATTCCGTCGTGACTCTCCGGGCGGGTGCGACGCCGTCCGCTCCCGCGCTCGAACTGCGCCCCTGGGGCGTGCGGGACGTCGACGCGCTCGTCGAGGTGGTCAGCGACCCGGCGTTCGGCAGCTGGACCGGCTCCCCCGTCGTGAACGCGGCCGACGGGACGGCGTGGGTGCGGGAGCAGCGCCTGGCGTGGGAGGCCGGCACGCGGTTCGGGTTCGCCGTGCGGGAGGTGCCGCCGGGGGCGGCGGCCGGGCCCGGGCGGCTCGTCGGCGGCGTCTCGCTGAAGGAGGTCGCGCCGGGCAAGGCGTCGGCCGAGGTGGGCTATTGGACGGCCGCGCACGCGCGGGGACGGGGCGTGGCGTCGCGGGCGCTGGACGCGGTCACCGGGTGGGCGTTCGACGCCTTCGGCGCCGACGGTCCGGGGTTCCTGGAGTTCCTGGAACTCCTGCACCAGGAGGACAACCGGGCTTCGTGCGGCGTCGCGCGGAAGGGCGGTTACGCCTTCGACCGGATCCTGCCCGCGGCGCCGCCCGCCTTCCCGCTCGACGGTCATCTGCACGTGCGCCGCCGCGGGACGTCCTGACCCGCGGACGGCGACGCGCCCGGACGGCTGCCGCGGCTGCGGCCCGGCCTCTTCCGACTGCTTCGACGGCTTCGACGGCTTCGCTCGGTACTGCTGTTACGGCTGTTCGTTGGGGAAGTGCGCGAGGGGGGCCTCGCCCTCGAAGAAGGTCTTGGCGCGGATCATCGCCCGCTCGTCGTTCCGCACCTGGCCGGGCCGCGAGCCGTTGCCGAGGAGGACGCCGCCGAAGCGCATCCGCAGGTAGGCGGCCGTGTTGGTGAGGGTGGTGGTCAGGCCGTCGGTGACGGCCTCGTCGTGGTCGGCCATGGCCGTGACGCCCCACAGGGTGCGGCCCGCCATGCGCCGCTTGAAGTCCAGCTCCGGGACCGCCAGCCAACCGGACCAGTAGTCGAGGTACCGCTTGGTGTTGGCGGAGAGGGTGTACCAGTACAGGGGTGAGGCGAGGACTATGTCCGTGGCCTCCAGGGTGGCCCGCCGCAGGGTCTCCTCGTTCTCACCGACCGCCCAGGTGTCGCCCTCGTGGCGGCCGTCCTGGAAGTCGGGGAGCGGGAGCCTGGCCAGGTCCACCCACTGCTGCGGGACGTCGGCCGGCAGTTGCGCGGCGGCCGTACGGGCGAGGATCTCGGTGTTGCCGTCGGGCCGGGAACTGCCCAGGACGAAGAGGAACGAGCGGGCGGCGTCGGTGGTCATGTCTGCTCCGGTACGGGCGATCGGTGGTGGTCGACGCCTCCAACCTCCCCGCCCGCCGGGGATATTCCGGCCTCCGGTCCGATCCGTCAGGTCCGCCCCGGGAGCCCCGAACACCCCGGGCCCGCCGCTCCCCGCCCCCGGTCGGCCGTCGGGTCCGCCGCCCGGCGGACCCGACGTGCTCCGGTCAGATCGGGCGGACCTGTTCGGCCTGCGGACCCTTGGGGCCCTGCGAGGTGGTGAAGTCGACCCGCTGGTTCTCGTCCAGCGAGCGGTAGCCCGTCGAATCGATCGCGGAGAAGTGCACGAAGACGTCGGCGGTGCCGTCGTCCGGGGCGATGAACCCGAACCCCTTCTCCGCGTTGAACCACTTCACAGTCCCCTGAGCCATGCCGTGCCTTCCGTTCGTCGGGGCCTCGCGCTGTCGTCGCGTCCGGCTCCCGCGCTCATTACTCCCCAGCCGTCGGCCGGTAAAACGGGCAGGTTGGCGGCGGGCCGGGACCGCTCGCCGGCGTGGCGGGATCGCACCGCTCACCCATTCGGCCGATGGTCAGGAATCGACCGCGCCCCCGTACCCGGCGAGGCGGTCGTAGGCCGTTTCCGGAGGGTGGCCGGCGCCGTGGAGGAACGCGCGGTCGAAGGCGGTCGGACCGAGGGCGGTGCGGGCCGAGGCCGTGACGCGGTCCACGTCGACGCGTTCCGCCGGGGGGAGCGGGGCTCCGGCCCGGCGGCGGGCGGCATCGGCCGAACCGAGGAGCGCGGCCGCCGCGGCGCTCCGGCCCGACCGGGCCAGGGCCGCGGCGAGTCCTTCGAGCGCGAGGGCCAGGGCGCGCGGGTCACCGGTGGTGGCGGCCGTGGCGAGGCCCTCCTCCTGGAGGGCGAGGGCGCCGGCGGCGTCGCCGCGCAGTTCGGCGCAGTGGCCGAGCTCGGCCAGGACCAGCGCGTTGGCCCCGTCGAGGCCGACGGAGCGGTGCCAGTCCAGGACGCGCCGCATGTGGGCCTCGGCGGCCGGGATGTCGCCGGCGCGGCGGGCGCCGAGGCCCAGGCCGAGTACGGCGTTGATCTCCCCGGCCTGGAAGCCCTGTTCGGCGGCCAGTCGGCGCGAGCGTTCGTGCAGGTCGTGCGCGGCGTCCAGGTCGCCGCTCAGCAGGGCGCCGCGGCCGAGGCCGGAGAGCAGGTCGGCGGCCTGGGTGGTCAGGCCGAGGCGTTCGGCGGTTTCCAGGGCCTCCTGCCGCAGGCGGGCGGCCTCGGGGTAGTCGCCGTGGATCTCGGCGAGGGTGGCGAGGGGGTAGACCGTGCCCAGCAGGGCGGCGGAGTCCCCGGTCGCGGTGAACAGGGCGGCGCTGCGGGTGCCGTCGAGGCGGGCTCCGTCGAGGTCTCCGCGCATCAGCCGTTGGGCGGAGCGGTCGGCGAGCGCGGCGGCCGTGCCCCAGTCGTCGCGGGCGGCGGTGAACCCCTCCAGTGCCAGGGCGGTGAGCTCCCGGCCCAGGGTGAAGTCGCCGGTGACGCACAGGGCGTGGGCGAGGAACCAGCGGCTCCGGGCGAGGTCGTGTGCGGTGGCGCTGTCCTCGTGGGCGCGCAGGGCTTCGTGGACGCGGTCCGCACGGTCCGCCCCCTCCCCCGCCATGACGGCGAATCCGGCGCGCAGCACCTCGACGTGGGCGCGGAGCGCGGGGGCGGCTCCGGCCGGGGCGGCGGCGAGGGCGGCTTCCAGGGAGCGGCCTCCTTCGCCGAGGCGGCCCCGCAGGACCCAGTACCAGGACAGGGCGACGACCAGGCGCAGAGCGGCGTCGGCGGACGCGGTGGGGTCGGCCGGCTCACGCGTGGACGGGGACGGGGACGCGGAAGGGGTCGTCGTCACGGGCGGGGTCGTGGTGACGGCGTGGGCGAGGGCGGCCCGGAGGTTGGCGGCCTCGGCGTCGAGGCGCTCCAGCCAGGCCTGCTGGTCGGCGGTGCGCAGCCGGGGGGCGGCGCTTTCGGCCAGGGCGAGGTGGTGGGTGAGGTGGCGGGTGCGGGCGGCGTGCGTCTCGGCGGCCTCGTCGAGGCGTTCGGCGCAGTACGCGGCGACCGATTCGAGCAGCCGGTAGCGGGGGCCTGCCGGGGTGTGGGTGAGGGTGAGCAGGGAGCGGTCGACGAGGCGGGCCAGCAGGTCGAGGACGTCCGCGGCTTCGATGCTGTCGGCGGCTCCGGTCCCGTCGCCCGCGCACACCTCCTCGGCGGCCCGCAGGGTGCAGCCTTCGGCGTGCACGCACAGGCGGCGCAGTACGGCCCGTTCGGGGGCGCCGAGCAGGTCCCAGCTCCAGTCGATGACGGCGCGCAGGGTCTGTTGGCGGGCGGGTGCGCCGCGCCGGCCGGAGCTGAGCAGACGGAACCGGTCGTCGAGGCGGTCGAGGACGCCCCGGGTGCCCAGGGCGCGGACCCTGGTCGCGGCGAGTTCCAGGGCGAGCGGAATGCCGTCGAGGCGGCGGCAGATGGCTTCGACGGTTTCCCGGTCGTCGGTGTCGAGGACGAGGCCGGGCGCGCCGGCGGTGGCGCGGGCCGTGAACAGCTCGACGGCCGAGGGGAGTTCGAGGGTGGGTACGGTCCACAGGGTTTCGCCGGCGAGCGCGAGGGGTTCCTGGCTGGTCGTCAGGACGCGCAGGCCGGGGGCGGTGCGCAGGAGCAATTCGGTGAGGGCTGCGACCTCGTCGGCGAGGTGTTCGCAGTTGTCGAGCACGAGGAGCAGTTCGCGGTCGCGCAGGGTGGCGGCGAGGCGCCGGTCGGGCGTGAGTCGCCGCTGGTCGGGGGCGGGTATGCCCCACACGGCGTCGTCGCGGATGCCGAGGGCGGTGGCCACGGCCTCGGCGACCTCGGTGGTGGGCGGGTCCCCGGCACGGGGCGGGCGGGCGGCGGCCGCGAGTTCGACCAGCCAGACCCCGTCGCGGAAGCCCGTCTCCAGGCCGGTGGCGGACTCGACGGCGAGGCGGGTCTTGCCCACCCCGCCGGGGCCGGTGAGGGTGACCAGGCGGCGGGTGGCGACGAGTTCGCGCACGGCCGCCACGGCCCGGTCACGGCCGAGGAGCGGGGTGAGCGCGGCGGGCAGGTTGGTGCGGGCGGGGTCGGTGCCCGTGGCGGTGGGGCCGGGGGCGGTGCGGGCGGGGGCGGTGGTGCCGGGGAGCGCGGCGCCGGAACCCGCGGCGGGCACCGCGAACGGCCCGACCGGGGTTCCCGCCGCGGCCGCGGGCCTCGGCGGGCGGGTCATGAGGTCGGGATCCTGGGTCAGGATGGCTTGGCGGAGCTCGGTCAGCGCGGGGCCGGGGTCGAGGCCGAGTTCGTCCGCGAGCCGGGCGCGCAGGTCCTCGTACCCGGCGAGCGCCTCGCTCTGCCGGCCCGCGCCGTACAGGGCCCGCAGGTGTGCGGCGCGCAGCCGTTCGCGCAGGGGGTGACGGGCGACGAGCTCGGCGAGTTCCCCGACGAGCTCCGCGTGTTCGCCGAGGGCGAGGCGGGCCTCGGCCCGCTCCTCGCGCACGAGGAGCCGCTCCTCCTCCAGGCGGTCCGCGGCGGCCCGGGTGAAGGTCTCCGCCTCGAAGCCGGCGAACGCGGGGCCGCGCCAGACGGCGAGGGCGTCGGCGAACAGCGCGGCGCGGACGGAGGGTTCGGCGGTGGCGCGGGCACGGCCGGCGAGGGCGGTGAAGGCGGCGGTGTCGAGGGTGGTGTCCCCGGTGTGCAGGACGTACCCGGGTGCCTGGGACTCGATCAGGGAACGCGCGCCCGGTTCTGCTTCGTCGAGGGCCCGGCGCAGTTGCGAGACCTTGGCCTGGAGCGCCCGGGTCGGGTTGCCGGGGAGTTCCTCGCCCCACAGGTCGTCGATCAGGCGGTGGACGGCGACGGGCCGGCCCGCGTCGACGAGGAGGGAGGCGAGCAGGGTCCGCACCTTCAGCTCGGGCACCCTCACGGGTGTTCCGTCGGCCGTCCAGACACCCAGCTGTCCCAGCACCCCGAATCGCATGTGATCACCGTAACCCGGCCCCGAACAGGGCCGTAACGGGTTCCGAACCGGATCCGAGCCGCTCGCCCGCAGTGTTCCTCCTGTCGGAGCCGCAAGGGCGCCGGCGAGGAGAACACGCACGAGAAGGAGAGCGTCATGGGCAAGCTCGACGGCAGGACGGCACTGGTCACCGGTTCGAGCCGGGGCATCGGCCGGAGCATCGCGCTGGCACTGGCGGCGCGGGGCGCACGGGTAGCCGTCCACTACGCGGGGAACGAGGCCGCCGCGAAGGAGACCGTGAGCACGATCGAGGCGGCGCGCGGGCAGGCGTTCGCGATCCGGGCCGAGCTGGGGCTGCCCGGCGACGCGGAGGCCCTGTGGGCGGCCTTCGACGAGCACGCCGACGGGGTGGACATCCTGGTGAACAACGCGGGCATCGCGGGTCCGGGGCTGATCCACGAGGTGTCGGAGGCCGACTACGACAAGGTCTTCGCGGTCAACGCGAAGGCGCCGTTCTTCATCATCCAGAAGGGCTTGGACCGGCTGCGGGACGGCGGTCGCATCATCAACGTCTCGTCGGGCGTCACGAAGGTCGCCTTCCCCGGGATGACCTCGTACGCCGCCAGCAAGGGCGCGGTGGAGGTGCTCACGCTGACCCTGGCCCAAACGCTGGGCCCGCGGGGGATCACGGTCAACGCGGTGTCGCCGGGGACGATCGAGACCGACATCCACCCGTGGATGGCCGATCCGGCCGCGAAGGCGCACGCGGCGGGCTTCTCCGTCTTCGACCGGGTCGGGCAGCCGGACGACGTCGCCGATGTGGTCGCCTTCCTCGCCACGGACGACGCCCGCTGGGTGACCGGGCAGAACATCGACGTCAGCGGAGGCTCGGGGCTGGGCATCTGACGGCGCGTCCCGTCACCCCGCCCGCGTCCCGCATCCCTCGCCCCCGCTCCCCCCGCCCCGCTCCCCTCCATGGAGGTTCGTCGTGACCCGGACCCTGCTCGTCCTCGCCCATCCCCGCAGCGATTCCCTCACGGCGCAGGTGGCGGAGCGCATCCGGCTCCGCCGGCGGGCGGAGGGGAACACGGTGGACCTCCTGGACCTGTACGCGGAGGACTTCGACCCGCGGCTGACGCCGATCGACGAACCGGACTGGCAGGACCGGGGGAAGCGGTACTCGCCCGAGGTGCACGCCCACATGCGGCGCGTCGAGGAGGCCGACGAGGTGGTGGTGGTCTTCCCGGTGTGGTGGTTCGCTCCGCCGGCCGTGGTGAAGGGCTGGATCGACCGGGTGTGGAACTACGGCTTCGCGTACGGGCGGAGCACCCCGACGCTCCGGGGGAAGCGGATGCTGTGGCTCGGGCTGGCCGGGGGCACGGCCGCCGAGTACGAGAGCTCCGGGCTCGGCGCCGCCCTCGAAATCCAGCTCCGGGTGGGGGTGTCGGAGTTCTGCGGGGTGGAGGGGGCGCAGGTGCGGCTGCTGCACGGCACGGAGTTCTCGGGGGTTCCGCAGGCGCTCCGGCCGGAGCGCGCCCGGGAGGTGTTCGCCGCAGCCGACGCCGCGGTGACGGCGTACGACGGGGCGGGGGCGTACGACGGGGCGGCGGCGTCCGGCCGGAAATGACGTTGCCCACGCTTCCTAATACCTCTAGGTTTTTCCCTAGGAGCACAAGTTTCGACTGAGGGAGGCGCCGAATGGTGAGAGCGGGACTGAGCCCCGGCGTGCTGACGCTGGCGGCAGCCGCGATGGCGGACGAGGAGGGGCTCGACAAGGTCACCCTGTCCGCGCTCGCCCGGCGGTTCGGCGTCAAGGACGCCAGCCTGTACGCGCACGTCCGGAGCCTGCGGGACCTGCGGGTCCGGGTCGCCCTGTTGGCCTCCGAGGAGATGACGGACCTCATCGCGGCCGCCGTCGCGGGCCGGTCGGGCAAGGACGCGCTGGTCGGCTTCGCCGACGCCTACCGTGCGTACGCCCTGGAACACCCCGGCCGCTACGCGGCGACGCAGATGCGGTTCGACCCCGACGAGGTGGCGGGCTCGAAGGGCTTCGCCCGCAGTGTGGAGCTGACGTACGGGATGCTCCGCGGCTACGGGCTGACCGAACCGGACCTGACCGATGCGGGGCGGCTGCTGCGCAGCACCTTCCACGGCTACGTCCACCTCGAACTCAGCGGCGGCTTCGGGCACTCCCGTGAGGTGCGGGACTCCTGGGCACGCTCGCTCGACGCACTGCACGTCCTGCTGGAGAACTGGCCGCCGCGGCCCGACGGGAGCACCGACCGATGAACACGACCCCCACGACCGGCGCCCTCGCCGTGCCCGGCGCCACCCTGTACCACGAGCGCCGGGGCAGCGGCCCGGTACTGCTGTTGATCCCGGGCGGCGGGGCGGACGCCGGACTGTACGCGGGGATGGCCGGGGACCTCGCCGCCGGCGGGTACACGGTGGTGTCCTTCGATCCGCGCGGCCAGTCCCGCAGCCCGCTCGACGGGCCCGCCGCCGACCATCGGGTGGCGGACTGGGCGGACGACGCGTACCGGCTGCTCGAACTGCACTCCCCGCACGAGCCGGCGTACGTCCTCGGTTGCAGTGCGGGAGCCGTCGCCGCGCTGGACCTGCTGGCCCGTCATCCGGAGCGGGTGCGCCGGGTCGTGGCGCACGAGCCGCCGCTGGTGGAGGCGCTGGAGGATCCCGCGCCGTACCGGGCCATGTTCCACGAGGTGCGCGAGGTGTTCCGGGCCCGGGGAGCGGCGGCTGCGATGGCCCACCTCGGGGCGGGACTCGGCGAGGGCCCGGACCGGGAGGAGGCCACCGAACTGCCGCCCGAGGTACAGGAGATGGCGCCGCGCATGTACGCCAACCTGCCCGTGTTCCTGGAGCACGTCCTGTGTCCGTTCACGTCGAGCGTGCCGGACGTGGCGGCGCTCCGGGCCGCCGCGGACCGGCTGGTGTTGGCGGCCGGACGGGATTCGCGCGCGATGCCGGCCCTGTACGGGCCGGCCCGCAGGCTGGCGGAGCTGACCGGGGCGGGCTTCGCGGAGTTCCCGGGCGGACACGTCGGTTGCACCGAGCACCCCGGGGAGTTCGCCGCGGTGCTGCTCGCGGAACTCTCGCGGGAGAAATAGTTCCGGGCGGCTGTCACATCCGTTCCTCGCGGCGGGTCATGGGGGTGTCCAGCACGACGAGCCCGCCGCGAGGAGCCCCGATGTCCACCACCGCCACCGTAGTCACCCTGGTCGCCGCCTTCATGGCCGGTTTCTCCGGCGCCTCGATCTTCTTCGGCGCCGGGTTCACCGTCGAACCCCTCGCCGCGTACGGCGTCCCGCGCGGCTGGTGGAACCGGCTCGGCGCCGCCAAGGTCGCCGGGGCCGCCGGCCTCGTCGTGGGCCTGTTCGTCCCCGCCGTCGGCGTCGCGGCCGCGATCGGCCTCGTCCTCTACTTCACCGGCGCCGTCATCACCGTCGTGCGCGCCCGCGCCTACGCGCACGTCGCCTTTCCCATGATCTACGCCGCTCCCGCAGTCGCCGTCCTCGCCCTCGTCCGACCGGCGGCGGGAGGCCGCGGCGGGGCGTTCCGAACCGGTACCCCGTCCCATTCCTCAAGATCATCGGGTGCAGAATGACGCTCATGCCGATACCGAACGTGCCGAAAACTGCAACGCTCGACGACACGTCCCTGATCAGCCGCACCCTGGCCAGGGCCTTCGAGGACGACCCGATGATGCGCTGGTTCTTCCCCGAGGACGCGGTCAGGGAGACCGCGCTGGGCCGGTACTTCGCCACGCTCTTCACCCGGCAGTACGTCCACCACGGCGTGTGCGAGCGCACCGACTCGGCGGCCGCTTTCTGGGTGGCGCCGGAGGCCCAGGCCAAGGCCGTACCCGACGCGGACACCATCCGGGAACTCCGGGACATCCTCGGCGACCGGGCCGAGCTGTTCGGCGCGGCCGTCGAAACGGCCGCCGGGCACGCCCCCGGGGAGGCGCACTGGTCCTTGTCGCTCATCGGCGCCGACCCGGCCGCCCAGGGCCGGGGCCACGGAGCCGCCCTCCTGCGCTCGGGCCTCGCCCGGGCGGACGCGTCGGGCCTGCCGGCCCACCTGGAGTCCTCGAAGCCGTCGAACCTCCCCTTCTACGAACACTTCGGCTTCACGATCCGCGAGGAGGTCCACCTGCCCGGCGGCGGCCCCACCCTCTGGACGATGTGGCGCGAACCCCGACCGGCCGACGGGCCCGCCTGAGACGGTTCACCGACCCGCCGGTCGGCTGCCGGCGGGTCGACACCACAGCCCGCCGTGCGCCTCCCTCGCAGCCACCGGATCCACCGCGATCGACATTGTCAAGCGCGCTTGCGATGGTGGGGCACATGGGACACGCTCGGGTCATGAAGACCTCACCCCGCCCGACCCACGTGGCGCTGGACCCGGGCGAAGCCCGGCACCTGGACCGGCTGGCGCAGAAGGTCGAGGAATGCACCATGGCTCTGGAGCAGGCGCGAGGCGCCCTCGGTGAGGCGGCCGGCCGTATCGCCGCCGGGTACGAACGGGGCGGGCCCGCGGCGGTCGCCGCCCAGGTCGGCTGGTCACGCCAGCACGTCTCCACCCTGGCCGCCGCGCACCGGCGCCGGCAGGGCAATGGGCAAAAGGACGCCGCATGAGCTTCGCAGCCGAACCTGCCGGGGCCGGTGGTGTGCCGCAGCCGGCGGCCACCGTGGAGGAGCTCCGGGCGGCGTTGACGCGGATCGCGCCGGATGCGGTGGCCACTTTCGATGCCGAGCGTGCGGCGGCCGTCGCCCGGGCACGGCAGGAAGTCAGTTCGGCACCGATGCGCCGTTTCCTGCGCCAGTGGGCACTGCACGTGGCGATCGAGCGGCACCCGGACCTGGCGGCGCGGCTGCGGCACCTGGAGGCCCGCGCGGCACACGTGAGCGACGTGGAGGAGGGGCGGGCGATCGCCGCGGAGATCGGACGGATCCTGGACAAGGCTGCTTCAGAGGCCGGTCCGGACCATGGCGGCGGGTCTTGAGCGACTGGCGGTGGGAGTACGACCCCGATGCCGGGCACGTCGTCAAGGGTCTGCCTTCTCACGTCGTCGCCGAGGTCGAGCGGCTGGCCACCGAGCTCATCGCTCTCGCCGAAGTCGGAGTCGATGTCAACGACATCGGCGAGGGCGCCCGTCGTGGCGTCCCCGGAGGGCTGCGGCGGATTCCGCTCCTCTCGGACGGCTGGTTCCACGCCCTCCCCTTGCCCCGGCTCCGTCTCGTCGCGATCGTCCGCGTGATCCCCCCGTACACCGACCTGTGAGCCGGCGCGCCGGCGCCCCGGCCTGGCGGCGCTCGGGGGGAGGCCGTCATGCCGGGGTGTCGCCGGGTGGTGGTGCCCGGCTCTTCGTGGGGCCGGTCAGGGTTCCGTGCTGCTGCCGATCGGCGGGATGTGGCGGAGGAGAGCGGCCACCGCGACCGCCGTCAGGACGGCCAGGGCGGCGCTGACCAGGGACGCCGTGTGGAAGCCGGTACTGAAGGAGTCCCGGGCGACGGTCAGGAGGTCGGAGCCGAGGGCGGTGGGGAGTTGGGCGGCCGCGTCCGTCGCGCCGCCGATGGTGTCGCGGGCGGAGGCGAGGGCGTCGGCGGGCAGCCCGGGCGGGGCGGTGGCGGCGACCTCGTCGCGGTAGACGGCCACCGCGACGCTGCCGGTACCGGCGATGCCGAGGGCCAGCCCGAGGTCGTAGGCGGTCTGGCCGGTCGCCGCGGCCGAACCGGCCTTCTCCGCCGGGGCCGATCCCACGGCGAGCGCGGTGCCGAGCACGCTGATCGGGGCGATGCCGAACATGACGAGCGCGAGGCCCAGGGAGACCGCCGGCACGCCGGGCTGCGTGGCCAACCAGAACCCGGGCAGCGTGGCGGCCAGGCCCCCGAGGATCACGTGCGCGGGGCGGGTGCGGCGGGCCAGCACCGGGGTGAGTTGGGAGCCGAGGACGAGCCCGGCCGCGCCGGGCAGCAGCCACAGGCCCGCCGTGAGCGGGGACAGACCGCCGATGGCCAGGAGGTGCTGGGGTACCAGGTACTCGATGCCGTTCAGGGCCATCATGCCGAGCAGCAGGGTCAACAGGGCTCCGGTGAAAGCGCGGTGGGTGAACAGGCGCAGGTCGAGGAGCGGGGCGGCCAGCCGGTTCTGGCGGCGGACGAAGAGGACCGCGAAGACCGCGCCGACCGCGATGGCCGCCAGGTGGGTGGCCTGCGGTCCGAACTCGGCGAGCTTCTTGATGCCGTACACGACGGGGAGGATCGCGAGGAGGAACAGTGCGGCGCTGGGCAGGTCGATGCGGCCGGCGGACGGGTCGCGGTACTCGGGGAGCAGCAGGGGTGCCAGGAGGACGACGGGGACCATGACCGGGACTCCGAGGAGGAACACCGAGCCCCACCAGAAGGAGTCCAGCAGGACGCCGCCGACGACGGGGCCGATCGCGATCCCGACGGAGAGGGCGGTGACCCACATGGCGATGGCGGTGGCCCGCTGCCGTGCGTCGGTGAACATGTGGGTGATCAGGGCCAGGGTGGACGGGAGCACCGCGGCCCCCGCCACGCCGAGCAGGGCCCGCGCCGCGATGAGGGTCTGCGGGTCGGGGGCGTACGCGGCGAGCAGCGAGGCGGCGATGACCCCGACGGAGCCGGCGAGGAGCAGCCTGCGGCGTCCGATGCGGTCGCCCAGCGTGCCCATGATGACCAGGAACCCGGCGGTCATGAACCCGTACATGTCGGTGGTCCAGAGCAGTTGGCTGCTGGAGGGGTGGAGGTCGGCGGTGAGGTACGGGGTGGCCAGCCACAGGACGCCCAGGTCGGCGGTCATCAGGGCGACGGGGAGGAGGAGTACGGCGAGGCCCAGCCACTGGCGGGCGCCGGCCTTCGCCGGCCGGGGGTGGGGGTTTCGGGTGTTTCCGGGGGCGTCCGGGGAGGGCGTGGAAGAGGTCGTCGTCGGTGTCATGGGTGCACTGTGCGGGGGTGTGCTTCGGGTTCGGTTCGGATGTGGTTGCGGCCCTGTTCCGGTGCCGGTGCGGGTGCCCGCACCGGTGCCGATCCCGGTGACCGTCCCCGTCCCGAACCCGATGCCGACCCCGGGGTCCCGGCGTTACCGGCCGGTGGCGGTCCAGGTGTCGTGGCCGACCAGGAGGGTACGCAGGTCCCCCTTGCCGTGCTGGTCGACGGCGGTGTCGAGTTGGTCGGCCATGAGGGTGTCGTAGACGGGTCGGTGGGTGCTGCGCAGGACGCCGATGGGGGTGTGGTGGAGGGTGTCGGGGTCGGCGAGGCGGGAGAGGGCGAAGGCGGTGGTGGGGGAGGTGGTGTGGGCGTCGTGGATCAGGACGCGGTGTTCGTTGTCGGGGGTGATCTCGATGACGTGGAGTTCGCCGGTGTCGGGGTCGCGTACGACGCCCTTGTCGTTGTCGGTGCCGAAGCGGATGGGTTGGCCGTGTTCGAGGCGGATGACGGCTTCGCGGGCCTGTTCGTTGTCCTTGAGGGCGTCGAAGGCGCCGTCGTTGAAGATGTTGCAGTTCTGGTAGATCTCGACGAGTGCGGTGCCCTGGTGGTCGGCGGCCCGGCGCAGGACGTCGGTGAGGTGTTTGCGGTCGGAGTCGATGGTGCGGGCGACGAAGGTCGCTTCGGCTCCGATGGC